>NZ_BAAAPC010000009.1:0-233097 GCF_039530945.1 Nocardiopsis rhodophaea
GTGCCCCTACCGCCGCCGCTGCCGGAGGCCGTCCACATCAACCCGCCCCGCCCCGAGGGCGAGGGCAGCAACTCCGACCTGGGAGAACACGCGGCATAGAACGTCTCAACTGATTTGACAGCTTCCGCTCGGCGAAGCCGAGGGCGACGTTGGACGACGGGCACACCTCCAGGGGGAGCCGCCGGTCGCGGATCTCCGCGACGAGGTCGCCATCGTCGAGCACCCGGATCCCGTGTCCCAGGCGCTCCGCGCGCCCGAGCCCTATGGCCTCCCGGATGCTGGCGGGACCGCATGCCTCGCCAGCGTGGTGCACGATGTGCAGTCCAGCGTCCCGGGCAGCGCTGACGACCTCAGCGAACGGCGCGAGCGGAAAGCGCTCCTCACCGGCCATGCCGAGGCCGACCACCCCGCCGCCTCCGGAACCGCTGCCAGCGGCATATCGGGTGGCGAGGTCGAGGGTGCGTCGGGCCCGTTGCACGGAGCGTCGGCGGGAATGGTCGAGGATGACGCGGCATTCGATGTCGTGGGCCGCCTGTCCCTCGGCCAGCCCGTGGAGGACCGCCTCCAGAGGCATCTCCGGTTCGCTCAGCCGTTCGCCGTGTGCGGCGGCGGTGAAGGTGACTTCGGCGTAGCGTGTGCCCTGGGCGGCCTCATCCGCGCAGAATTCCCGGGCAATGCGGGCGAAGTCCTCGCGCCGGAGCAGGCAGCTGCGCACGAGCGCGTTGTGATCGGCGAACTGACGGAAACCGTTGAAGGCCCGACGCCCGTGGCCGGGAAGGTCGGGGATCTTTATCCCGTTGCCCGCGGCGATCTCGCGCAGGGTTGTCCACCGCACCGTGCTCTCCAGGTGGACATGCAGGTGGGCTTTGGGCAGACGAGCCAGGTCGCGCATGGCCGGGAGTGTAGGGAGTCGTCGGTCGCGTTGGCCACGTCTTTTCGCCTACCCTCGCCCGCATGTTCCGGGCAGGGTCCACGTCAACGTGTTCCCGCGTCCGCGGCGACGCGAGCCGTCACAAGGTAGTAATCGATCCAGCCTTCTCGGTAGCCGCGCAGCCAGTTGCGGCCCCAGCTGTTTCGGTGCTCGGTCTGGTCCATCCACGTGTCGAAGCCGCGCCAGACGTGGTCGCCGATCGATTCCGCGCGTACGTCGACGAAGCCCGCGTCGGCGAGACCGGTGGTGAACGAGCCCACCGGGCGCACCACGTCAACACCGCTACGCACGGTCGCGATCAGCGCGGCCAGGTGCGCCGGGCCCTGGCCATCAGGGCTGAAGAAGGTCGCCAGCGCAAGGCGCCCGCCGGGCCGCAGTACCCGATACGCCTCACGTGCGAAGGCGGTGAGACCGCCGAAGTGCTGAGCGGCCTCCACGGAGTAGATGCCGCTGAACGATCCGTCCGGCCAGGGCATGTCGAGCGCCGACCCCCGCTGAAACACCAGGCGCTTGGGATGGGCACGGAGTGTCTCGGAGTTGAGTCGTTCGGCGCGGGCCAACTGGTCAGGTGACAGGTCCAAACCGTGGACCTCGGCCGGATCGAATTCGCTCAGCACGAGGGCGCTTCCCACGCCGATACCGCATCCGACCTCCAGGAGGACATCGTCGGGGCCGATAGCGAGCCGCTGCGCCACCACCCGGTACAGGTCCTCCTGGCTGCGGGTGCGCTGGGCCACGGTTATGGGCTCGCCGGTGGCGAGAACGTCGTCGGCCCAGTATCCGAAGTTGATGAAGTTCCCTGAGAAGAGGGAGAACGAGCTCAGGTCCTCGACACCGTACATGGAGGCGAGCAGGGCGTCACGCCCCTCGGTGGGGGAGGTGTCGGTCATGGCAGGGCTTGTCCTCTCCGTGTCCGATGGCGGACACACAGCGTGGCCCGCACGGTCGATCACCCACTGGCCTGCCCCGACCACTCCCCAGAAAAACGGTGGGCCAACGGTTCGGCGCGGACGGCTCTCCACCGTGAGGGCATGGCAGAAAGAGTGGGGAAATCGCCCTTGCAGTCGCCTGACGGACACATCATGATCAGAGCCATGGCAAGCCGAACCGTCGTGATCCCGGTGTTCGATCATTTCCAATCTCTGGACGTGACCGGCCCTTTGGAGGTCTTCGACACCGCGAACCGGGTGGCGGGGGAGGACAGCACCAGCTCCCCGGACATCAACGCCGCGCACCACACAGCCTCCGCGTACAACATCGTCACCGCTTCCGTCGATGGCGCGGCGGCACGCAGCTCCAGCGGGCTCGCCATTGTTCCAACGACGTCGATCGACGAGGTCAGGGAGTTCGACACCCTCGTCGTTCCCGGCGGGGCAGGGGCGCACGCACCGAACCCGGAGCTGGTCGAGTGGCTGCGTGACAACGCCCCGCGCGCCCGCCGCGTGGCATCGGTGTGCACGGGGGCATTTCTCCTCGCCGAAGTCGGCCTGCTGACGGGGCGCCGGGCCACGACCCACTGGTCGCAGTGCGCCGCGCTCGCCGAGCGCTTCCCCGGCGTCACGGTGGAGCCCGACCCCATCTTCGTACGCGACGGACACATTGCCACGTCGGCAGGCGTCACCGCCGGCATCGATCTCTCCCTCGCCCTGGTCGAGGAAGACCTGGGCCGGTCGACGGCTCTGACCACCGCCCGCTATCTCGTCGTCTACCTGCGCCGACCCGGCAACCAGGCCCAGTTCAGCGCCCACCTGGCCGCCCAGACCGCCGCACGCGCACCACTGCGGGAACTCCAGCACTGGATCACCGGGAACCTTCACGCGGATCTGTCGGTGGAGGCGCTGGCCGCCCGCGTGCAACTGTCGCCGCGTCACTTCGCCCGCGTCTTCACCGCGGAGGTCGGAGTCACCCCCGGCCGCTACGTCGACCAGATGCGACTGGAGACGGCGCGACGCCTCCTGGAGGACAGCGACGGCGGAGTCGAGCGCACCGCCAATGCGTGCGGCTACGGAACGCCCGAGGCGATGCGGCGGGCGTTCCTCCGCGAACTGGGTGTCTCACCCGCCGAATACCGGCGCCGATTCCGCCCGGCGGCCCACTGACCGGGCGGACCACGGCCACATCAACGACACCGCGAACCAAACGAGCGTCACCTCGCATTGCACGACCGAACCGAAAGGAACGCACGTCCGCCATGCGTATCGCCATCCTGCTGTACAACGGAATCGCCGCACTCGACGCGGTCGGCCCCTACGAGGTACTCAGCCGCCTTCCCGGGGCGGAGGTAGTCCATGTCGGAGAGCGTCGAGGAGAAGTGCGCACCTGCGCCGGCACCCTCGGCCTGACCGCGGACGCCGAACTCGCCGACGTGCCCGACCCCGACATCATCGTCGTACCGGGTGGTCGTGGGCAGACCGACCTGATGGCCGAAGGGCCGGTGCACGAGTGGCTGCGCGGCGCCGACACCACCAGCACCTGGACCACCGCGGTATGCACAGGCTCGCTCATCCTGGCCGCGGCCGGACTCCTGCGTGGGCGGCGCGCCGCCTCCCACTGGCTCGCGCCGGGGGAATTGCCCGCGCTGGGCGCGGTGCCGTGCGAAGAGCGGGTCGTGTTCGACGGGAAGTACGTCACCGCCGCCGGAGTGTCGTCCGGCATCGACATGGCGCTGTCCCTGGCCGGGCGCATTGTTGGCGACAAGGCCGCCCAGGAGATCCAGCTCATGATCGAGTACGACCCTCAGCCACCGTATTCGGCTGGGTCACGTGTGACCGCACCGGCCGAGGCGGTCGCGGCCCTACGCGCCCGCAGCCGCTTCGCGGCCAGTCCGCAGTGACCCGGGGCACCCGATACCGGTCGCGGTGAATACGGGGCTCACGGCGGTTCACCCCCATCGATGATGATGCGTCTGGCCAGCTGGCGGTCGCACTCTCCGGCCAGGTCGGGATAGCGGGCGGCGATGGCCGCGTAAACGCGGCGGCGCAGCAGCAACTCGGCCTGGACACGGCCGACCCGGCCACGGAGCGCGGTCAGCAGGGAGTCATAGGGCGTGCGGGCGTGGCGCAGGTAGTTGACCTCCCAGCGGTGCCGGACCGCGATAGGAACGTCCTCCATCCGGGCCGGGGAAGGAAAAAGGCCCGGGGCTTCGGCGCCGGAGTCGACGCGACGGTTGCGGTGGGCCACCGCGTATTCGGTCAGCAGGCGTCGATCCAGATCGGGGATGTCGATGGGCGCCGCGCGGATCATCCCCAGGGTCGCCTCGCGCCGCCGCTCGGCGTTGTGCCGTGCGGCGGCGGCCCTGCGGGAAGCCTGCTCGGCGCGCGCCGCGAAGTCGGGGCCGGACTCAGCATCCTCGACTCGCGCGACCCGGTAGAGCGCCATGGGCGCGCCAGCGCGGAAAAGGGGGTTGGGCCGGATGTGGTCGGGCTCCCCAAGCAGGTCGCGGATCATCGCGGGCGACCATCCGCGGTGACGGAGGTCGGGCACGCTGAAAGAATCAGGGGCCGCGTGTTCGGGGGAGGGGGAAGCTGTCGGAGAAGAGACACGCATTGTGCCGAAGCACCCCTTCGTTACCGATGGGCGAGTGGAGCGGACAAGGGCGCTGCGTGCTCGGCACCGCTCCGCTGCTCAACGCGCCGCCCGGGACGGATGTCGATGGTGCTTCTTCGACGCTGCCACCACGCTAGAGGCACCGTCCCGCACGACTCCAGGCCGCAGTGCGTTTCTGTGGAAAAGCCGCCCCGACGGACAACGCCGTGCCTACCTGTCGTGGTCCTCCCGCAGCCCGCAAGCTGACGAAGTTCTGTCAGAAGGGCACACCCGCCCTGGTCTCGGCCCAGAGCTGGGACTACCGTCCGATACGGGATTCGCGGACGCCGCGGGGCCGCGCCGCGGCTCGGCCGTTCCGCTCGCTACACCGTGTGGTCCGGGGGAGAAAGCAATGGCCGTCGTCCGCGAACTGCGTGTCTTTCCGCTCAAGAGCATGGGCGGAATCTCGCTGACCAGTGCCGAGGTGTGTGCCACCGGGCTGGTCCACGACCGCGAATTCATGCTGATCCGCCCGGACCGGCGGCACATATCGCAGCGCGAGGCACCCAAACTCGCTCTATTGCGGCCCGACTACGACGGAGTGAAGCTCACCGTACACGCGCCGCACGCCGCGCTTCCCCTCATCCATGCGCCAGTGGATGGACCAGTGACAGAGGTGACCGTGCACGGGCGGCCATGCCGGGGCATCGATCAGGGCGACGCCCCGGCCGCGTGGTTCTCCGACGCGCTGGGGCGCCCCTGTCGCCTCGTCCGGTTCACCGGCGAACGCCGCACCCTGCGCAACGACGGATCGCTGCGGTTCGCGGACGGCTACCCGCTGTCGATCCTGTCCCGTGAGTCATTGGACGACCTGAACACACGTGTCGGCAGCCCACTGCCGATGGATCGTTTCCGACCCAACATCGTGCTGGAGGGCCTTGGGGCCTATGGCGAGGACACGGTGTCCACACTGCGCATCGGCACGGTCGAGATCGATCTGGTCCGCCCTTGCGCCCGCTGCGTGATCATCAACATCGACCAGGACTCGGCCCGCAAAGCGCCCGATCCCCTGCGCGCCCTGGCTGCCTACCGCACCCAGGCCTTCGACGGCAGTCCCGAAATCATGTTCGGCCGCCTCGGCGGCCCCCGCGCCCCGGGGGTGATCACGGTAGGGGATGCAGTCCGGGCGTCTGGATCGACGGGGGATGACGTCAGCGGCCCATCACCGGTTGCCCTGTAGTCTCCTCGTTGTCTCGTTCGGGGCATGCGGCATGGACGCAGCCCGGCCGTCCCCGCCACCGACGAGGCGCCGCGTGGCGTTCACGCTGGTCACCGGCCGCCAATGAGCGTGTCGGCGTGGGCCGGGAGCCGCGGCACCAGAACCGGTCGCTCCCCCTTCGGATCAGCGCCTCGAACGACCTGGTCGCCAAGCCGCCGGAGATGCAAGCCGAGGCCGCGCGAAGTGCTGCCCCGCTCCGGAATAGGGTTCGCGGCCCGCAGGTCGCGAGGCACCGGAAGGCCACCGAGGAAGCCAGCATGGCCTGCCGTCGGCGGCGCTTCCCATAGGTGCGCAGGGCCCTGGCCAGATGACCGGCATCCAGGCCCGATACGCGATCGACTTTCCCGAGCCCGCACAGTGGTCGGTGTGTGCCAGGCGAACCGGCGGTACCAGCGGCGGCGGTATCGCCGGGATGGCCGGTGGCTCGTCAGGCGCGGCAGCGCAGCATCACCAGTGGGGGATTGGCGAGGAAGTCCGCCCAGAAGTCCGCACCGAAGGTGCGCACGCCGACGTCGGAGACCTCCAGTGGGACCCAGGTCACCTCGGTAAACCCGGCCGCTTGTAAACACTCTTCGTAGGCCTCGCGGCGCGGGCAGGTGGTGACGAACTCAATCGGCGGGTCGAGCAGCGCCGTGATCCGCACTCGCGGTCCGAGCTCGGCCTCTTCGCCGGTCGGTTCGCAGAGGAAGCCGTACTTGCGCATGGACGGCCCGCCGAAGCGGTAATCGGGTGTCTGGGCGAGCACGAAGAACTCGGCGCCGGGCACCAGGCTCCGGTGCACGTTGCGGCACATGCGCTCCATGGCGGCGACGTCCTCCGCGTAGTTGAGCAGCTGGACCGCCGTAGCGATGTCGAAGCGCCGCCCGAGAGGCCGCAGTTCGGACACATCGCCCACCTCGTAGCGGACACCCAGCGGATCGCGCTCCTCGATCTCCCGTGCCGCGGCGACCATTTCATCGGAGATATCGACTCCAACCACCTCCGTGGCGCCGCGCCGCTTGAACTCCCTGCTGTAGAAGCCGGTGCCGCAGGCCAGATCGAGGACGGACGTGCCGCGCACGTCCCCGACCAGGGCCAGGAAGCCGGGTACCTCCGCGTAGTGCGCCAGCAGCAGAGATTTGAAGCCCTCGAAGGCCTCACCTATCTCGTCGTACTGCTGCACGCTCACCGTGCTGCCTCCCCTGTGCTTCGTTATGTCCTTGGCCTGGGCCCCGCCCCGGGGCACGCCGCCGTCTCTTGCGGCAGTCTCCCGTACCCCCGCAGGCCGTCGTAGTGGCGGAAGCCACAAAGATACGGACGTCGTCCTGGCCTCGTGTACGGAAACCGGGAAGCCTATGAGAGGGTGCGCGCCTGCGGGCGTGACCCCGCCCCGGCCGTCGTCTCGCGGCGGCATGCTGGGCAGTCGTGGCGTTCGACCGCGCTGGCGGCCTGCTCGGGTGTCCGCTCCATGCCGGACGCCTCTCAGAATCCTCTCGCACAACGTACGAGTTTAGAGAGGACTTTTGCGACCGATCACCGGGGAAATGGGGCACGATTGGGGGTTCTCGCGGTCCGCTCACAACCGTTCATTTACGACAATCACGGTGCGCGGAAATCGTTGGTTGGGGTGGGCGCCCGTGTCATATCGGCAGCGATCGGGGCGCTGGGGCGCCTCCGTCCTGACCATCTCCGTAGGTGTGCCCGACCGCCGCGCCTCGCCATGGCCAGCGGTCGAACGACTTTTCTGTGGCCGGAGAGCAACATGATGAGTTGAGACATCTATCCCGTTGTGCGAATCGGCATTTTATTGCCTCTGCCAGAGCTCAGTACGGTCGGATTCATGGAGTGGAAATTTCAGACTGCAGAAGAACTCGCGGCTGCCTTGCGTGCCAATGAAGTGACCTCGGCGGAACTGACCGACGAGGCGATTGCCCGTATCGAGCGCGACAACAAGGTGATCAACGCGATCTGTGTGCCGGACTTCGAGCGTGCGCGGGCCGCCGCGCGCGGTGCCGACCAGGAGCGCGCCCGCGGCGAGGTCCGGCCGCTGCTCGGTATTCCGGTGACGGTCAAAGACTCCTACAACATGGCGGGGCTGCCCACGACCTGGGGGATGCCGCAACACCGGGACTATGTGCCGGCCGAGGACGCGGTACAGGTGTCGCGGCTCAAGGCCGCGGGCGCGGTGGTGCTGGGCAAGACCAATGTGCCCTTGGGGCTGCAAGATATCCAGAGCTTCAACGAGATCTACGGCACCACTAACAATCCGTGGGATCATGCTCGCACGCCGGGCGGATCCTCCGGCGGATCAGCGGCGGCCCTGGCGTCCGGATTCTGCGCGCTGTCCATCGGCTCCGACCTCGCCGGTTCGCTGCGCACCCCCGCGCATTTCTGCGGCATCTACGCACACAAGCCGACACTCGGACTGGCGGCAACCCGCGGCATGGTCGCGCCGCCGGCACCGCCATTGCCGGTGGACCTCGACCTCGCCGTCGTCGGTCCAATGGCGCGCACCGCCCGCGACCTCACGCTCCTGCTCGACGTCATGGCCGGACCGGACCCACTGACGCTCGGCAAGGCGCACGACCTGACGCTGCCGCCCGCACGTCACGAGCGGCTCGGCGACTTCCGGGTCTTGGTCGTCGACGAGCATCCGCTCATTCCCACCGGGTCGGCTGTGCGCGCCGGCGTGAACCGGGTGGCCGACGCACTTAGCGACGACGGCGCCCACGTCGAACGGCACAGTCCGCTACTGCCCGACCTGGCCGAAGCCGCGACGCTCTACACGAAGTTGCTGTTCTCGGGCTCCGTTGCGCGTTTTCCCGTCGAAGCGTACGAGCAGCTGCGGACCCGCGCCGCCGGACTGAGCGCGGACGACCAGAGTCTCGACGCGGCGCGGCTGCGCGGGATGGTGTTCAGCCACCGCGACTGGATCGAGGCGAACAACCATCGCGAGCTCCACCGTCACGGCTGGCGGCAGCTCTTCGCCGAGTTCGACGCCGTGGTGTGCCCGATCACGCCGACTCCCGCGTTCCCGCACGACCACAACCCCGATCTGTTGGAACGCCGGATCGACATCGATGGCGTCTTGTACACGTACTTCGACCAGCTTGTCTGGGCCGGTCTGGCCACCATGCCTGGCCTGCCCGCCACTGCCATACCAGCGGGCCGATCCTCCGCGGGTCTGCCGGTGGGAGTGCAGCTCATCGGTCCGATGTTCGAGGACCGCACCCCGCTGCGGCTGGCCGAACTGCTGGAGCAGAAGATCGGCGGCTTCCAGGTACCGACATAGGGCGTACTACCGGGTGTCCGTCGAGGACGAGGTGCGGATGACAAACGAGGCTGGGGCCTGGCACCGAGCGCGGCGTCGACCATCTCGAAAGGCACGATCTGGGCGAGTTCGCCCAGATAGCCAGGGGCGGAGCGGAACGTCGCGGGTCGTGGCACAATGAGCGGGCAAGGGGTTTCTTGGTGTTGGCTGGGGTGAGATACAGCTGTTCTGCCAAGGAACCCCTTCTTCATGTGTCAAAGATCAGGGGCCGGGATTGACAGGGCAGGCCGGACTCCCTAACTGAACGACATTGCGTCTAGGGGTGGGCACCGACAGAGTCGCGAATCTGCTGGCCCATGGTGGAGGCTCCTTCCCGGGCGCAGTGGGCGCCGCAGAAGAATCGCCCCTCTACCTCGACTCCATGGCCGATGATCCGCGAGGCGCAGCGCTCGCATGTCGGGGCCAGTCGCTGAATGGCGCATTCGAAGCAGTCGAAGGTGTACCGGTCCCCGCTGACTGTCGTGACCTCGAACGCCATCCAGTAGTCGTTTCCGCAGGTGTCGCAGATAGCCATTGATACGTCCCTCCTCTCGGGACGCGCCTCGCTCAGACCCGTTCCCGACGAGTGTCTGGCCGTCGTGCCTCCGGTTCCCGACGACGGAAACGGAGCCGACCGGCATTACTACGTCCGAACCTAGTCAGTCGTCGGCGCATCCGCACGCATCCTGGCCGGGGTTATCGCGAATGGTGAGGGAGCATCTGTCAAGCGGAGGCGCAGGTGAGGGGCCGAGGGGAGGCGACAGAAGCGTATCTCCGGTCGCCCAAAGCACGGTCACACTTCTAGCCCCGGTGTTGATGCGCCTCCTGCGACTTCGACGCGCGCCCCACGACTTTCTCGTTTCCTCAAACTTCTCCATCATCCTCTCTATGACGGAAGTGATATTCATTTGCGTAAATGATCGCCTGTCGTGGGGTCCCGGTAGTTTTCGCGCAAAATCCAACGCTTAGCGTTCGACCCGGTCAGTAGTCCACGATGGCGCTGCGCGGCGTGATCCCCGGAGGGGCCGCTGCGGGCGCTAGCCAGGGGGTGTCCCAGAGCCGAGTTGCGGCGTCCCGAGAGTGTCCGCCGACGCGCGTGGCGCGGTCCGGCCCACGGTGCTGCCCACGCCACTCACTCAACCCATTTCGTTTCGTTGTAGAGTAACGTTATTTATTATACGTAATTAGTTTCGTGTACACGGAATTAAACCCCGAAGGGGTGGGAATCCTGACTTCCGATAAGCGGGCCTTATCGGAAGCCAGGACCCAACGGGGTGGGGCGGCGCCCCAGGAAGGCGGAGAAGCGTTGCAACGTTATTCAGCTCAGCGCCGGGAGGGGTGAAAACGAGATCGAGCCGCTGAGTCGCGCGGAGATCATTTGGGCCCCGGCGGGCGTGTCCTTACCTTCAGGCCACTCTGTTGTGCCGCTCATGGCAATTCTGTGGCCTCGATTTTTGCTAGCCTCCCACGGAAAAACGGACAAATCGCTCACCATGTCTGCGGGAAAGCGGATGGCCGGTGGTGGGCCAACCGGCCCACCACCGGCCATCACACATGTGACCAGCGATGACATCCCGCGCGCCGGTGAGCGGCAACCCACGCCGACGATCGGCGAGCACCGCTCGGGAGACGCGCGTTAGACCGCACGCAGCGCCGCGAGATGGTGGCGGCGCAGCAGCAGGATGACCACGGCCACCAGGCAGCAGGCAGCGCCCAGGGCGTAGGGGTACACGGGGCTGATGTCCTCACCGAGCTTGGTGGCGACAAATGGGGCGCAGGCCCCGCCCAGCCAGCGGACGAAGTTGTAGCCGGCGGAGGCCACAGGCCGCGGCGCGTCGGAGACCTCCATCGCGGCCTCGGTGAACACGGTGTTGTTCAGGCCGATGGGGATTCCCGTGGCGATCACCAGCACGATGAGGGCCGGGTGAACGTCGGCGAGCAGGGCGACGGCGATGGCGGCCTGCAGGAGCAGCAGGAGTGCGAGTGCGGTGTGCAGCGTGGGCACAGCGCCGATGCGGTGGTGCAGCCGCGGGGCGACGACCACCGAGGAGACGGCGACGAGGACACCCCACGCGAAGAAGACCGCGCCGATGCCGTAGGGCGACATGCCCAGCACGAAGGGGGTGAAGGCGAGAATGGTGAAGAAGGCGAAGTTGTAGAACAGCGCGGTGACGGCCGTGGTGGACAGCCCGCCGTGGGCCAGGGCGCGCAGGGGGTCGCTCAGTCGTGTCTTGGTGGTGGGGCGGGCGGGGGCGGTGAGCAGCGTGGCGATGAGGATGAAGCCGACCGCCATGAGGGTGGCAGTGCCGAAGAACGGGGCGCGCCAGTGCCAATCGCCCAGGACGGCCCCCAGGAGTGGGCCGGACGCGATGCCGACACCGAGAGCGGCTTCGTAGAGGATGATGGCGGCCTCCATGCCGCCGGAGGCCGAACCCACGATCACGGCCAGGGCGGTGGCGATGAACAGCGCGTTGCCCAGCCCCCAGCCCGCTCGGAAGCCGATGAGCTCGGCGACGGAGGCGGAGCTGCCGGACAGGGCTGCGAAGACGACGACAATGGCCAACCCGAGCAGCAGGGTGGCCTTGCCTCCGATCCGGCTGGAAATGAAGCCGGTGATCAGCATCGCGATCGCGGTGACCAGGAAGTAGCTGGTGAACAGCAGGGACACCTGGCTCGCGGAGGCGTCGAGCCCCTCGGCGATGGAGGGCAGGATCGGGTCGACCAGGCCGATGCCCATGAAGGCGACGACAGCGGCGAAGGCGGTGGCGTAAACGGACAGCGGCTGGTGCCACGGGCTGCGGTGGCGGGGTGGGGTGGATAAAGCAGTGGGTTCGGTGGCAGTCATCGTGCGTCAGTTCTCCTGGTTTTCCTGATCTTCCTGAGGAGTGCGGGCGGCGGGGGGCAGGGGATCCGGGGTCGGCGTTGCGGTGAGCTTGGCGAGGTGAGGCAGAGCGGCGGCGATCGTGGAGCGCTCGTCCTCGGTGAGGTGACTGAGGCGGGCCGCGAGGTGGTCGATGCGGGCCTGCCGGGCGGTCGCGAGGAGGTGGCGGCCGTGGTCGGTGAGCTCGACGACGACGGCGCGCCCGTCGGCGGCGTCGGTGCCGCGGTGAACGGTGCCCGCGGCCTCCAGCCGCGTGATGTGGGTGGTCATGGTGGGGGTGCGCACGCCGTGTTCACCAGCGAGGGCGGTGATGCGCCGCGGGCCGTGTTCCAGGGAGCTGAGGATGCTGATCTGGGGTGCGGACAGGAGATTGGGGTCGGTGGCGCGACGGATGAGGGTGACCAGGTCGCGCATGATGCGCGAGAGGTCATGGGCGATGTCGTGGGGTTCGGAGGACACGGCCGCGATCTTATGATTAGCTAGCCTAACTAAGCAAATCCCCGCACGCCTGACCACGCGGAACTGGCGGGGCAGTGCGACCCGCTTCGACGAGACCCCGGAGAGCTACGAGGCCGGACTGCACCTGTGCGGTGCGATGCTCTGGCTCCGCAGCCTCGCACCGCTCTCATAACCCGAACTCCAGACAGGCCCTAGCGGGGAAGTTCGCGGTCTGCATGCGACCGGCCAGCGATACGGCGAGCGGTGACGCGCTGCTCGGCGGTCCCACTCCGCCCGGTAAGGAGGCTCTAACGGGTTTGGAACAGCTGCTGCGCCAAGGACGCACGAGGGACACGGGCCTCGAATACCGGATCGTTCACCGGCGGCATCGACGGCAAGCGGTTCGACAACGGGTACGCTGACTGGCCTGTCCGCAGCCGCGTGCCTCCGGCGGGGGACATCGACCATGGAGTGCGGTCTCGACAACGGCGTCATCGTCGCGAGTGGCGCGCCCACATAGATGGCACGGTCCACGTGCCCAGGCGCATGTCCGGCGGGCATAGGACATGAAGATACCCAGGATCCTGCAGTGACCGCCTTGACGCGGGAACCCGCGGCGCCGACAGCTCCGCGCGTTGGTCCCCGCACGTCCCCTGCCCGGGCCATTGCCGGGCGCCCAGGAGGGGCGTCAGCACGAACGGGATGGCAACCAGAAGTCCCCATATATTCACCACCCGTTATTGCGGGAAGATTAGCGTCATTCGGGCCCTAACCCTCGTATATGCGGGAAGGCCTCATGTCCGCACGAAACCACCACGCCCGCACCCCCACACGCCGGGCTCTCGCCCTGATCAGAGGCGTCACGGCCACGGTGGTGGTGGCGGCCACCACCGTGGCCGCGCCACTCCCGGCTGCCGCCGCAGCCGCCCCCGAACGTGTCACCCTCTCGCCCACCGCCGACCCCAGCACCTCGCAGACCGTCACCTGGCGCACCCCCGACGACGGCGCACCCGTCCTGGAGATCGCGCCGACCGGTGCCACCGAACGTATCCGCCGCATCGAGGGCAAGCGCACCGGCGAGGCCTCAGGCGTCTACTACCGGGCCACCGCCGACGGGCTCGAACCCGCAAGCCAGTACCGCTACCGCGTCGGCGGCGCGGGCGGCGACTGGCACACCTTCACCACCGCCGCCGACAGCGCCGACCCCTTCACGTTCCTCTATTTCGGGGACGTCCAGAACGACATCACCCGCGGCGCCGCTCCCACCGTCAAGGCCGCCCTCGCCGACACCCCCGACGCCCGCCTCGCCCTCCACGCCGGAGACCTGGTCAACCAGGGCAGCGATGACGACGAGTGGGACGAGTGGTACGGCGCCTTCGCCCCCGCCACCGCTGCCATCAACCAGGTGGCCGCTCCTGGCAACCACGAGTACTCCGGCTCGCAGCTGAGCCCCCACTGGCCGTTGCAGTTCCCCGGCGCTGGAAACGGGCCCGACAACAAAGACCTGGACCACACCGCTTACTACACCGACTACCAGAACGTCCGGTTCATCGTGCTCAACGCCAGCTACACCAACGCTCCCTGGTTCTCCTACGCCGACTGGCTGGGGGACCAGGAACGCTGGCTGCGCGGCGTCCTGGACGACAACCCCAACCGCTGGACCGTCGTCACGTTCCACCAGCCGCTGTTCGCCAACCGCCCCGGCCGCGACAATGAACCTCTGCGGCGCTACTGGCTCGACGTCTTCGAGGACTACAACGTCGACCTCGTGTTGCAGGGCCACGACCACAGCTACGGCCGCGGCAACCTCGTCGCCAACCGCACCGACGACCCCGCTGTCCAGACCGGACCGGTCTACGTCGTCGCGGTGACCGGGCCCAAGATGTACGACGTCAGCGACACCAACTGGGTCCGCAACGGTGCTGAAGCCCGCGTCCAGCGCGCCGACACCCAGACCTACCAGGCCATCACGGTCGACGGTGAGCGGATGGACTACACCGCCTCCACCGCCGACGGCGAGGTGGTCGACGCCTTCACCATCACCAAGGGCGCCGGCGGCAAGCACGTGACCGACGTCTCCACGCCGCGCCACTAGCCGCTTCCGGCCGCTGCTACCACCGGGCACCAAGGGCACAGGCGAAAAACACCAGCTCTGGGTTCCTTAACCCTCGTGAGCGGTGGCGACACACTCCCCCGAGGCGACGAAGGCGACCCCCGTACCTAACGGCCCGTCCTCCACGGGGCGGACGATCGCCCCCCGGTAGCGGCGAGTGCGTCGTGCACGGCTTAGGCGTTGCCGGCTTGGAATTACAACGCGACGCCCAGGACCGGCGGCGGGCCGAGTCGAAGGCCGCGCCGGGCAGCGGTGGGCGGATCGCGAAGGGGAGCAGGAAGCCCGCCAGCGTGACCTGGGAGGGGTCCTCGAAGATCACGCTGGCGGGGAGCGGCCGCGGGTGAACTGGGGACCGTTGCCTGCCCCCCGTTCACCGGCCCTCGCCGAAGGTGACGGGACACGGTATACAGCTCGCCGTCGCAGCACGACATGCCGTGATGGTGCGGGAAACCTCTGGGCCTCCTCGGCCAAGTCGATATCACGAAAGACAAAGCCGTGAACGCCGCGGGGTCTGAAGGGTGCGGCTGTGTTCATCGGCACTCCGCGGCGGGTCTTTTCGGCCGGAGTCATCCTTCCGGTGATCGTCTCGACTGGGACGTACAGGCCACACGGGACCGATACTCCCAGGCCATCGAACTCACCTCCGCGGACCGCGTGCCGCCTCCGAGCACCGAAACGTCGGCAGTGACGCGATGAGCTGATCCCCCGGGGTGCGAGGATCACCTACCCTGGTGTAGCGGCCGCCGGTCAGCAAACCCTCTTCGACGAGATGGCCCCTACGCCGCCACCGCTTCCGTCTCGGGGCGGCCGGAGTGCGCGTCGGGTACGCGCGCCTGCGCGCCACAGTCGAGTCGGCCTGCATCGTCCACGACTTTTGGTGTGCCTCTGACTCGCCTTGCCACTCGACCACCCGAGGGTCGCCGACCTCCGACATGAAGGGCGCCCCCACCGCGCCACCCCTGCGTTTGGAACAGGCCCCGATCTTGTCGTGGCCACGTACCGGCAGGCGCTCCGGCACCCCGCCCCGCTCCCGACACGGACACGCACCACCAACCAGCATCACCCTGCACAAGCTGCACAAGGAGAAGAAACATGGCCCTCAACCCCACCGACGCGTCGAACGGCTTCGAAGATTTGCCGCTACGGCGGGAGCTGCTCGACGCTATCGCCGGACTGGGGTACGAGCAGCCCACTCCCATCCAGCGTGAAGCGATCCCGCACCTCGTCGAGGGCCGTGATCTGCTCGGCCAAGCTGCCACAGGTACCGGCAAGACAGCCGCGTTCGCCCTCCCGGTGCTCCAGCGCTTGCGCACCGACCGTGACAGGAGCGTGCCCGTCGCGCTGATCCTGGTCCCGACACGCGAACTCGCCGTCCAGGTCTCCGAGGCGGTCGACAGCTACGGTCGCTCCCTGCGCGCTCGGGTGCTCCCGGTCTACGGCGGCACGCCGATCGGCCGACAGCTCCGGAGCCTTGAGCGCGGCGTCGACGTCGTGGTTGCCACCCCGGGCCGCGCACTGGACCACCTGCGCCGGGGCACACTGCCGCTGGACGCCCTTGAGATGGTCATCCTCGACGAGGCCGACGAGATGCTCGACATGGGCTTCGCCGAGGACATCGAGGCCATCCTGGATGAGACGCCGCCGAACTGCCAGACGGTGCTGTTCTCGGCGACGATGCCGGCGCGCATCGACGCGATGGCCCGCCGCCACCAGAGCGACCCCGTGCGGATCCAGATCGCACGCGAGGAGCAGGCCCCGGGCGAGCAGCCGCGGGTGCGTCAAGCCGCCTACGTCGTTCCGCGCGGGTACAGACCAGCGGCGCTGGGTCGGTTGCTGGACGCCGAGCGGCCCGCCGCCGCGATCGTCTTCTGCCGCACCCGCGAAGAGGTCGATCAGCTCACCAGCGCCATGAACGAGCGGGGGCACCGTGCCGAGGCCCTGCATGGCGGCATGAGCCAGGAGCAGCGTGACCGCGTCATGGGGCGGCTGCGCGGCGGATCGGCCAACCTGCTGGTGGCCACCGACGTCGCGGCGCGTGGGCTCGACATCGACCAGCTCACGCACGTGGTCAACTACAGCGTCCCCTCGGCGCCGGAGTCCTATGTGCACCGCGTGGGCCGGGTCGGGCGGGCCGGTCGCGAGGGTGTGGCGGTCACTCTGATGGAGCCACGCGAGCACCGCGCGCTCAAGAACATCCGGCGGGCGACCGGCTACGCGATTCCCGTGGAGGAGGTGCCGACCGTTGCGGACATGCGGGCCCGGCGCCTGGAACTGACCCGTGCCGCTCTGCTGGAGAACCTGGGCGAGGACGGTGGACTGGAGGAGTTCCGTTCGGTACTCGAATCCCTCAGCGAGGAGTACGACGTGGCGGACGTCGCCCTGACGGCGATGAAGCTCGCTCACGAGGCGCTCCACCCGACGAGTGACGAGCGGGACATTCCCACGGTCTCCCTCAAGCCGGACCCCGACAAGCGCGGCCGGCGGGGCACGGCCCCGCAGGGCGACCGGCGCGGTGAGGCGCGCGGCGAGCGGCGCCCCCGTGGAGGATCGGCGGGGGTGACCCGCCTGTTCGTCAGCGCCGGGCGGAGCGCGAAGGTCCGACCGCAGGACCTGGTCGGAGCGATCGCCGGTGAGGCGGGCCTCAGCGGGCGCGACATCGGAGCCATCGAAATCGCGGACCGCTTTTCGCTGGTGGAGGTCCCGGCGGCCGACGCCGACCGGGTTATCGCCGCGATGAAGGGCACCACCATCAAGGGGCGCAAGACCTTGGTCCGCCGCGACGCCCGCCAGCCGGGGGCCGCGCGGGAGCGGATGGTCCGCTAGAGGCCCAGTTGCCGACGGATTGTCCGTCGGCAACGCGCGGGCCCGCTCACGGCGTCGACCAGGCCGCGGAGGCATGGCCACCGGCATGGATCCGTCTCAGGTCTCCCGCTGCGGCAGGTGGCGGGGCACGGCCCGGAGGCCTTCTCCCGTGTCGGGGAGTTGGTGGCCGTTCTCGCAGATCAAGGCAGTTCGGATGCGACCGCCGCAGTCCGCGTGGTGAAGATGGAGCGGCGGCCCCTCGGGGCCGGCGAGGTGGCGGTCGCCCCACTGCATGAGGGCGGTCAGCACCGGTCGTAGCTCACGCCCGGCGTCGGTGAGCTCGTACTCGTACCGCGGGCGGGTCCCCTTCTCCTGGTACTCCTTGCGCCGGAGGATCCCGGCGTCGACGAGGCGGCGCAGCCGCTCGGTGAGCACCGCGCGCGGCGCGCCGGTGGCGTTGTGGATCAGGTCGAATCGGCGCACGCCGAGGAAGACCTCCCGCAGCACCAGCAGCGACCAGCGTTCCCCGACCACGTCCAGTGTTCGGGCCACCGAGCACACCCGGGGATCGGGCATTCCGGCATCCTCCTCATTTTTTCTGATCATCTGAGTTCAATTTTCAAACTTAGATGATACGGTGCTTCTCATGAGTAACCAAGAGACGCCCGTGACGCCGGAGGAATGGGGCGAGCCCCGGACCAAGACCGTGACGTGGCACGACCCGTTCGCCACGGCCCAGGCCGGCGCGCAGATGGCGGGACTTGACTACCTCCGGGCCGTCGCGGCGGGCGAACTCCCGCCCGCGCCCATTAGCACGCTCCTCGGCAACGGTTTCAACGGCATGGTGGCCGAGAAGGGCGAGGTCTCGATGGCCTGCACGCCCGACGAGTCGGTCTACAACCCCATCGGGCTCGTCCACGGCGGCGTGGTGTGCACTCTGCTCGACTCCGTGATCGGCTGCGCAGTCCACACCACCCTGCCCGCCGGGACCGGATACTCCTCGATCGAACTCAAGGTCAACTACCTGCGCCCGATCCACGCCCACACCGGAGAGATCCGGGCCCGCGGCTGGGTCACCAAGCCGGGCAGTCGCGTCGCCTTCGGCGAGGGGGAGGTAACCGATGCCGAAGGAAAGGTGCTCGCTACGGCGTCCGGAAGTTGCCTGGTCTTCGAGTTGTCAGCTTCTTAGTCCTAAAGGACCTAGCTTGCAGCTAAACGCCTGACTGGCTGTTAAGAGCTCACCGCCTCTTACCCGCAGACCCTCAGGTTCGCGGGTGGGACGTGTGACTTCCGCCCCGTATCCCACGCAACCGCGCCACGACGGGCGATGTCGCGGGAAGCATTCCGATCCGCGTGCGCAACGACGCCGCATCCCCGGCAGACGAAGATCCCCTGGTCGACACGGTTGCGCTTGCCGACGGGGCCGCCCTCGGCGCACGTCTGCGCGTGTGAGCAGGATCAACGAACACCACCGGCACACCGGCCCGGTGCGCCTTGCAGGTGATGAACTGTCCCAGTTGAGCGAACGCCCATGAGTGCAGTGTGACCCGTCGGAGCTTGCGGAGCCGTACCCTCTGCCGGATCCCCGTCGGTTCTTCCAGGTCGATTCCGCGCGAGGTACGTTCAGCCTCGGCCGCAATGCGTTTGGAAGCGGACCGGTCCGCACCCCACAGCGCGCTGCAGGAATGCTCCGTTTTCTCAGGGCCGCGCCGAACTCAGCTCCGCCGGATGTTGTGGTTGATCCGGAAGGTGTTCGCCGGGTCGTAGCGGGCCTTGAGGCCCGTGAGGCGGTCGTAGTCTCCCGGTTCATAGGCGGAGCGGACGCGCTCGGGCGTCAAGGGCTCGCCGCGGCTGAAGACGAAGTTCAGGCTCGTGCCCATCGTCCACCGCTCGACCTGCGCCAACACCCCCTGGTGGACCGGCCGCACGGTGTCCTCGTCGCCGTCCAGAGGGGACAGGATGGTCAGCAGGTAGCGGGCGTCACGGTGGCCGACCGCGTTGGGCGCCAACGGAGGGCGTGACAGGGCGCCACCCAGGTGGCGGATTCCGAACACGCACATCACAGGTGCGGTCGGTCCGGTCAGGTCCATGAGGGGGCGCACGACCGAGGAGTCGAGCTCGCGGAGCAAAGCGTTGTCCCCGCAGTAGGCGTGTGGCGTGGTCGGCTCCTCATAGATGGAGGCCGACTCCGCATAGGACATCTCCGCCACCGTGTCCTGGAGTCGCGGCCCGATGGCGCGCAGCGGTGCCACCAGCCGCTCGCCCTCGGCCGCGTCGCCCGTGTAGCCGATCCGGATCTGGGCCACGTAGCGTCCGCGTAGGTGATCGGGGAGCTGCAGCATGTCGGGGTAGACGATCGTCGCCACCGACGAGGTCAGTTCCTCGGGAAGCGACCGGGTCCACTCCAGGTAGGTGCGCAGCACCTCCTCGACCAGCGGACCGTCGAACACCAGGCTCCCGCCGTAGATCCGCTCCACCGGCACCAGGTCGACCTCCAGGCCGGTCACCACGCCGAAGTTGTCCCGACCGCCGCGCAGCGCCCAGAACAGGTCCGGGGCGCTGTCGGGTGTGACGTGGCGCAGGCATGCGTCAGCGGTGACGACCTCGATCGCGCGGACGTGGTCGGCCGCGTAGCCGTAGCTGCGGGCAAGTAGGCCCAGTCCGCCGCCGAGAGTGTAGGAGACGGCGCCGACGTTGGGGCCCGAGCCGTTCAATGGGGCCAGGCCGTGGCGGGCCGCCTCGGCGACCACCCGCTCCCACGGCACTCCCGCCTCCAGACGCGCGGTGCGGGCTGTGGCGTCCACGCGGACCCCGTCCATGCGACCGGTGGTGATCAGCATCCCGCCCTCGGCGGCGAACGGTGCTCCGTGCCCGGAGGCCTGGACTGCGACGGGCAGGTCGCACGCGGCCGCGTGCTCCACCGCTGCCCGCACATCATCCGCGCCGGTGGCGCCGACGACCACGCTCGGCCGCTGCTGGAATGCCATCTGGAAGCCGGAGCATTCCTCGGCGTAGCCCTCGTCGCCGGGGCGCAGGACCGGCCCCCGCACCCGGTCGACGAGCGTATCGATCGTGTTCACGGTGTCGCATGTGCTGGTCGAGGCGCACATGGTGTCAGTCGGCATACCAGGGGTGTCCGTCATGGTCAGTTGAAGTCCTCGTATCGCGTGCAGGTCAGAGTCCCGACAAGGTGATGGGATGCGGTTGAGCTGATGCTGATGCGCAGCTCTGTCACCGCTCTTCACCTCGGTGTCCGCAGCGAGGATGCCGACTTAAGTTGACATGTTCCGTCATATTTTTCTACTGATCGAGAAAACGAGAAGCCTGACGGCCAATGGACGGACCGAGATCCTGCTGCCCGGCGTCGGGATGCGCTACGAGCAATCCGGTGCTGTTGTTCCTCATGTCCTATTCCGGTCAGGACGGTTAGCCTGTTGGTGCAGGCCGAGCAATGCGGGAGGGCTGTCCTATGCATGCGGTGCCCCGGCAGATGCTGCTAGCAACTGACTTGCCCGAGCAGACGGGCTCCATGGCACAGCTCGCCGCGCAATACCTGACCGGGTTCACGTGCGCACGGCCATGGGCGGATGTCGACCAGCACGGACGGCGCGGGCGGGAAGAGATCACGACACGCTCGGGCAAGGTCGCCGCGGAGGTCATGACCGAGGTCGTTGCCAAGCTGGACGAGTGTTGCGGGGCAGACCTCAGGGTGGCCGGCAGCGCAGCCTGCACCGGGATCGGCTTCGCGTTACCCGACACCGTTGCCCAGTATGTGATGCGGCTTGTTCCATCAGTTGTGCTCGTCGTCCGGGGAGCCCACGGGTGACCGCAGCGTCCTCTGGTAACGCTCCCTGCCTCTACCGCACGAGGAGCGCAGGTCCACCGCTCAGCGAGAACGGCCGGATGCCATGGAACTGCATGACTTTCCTCTGATCGTCGTCGTCCTAGCCATCGCGGCTGCTGCGGGCCTGGTGGCCACGCGGCTGCGGCAGCCATTGATCGTCGCGTTCATCGGTGTCGGGGTCCTGGTCGGGCCCGCGGGGATGGGGTGGGTAACCGCCGATGACATCATCGTGGTGCTCTCCCGCTTGGGCATCGCCGTCCTGCTGTTCCTGGTTGGACTGCGCTTGGACCTTCACCTAATCCGCACTACCGGCCCAATCGCACTGGCCACAGGCCTGGGACAGGTCCTGTTCACCTCGATTATCGGCTACCTGATCGCCATTGCACTGGGCATGGACACCGTGACAGCCGTCTACGTCGCGGTCGCCCTCACCTTCTCCTCGACGATCATCATCGTCAAGCTCCTGTCCGACAAACGAGAACTGGACCAGCTGCACGGACGCATCGCTGTCGGATTTCTCATCGTCCAGGACATCATCGTAGTCCTGGTGATGATCGCGCTCACGGCGTTCGCGCAGCCGATGGATAACAGCCTCCCACTGGGTATCGCGAGCGTGCTCGCCAAGGGGCTGGGGCTGTTGGCCGCGGTCGGCCTGCTGATGCGGTTCGTGCTGCCCTGGCTGCTCCACCAGATCGCCCGTTCCCAGGAACTGCTGGTCCTCTTCGGCGTTGCCTATGCGGTGTCGGTGGCCGCGCTGAGCGAAGGGCTGGGGTTCAGCTCCGAGGTCGGCGCGTTCCTGGCCGGAGTCTCGCTTGCCAGCACCCCCTACCGCGACGCGCTGGGGGCCCGGCTGGTCAGCCTGCGCGACTTCCTGCTGCTGTTCTTCTTCCTGGAACTGGGCGCGATGCTGGAGTTCACCGACGCCGCCCAGCAGCTCGGCAGCGCCCTGATCTTCTCCGTCTTCGTGCTCGTCGGCAACCCGCTGATCGTCATCGCGATCATGGTGGTCATGCGCTACCCGGTCCGCGTGGGCTTCCTCGCCGGTCTCACCGTCGCCCAGATCTCGGAGTTCTCCCTCATCCTTGCCGCCCTCGGGCTCAGCCTCGGCCATATCACCAACGCCACGGTTAGCCTGGTCACCGTCGTCGGTCTGATCACCATCGGCGGCTCCACCTACATGATCTTGTACTCCCACGCCCTCTACCGCCGACTCGAACGCTGGCTGTCACCTCTGGAACGAACCGGCAGCCGCAAGGCCAAGTTGGAGAGAGACGAGGCGGGCGTGGACGTCATCCTCTACGGCCTCGGACGCTTCGGCGGACACGTGGCCGACCGGCTCAGCGCCGCGGGACGCCAGGTCCTGGCCATCGACTTCGACCCGCACCGCGTCGCACGCAACGACCGCCAGGGCGTCACTGCCGTCTTTGGCAGCGCCGAGGACGTGCACTTTCTGGAGACCCTGCCCCTAGACCAGGCCCGCTGTGTCATCAGCACCGTCCCGTTTCTCGAGACCAATAAAGCCCTCCTGCACGGACTGCGTCACCACCACTACACCGGCAAGATCGCGCTCACCGCTCACAACCCACGTGAAGCCGAGCAACTGTGGGCAGCAGGAGCCGACGTCGTGCTCGAACCCTTCTCCCTCGCCGCAACAGCCGCCCTCGACACCCTTAACGGCCTCACCAATCCCGACGAAAGCTGATTCGGCCAGTTGTCGGCCTGGTGCAGTTCTGAACGCCCAGTGCAGCCGTTTTTCTTGGAGCCGTTGCCCTGTCGGCACAGCAGCACCGAGCTCGACAGCCGCTCGCAGCGCGGGAGCGAGATGAGGGCTCTGGAAGCCGAGCGCCCGCGCTGATTTCCCTGGGGCAAGCTGGAAGGCGTGAAAGCCGATCGACTCCTGTCCATCCTGCTGCTTTTGCAGACGCGGGGGCGCGTTCCCGCCGCCGAACTCGCCGAGCGTCTGGAGGTCTCGCCCCGGACCATCTACCGTGACGTCGACGCGCTGTCGGCGGCCGGTGTCCCGGTGTACGCCGAGCGCGGCAGGAACGGCGGGATCGCTCTCCTCCCCGGATTCCGCACCGACGTCACCGGCCTCACGTCGGACGAGGCGCGGGCGCTGTTCGTCCTTGCGGCGCAGGGCGCGCACGCCGCGCTCGGTCTGGACGGGGCTCTCGGCTCGGCGCTGCGCAAGGTGATGGCCGCGCTGCCCGCTCCGCACCGTCCCGCGGCAGAACTGACCAGCCGCCGCATCCTCGTCGACCCCGACCGATGGATGAGCGGCCCGCGCCGTACGGCCGACCTTGACACGCTGCACGACGCGGTCTTCGCCGACCGCCGACTGCGCATCCGCTACCGCCACAGCGGCGACACCCGCCTGCACACCTACACGGTGGACCCCTACGGCCTGGTGGCCAAGGCGGGGGTGTGGTACCTGGTCGCCGATCGGCGGGGGAGGCCTCGCCTGTTCCGCGCCGATCGGATCGCCGCCGCGATCGTCACCGATATGCCCGTACGTCGGCAGGCGGGCGTGGAACTGGAGGAGGTCTGGCAAGAGCTGCGGAATCAGGTAGAGCACCCACCGGAGGGGGTGTACGTCCGGGCGCGGATCCGACGTTCCCGACTCGACCTGGCCGTCCGCATCCTCGGCTCACCGCCCCTCGTGTCCCCGTCGACCGTTCCGAACACAGAGGAGGACGGGGTCAACTGCCCGGGAGAGCCCGAGGACGACCCGTGGATTCCCATCGAACTCACCTATCCCGTCATCGGCGGTGTCCGCCAACTCCTCCAGTTCGGCGCCACCCTGGAAGTCCTCAGCCCGCCCGAGGCACGCGACGAACTGGCCCGAGGCGCGGCCGCGATTTCGGCCCTCTACCCGGAGAGAGAGCATTGAAGCGCGCGCCTCGGCTCGACCTGCCTGAACCTTGGCCGCGTCACGCCCGCTCGGTGTGGTTCCAGGCACCCATCGGTAGTGCTGATCGCTCATGCGCACACCTTCTTCGCGAACACGGGAGGCCGCAGGGAATTCAGATATCTCAGAACAGCATGAGAGACCAGACCAGGCAGGCGAAGGAACCCGTTGATACCACCGCCCGGACGATGTTCCAGCGCACCCATGTGGCCTCGAACTGTCGGCGGACGGATGTCGCGTCATCGATCTGCTTCGGTGCTCCGGCCGCGTCGAGCTGGTTGTTGAGGGGGATGTTGATCGCGAAGGTGATGACGAGCATCGCCGCGTAGAGCACGAGTGCGGCCACGATCCAGGAAAGCACCGCCGTCCTTCCACCGGCACCAAGTTGAACTGCGGCTGCCGCGATCATCAGGACCGGGGCACCCCCGAAGGCGAGGGCGAACCACCCGTTGAGGATCGCGACGTTGATGCGCTGCATCGCGTCGACGAACGTGCGGTCCTCGGCGCGGCCGAGACCTGGCATGACGGACGTGGAGAAGGCGTAGAAGAGCCCCGCGACGAGCCCGGTGGTCAGTGCGGCCGCCATCAGCGCGATCCCGCGCAGCGTCTCGAAATCCATGCGACAAGTAAAGCGGGGCGGCGGGGCTTCCCTCTAGGGCCGCTGTGACCTCTGTTCCGTGCCGTCAGTCGAAGCGGATGTGCCGCAGTGTGGTCCACCAGCGCCGCGCCCGACGCGTCAGGGCGCTGCCCGAGTCAGGGGCCAGGTGGAGTCCTGCCTCGTCGGCGATGGTCTCGGCGACGGACGCGACCGACAGGTCGTCGGTCTCCAGGTGCGCGGCGAAGTCCGGCTGCCGCAGCGCGGCGAGGCAGGGCTCAAGCCGCCTAGCCGCGAAGCTGTTCCGCCCCTCACCGCGTCCGCGGATGCGCCGCATCAGCGTCTGCGGGGACGCCATGAGGGAGATGTGCCAGACGTCGTGCCCCGATTCCTGGAGCCGTCCGAACATCTCGCGGTGGTACTTCGGGACGACCACCGTCATGGGCACGAGGATGGTCCCGTCGAACCCACGCAGGAGGCTGTCGAGGACCTCGTGCACGCCCTGCCGCCACGCCGCGATGTCCTGGAAGTCGCCGCGCCAGCCTCTGGGCAGCATGCGGTGCAGCCCGAAGCCGAGGTGCTCAGGGTCACAGACGAAGCTGCCCGGCAGGCGCCGGTGCAGTTCGAAGGCGGTCTGCGTCTTTCCGGCCCCGAAAGCCCCGTTGATCCAGATAAGCATGGCGGGAGGCTATACCGGCGTACCGGCCACATGCCCGTCGGCTCAGTCGTCCGCGGGGCGGCGGCTGCGGTAGGCGCGCATCTTGTGGCGGGCGCCGCAGATGTCCATGGCGCACCAGATGCTGTTGTTTCCGGGAGAGCGGTCGTAGTACACCCATCGGCATTCCGGGGAGGCGCACACCTTGAGGCGGGGGCGGCTTCCGGCGAGCTCCTCGGTGGTGAGGGTCGCCAAGAGCGCGCCGACGAGGGCCGTGGTGGCGGTGGCTCCCTCGGTGATGGGGATCGTTGTCTCCCCATCACCTCTCCACTGCGGCGGAAGGAGAGTGGCGCGGGCGTAGTCGTTGAGGACGGCGCGCGCGGACGCGGCGGGCTCCCCGTTCTCGATGTGCTCTCGCAGGGCCTCCCGGAGCCGCACCAGCTCGCCGAGGTCCGTGGCGTCCAGAGCGTCGCCGGCCTCCGCCCATCCGTGGGAGCGCAGCCAGGCGCGGGCGGAGTCCTGGTCGGTGAACGCGTCCTCGCCGTAGAGGAAGCGGGCCGAGTTGCAGAACGTCTCGATCCGTTCCAAAGCACCCGGAGCCGATGGGCGTGTGTAGGGCATGGACTCCACGTTACTGGCTTTAAGGCTATGGTGGTAACGTCTGTTGTTACTGGCAGAAGTCGCCAATAGGTAACGAAAGGTGGGCACTGTCATGGATCACGTGCTTCCCGAGCGATATGAGTCACCGCACGGCACCGTCCGCTGGGCGTGTCACGGCCAGGGCAGCCCCGTCGTCCTCCTGCACGGGACACCGTTCTCTTCCTACGTGTGGCGCGACATCGCCGCGGCGCTGAGCACACGGCACTCCGTCTACCTGTGGGACATGCCCGGCTATGGCAGCTCGGCGAAGTACGACGGGCAGGACGTCTCCCTGGCCGCCCAGCAGTCCGTGTTCACCGCTCTGCTGTCCCACTGGGGTCTGGACCGCCCCGCCGTGATCGCCCACGACTTCGGTGGAGCGGTCGCCCTGCGCACCGCACTGCTCGACGGCGTCCGCTACGACCGCCTCGCCCTGTTCGACGCGGTGAGCCTGCGCCCCTGGGGCAGCGAGTTCTTCCGACTGGTCAACCAGCACGCCAAGGTCTTCGCCGCCCTCCCGCCGCACCTCCACGAGGCACTGGTCCGCAGCTACATCGCCACGGCCAGCCATCCCGGCCTGCGCACCGATGTGCTGGACGCGCTGGTCGCCCCCTGGCTCAGTGACGAGGGACGGTCGGCTTTCTACCGCCAGATCGCGCAGGCCGACGAACGCTACACCGCCGAAGTCGAGGACCGGTACCACGAGCTGGCCTTCCCGGTCCTCGTCGCCTGGGGGAGAGAGGACACCTGGCTCTCGCCCGACCACGCCGTGCGGCTGGCAGAGCACATCCCCCATGCCGTGCTGCGGTGGATCGACCAGGCCGGACACCTCGTCCAGGAAGATGCCCCCGCACGCGTGACGGGGCTCATCAGCGACTTGCTCGCCCGCGAGTGAAGCGGTCCCGAGGAGGGTCCCCGCCCTTCCAACTCCTCCAGCTCTTGCGACGGTCCACACGCCCGGCCGGTGTTGCGCTTCGCCGCGTGCAGATCCAGCTGACCCTGTTGTCGCGGGTCGCGCGTGGTGTACGCGACGGAGACCACGCGGCGGCACTCGCCCACGCCGAGGCCGGGCTCGCGATGTGGGCGGGGCCGACCGCCCCCGATCTCACGGTCGACGCCATCGCCCCGGCCGACGGCCATCCCCGCGACGAAGAGGTCCTGGCCGAACTGCTGCGCTGCGAGGCGGCAACGGCCGGGCCCTCTGCCGCCCTGGCACGCTACGACGCCTACCGCGGGTCCATACGCGACGAACTCGGCACTGACCCCGGCCCCCAGCTGCGGGAGGTGCATCAGCACCCGCTGGAGGCGCAGACGCCCGCCTCCCGCCACGGTGTTCTTCACGAGCCCAACCCGCTGCTGGGCCGCGCCGCCGACATCGCCGCCGTCACGGAACTGCTGCGGACCTCCCGCGTCACGTCGATCGTCGGCACCGGCGGTCTGGGCAAGACGCGCCTGGCCCACGCCGTCAGCCGACAGGTCGAACACCGGGTCGTGCACGTCGTCCCGCTCGCCGGTATCACCTCCAACGCCGATGTGCTCGGCGAAGTCACCTCGGTTCTGGGCGCGGCTGATGCCTGGGCCCCAGCGGCGAGGAGGACCTCCGCACCGCTATCGTCCACGCGCTGGGGCCGAGCTCGTCGCTCCTGGTGCTCGACAACTGCGAACACGTCATCAATGGCGTCGCCGACCTGGTCCACACCCTGGTCACCCTGGCCCCCAACCTGTGTGTCCTCACCACGAGCCGTGCGGCACTGAACCTGTCGTCCGAGGCCGCCTATCCGCTGCCGCAGTTGAGCTTGGCGACCACCGTCGAGCTGTTCGAACAGCGGGCACGGGCGGTCCGCCCCGACGCCGACCTGCCGTCTGCGGAGGTGACGCACCTGTGCCGCCGCCTTGACGGCCTTCCGCTCGCGGTCGAACTGGCGGCGGCGCGGGTGCGCGTCATGTCGGTCGCCGATGTTTGCCGCCGCCTGGATGACCGGTTCGCCCTGCTGCGCGGCGGTGCGTCGCGCGTACCGTCGCGCCAGCACAGGTGCGCGGCCTGCCCGAGCTCCGGGGGATCGGCGCTAAGGGCGGGGTGGCGCCTGCCCTACCGCCCACGCACAGGGAGCTTCACTCCTCGGCCGCCGTGCCCTTGACCATGGTGACGCGCCACAGTCGGCGCGGCAGCTCGCCCTCGGTGAAGGGGTGGAGCTCCTTCAGATGCCAGCCGCGGGCGAGGCTGTCGACCAGTGGTGGCAGACAAGATAGGCCTGAAAGGGGCAACGGCCAGGTCGGCGGGTAGTGGAAGGCCATGGGAGAGACCGTGGTGACAGCACAGGCCCGGATCGAGACCGTCAGCATCTCCGCCCCGGATCCTGGCGTCGTCGCCTTCACCTGGGGTCAGCCAGTGGCGGGTGAGGACTGCGACACCGCCGAATTCACCACCCGGCGCTGCCTGGTGGACCTCGCGCCAGGTGTGGTCCTGCGCCTGGACACGCGCCTCGACGATCCGGCCTACGTAAGAGATAAACCCCTGAGTTCGTTCTGCTGTCCGTCGACGGTGATGCCCGCCTGTCGAACTGCGGACCTGCTCTGGCTCACCCCGGGCAGGCGCGGGTCCACTATCTGGTTTGCGTCGGGGGTCGAGGTGTCGTAGGTTGGGCGTGTTCCTGTGCCGAGGTGTCGGTGGCAGTGACCGGACTCCTGTTCCTTCTGTGTCGATCATGAGGTGACGTCCTATTAACCAGGCCATGTAGTCGTCCGCGTTCCCCGCGTGCTCTGTTGTCGCACGTGTCCGGGGGCGGACGTCGCGCTGGCCTGAGTTGCGTCACCCCCGCAGTTTTCTGTCTTTCCCGGGTGCAGCTCTGCCGTCTGCCCCGGGTTTCGTGTTTTCCGGCCCCGGTGCGGCTGTCGGCAGGGCTCCCCGATTCCTTAGGATCAGGAGTTTCCCGTCGTGTCTTCCTCCGCGCTCGATAACGAGCCGCAGCGCACCACCCAGTCCCCAGACCACCCAGCACCTCACCACCCGAATATGGCCTTGGCGGCCCGGATCGCCCTCTTGGTGCTGCTGACCGCCGAGCTGATGGACATCCTCGACCAGTCGGTCGTGCTGACCGCTCTGCCCGCGATCCAGGAATCGACCGGCGCCGGACCGGCCGCATTGCAGTGGCTGACCACCGGCTATTCCCTGCCCGTCGCCATCGGGCTGATCACCGGCGGGCGCCTCGGCGACCTTTACGGCCGGCGCAGGCTCCTCCTCATTGGCACCGTCGTGTTCACCACGGCCTCGCTGCTGTGCGGCCTCGCCGCCGGGCCGGGCGTGCTGATCGGCGCCCGCGCGTTTCAGGGCGTGGGAGTGGCGCTGATGATCCCGCAGGTCCTGGCCACCCTCCATGTCACCTTCGAGGGGCAGAACCGCAGCAAGGCGTTCGGCCTCTACGGGGCCGTTCTCTCGGTCGCCAACGTCCTGGGGCCGGTGATGGGCGGCCTGCTCACCGAAGCGGATCTGTTCGGGCTGTCCTGGCGGCCGATCTTCCTGGTCAACGTGCTCGTCGGCCTCGCCGTCATCCTCCTGGGGCGCAAGTTCATCCCCGAGTCGACCGAGAAGATGGCCGACCGGCCCGACCTGACCGGCATGGCGCTGTCCGCACTAGCCATCGTCCTGATCATCTTTCCGCTCACCGAGGGGCACCTCCACCACTGGCCGATGTGGTGCTTCGGCCTGCTCGCCGCAGGTCTTCTCACGCTCGGCGTCTTCCTGCGCCACCAGCAGCGCAAGCAGAACAACGCACCCCTCGTGCCCCTGTCCCTCTTCCAGGGGCGGCAGTTCCCCGGCGGCATGGCCGCGCAGCTGATGCACGGCCTGCTGTGCGGGCTGTTCTTCATGACCTGGGCCCTCTACCTCCAGCGCGGCCTGGGCATGAGCCCCTTCCACGCGGCCCTGGCCTTCGTACTGCTCTCCCTCGGAGAGCTGGCCGGCGCGACGATCGCGGCGAAGAGCGCCGGGCGCTTCGCCCGCCGCCTTCCCCAGACCGGAGCCCTGATCACGATCGCCGCGATGGCTGGCTACGGACTCCAGATCGCAGCAGGCCGGGCGGACCTGACCCTGCTGGGGATGACAGCCCCGGTGGTACTGATAGGCTTCGGCCTCGGCATGGTCAGCGGCCCGCTCGCCGACATGTCGCTGGCCAAGGTCCCGCACGACAACGCCGGGGCCGCATCGGGCCTGTTCAACACCGCCATGCACCTGGGCATCGCCCTCGGTACCGCGCTGACCGCCCTGGTGTTCTTCGCCACCACCGACGGCTCACCGGATGCCGCACTCAACCGTGGCGCGTTCCTCACCGTGCTGTGGTGGGTCGCAAGCCTCCTCGCCCTGATGTGGGCGCTGATGTTCTGCCTGCCCAAGCGCCCGAGCAGCCAGACCGGGTAAACCAGTTTGCCAAGGCGGCGGCACCGGGCCGGGTGCCGCCGCCTCGTCCTCTCCCTGTACACCTCATGCAGCCACGAGGGGTGAAGCCTCACGTCCACGTTCAACAACCCGACCTTGCGGACACCTACGGGCACGGGAGCGGTAAGACGGCAGCGGCCGGGCCGAAATACTGCCCGCCGAAAACGCTAGGTAGGACTTCACAATATCGGCGCACGCTCTGAAGGCACACTCTTCGCCATGCTGGTCACCACCACCCGGCGGCGCAGCGTCCGACTGCACCGAACAAGGGTGATCGTCATGCCCGCCAACATGACATGTACAGTTTGTACACGTTAATCCAGGACATGTGTGGCTGAGCCATGTCACTCAGCTACGCACTCCTCGGCATGCTGGCCTACGAGCCCTTCAGCGGCTACGACCTGAAGAAGAGGTTCGACGGGGAGCTGGGGGAGTACGCCTGGCACGCTCCGCACACCCGCATCTACCCCGAACTCGTCAAGCTCGCCGATGAGGGCCTGATCGAGGTCACCGACGAGGGAGCCCGCGGACGCCGCACCTACGCGGCCACCGAGGCCGGACGCGCCGAGCTCCGCCAGTAGCTCTTCACCCCCCAAGACGAAGAGCGGGCGCGCAACGTTCACGTCCTACGCCTGTTCCTGCTCTCGGAACTGGAGCCGGACGACGCGCGGCAGCTCCTGCGCATGCACGCCGACGAGAGCGACCGCGAGGCGCAGAAGCTGGCCGAGATCACGGCCGCCCTCGACGCGAAGCACATCCGGGCGAACGCCCGCAGTTCGGCCGCGTGGCCGCAGAGTTCGGCCTGCGCATGCACCGCGCGCGCCGCGACTGGGCCCGGTGGGCCCTGGACCGGATGGGGTGAGGCGTGCCCACCACGATGCTCCGCCCGCGGCCGGTCAGGCGGGCGACGGCCGACCAGGCCAGTGGCTGTTGCTGGGCATCTGGGCCTACCGCCGATCCTGGGCGGGCAACGAACGCCCCAGCGTCCTGCTCGACCTGGCCACCAACCGGCTGGTGGAGGCCAAGATCCTGCTGCCGGGCGTGACCACCCTGGAACGCCTCATCGCCGGGGTACGCGAGCGGGTGGCGCTGCGCCAGTTCAAGCTGCTGGCCGCCGCCCCCACGGCCGCGCCAGCACAGGTGCGCGGCCTGCCCGAGCTCCGGGGGATCAGCGCTAAGGGCGGGGTGGCGCCTGCCCTACCGCCCACGCACAGGGAGCTTCACTCCTCGGCCGCCGCGCCCTTGACCATGGTGACGCGCCACAGTCGGCGCGGCAGCTCGCCCTCGGTGAAGGGGTGGAGCTCCTCCAGATGCCAGCCGCGGGCGAGGCTGTCGACCAGGGGCCGGTCGAAGAAGTGGACGGCGAAGCCCCCGTGCTCGTAGATGTCGTCGCCGTGGCTGATGCCGGTGCCGTAGTGGGCGTCTCCGGTGTGTCGGACCGTGTAGACCAGCTGCCCTCCCGGCCGCATGACCCGGCCGATCTCCGCGACCGCGGCGCGGATCTCCGCTGTCGACAGTGCCATGCACAGGAGCATGTGGGCGAACACCCCGTCCATGGAGGCATCGGCGAAGGGGAGGGGATGGCGCACATCGTGGACGTGTGTGCGCACGCGCTCGCCGACGCCGCGGCTGATCGCCGCGCACTGCAGCTGCCGGAGGGCGGTGGCGCTGAAGTCCGCCGCCTCGACGATGAACCCCCGCTCGGCCAGCCACAGGGCATCGCGGCCGTGTCCGGCGCCCAGCTCCAGCACCCTGCGCGCACGATCGGCCGTGAACGCCCTCCCGGCGTGCCGGGCGGCCTCGGAGGGGTGGGAGCCGTACATGTGCGGGTTGTGGCCGTAGACGTCCTGCCAGTGCTCGCGCTGGGCCGCACCGAGTTCGTCGTCCATCGTCGCCGTCCCTCCTCGTCTCGTGGTCGTGGCGCCGCGGCCGAGATCTGGCCCCAGCCGCGTACCGCGTCGGCGGGACCGGTCGGCTGGCGCCTCAGCAGCCAATCGCATAATATTCCATGGAACTATGGAAAATCGAGGTGGGAGCATGGACCACACCGACCTCTTCAACGCGATGGCTGCCACGGGCAAGGCCCTCGCGCACGGCAAGCGCCTGGAGATCCTGCAACTGCTCGCCCAGGCTGAGCGGCCCGTCCAGGACCTCGCCACTGCCGCCGGGTTGAAACTCACGACGGCCTCGGCCCACCTGCAGGTCCTCCGCCAGGCCGGGCTGGTGGCCGCACGCAACGAAGGGACCAAGATCTTCTACCGGCTGGCGGGTGACGACGTCGCCGCACTCACGTCGCTACTGTGCCGGGTGGCCGACGCCCACCGGGCCGAGGTTGAGGCCACACGCCGCGCCCACCTTGACGACACCGACCTGCGCATGGTCGGCCGCGACGAACTCATGGCCGCGGCCGCCTCCGGCCAGGCGATGGTGCTGGATGTGCGCCCGGCCGACGAGTATGCCGCCGGGCACATCCCCGGCGCGGTGTCGGTACCCCTGGAGGAACTGGCCGATCGGCTGGCCGAGATTCCCGAGGACACCGAGGTCGTTGCCTACTGCCGGGGCCGCTACTGCGTGATGTCGTACGACGCCGTCCGACTGCTCACCGCCCACGGCCGCGATGCGGCGCTCCTGGACGAAGGAATCCTCGAATGGCGCTCGGCGGGCCTTCCCGTCACCAGCTGATCCTCACCCCCGACCGAAAGGCCCGTCCGTGACGACCACGCCCACCGTTGCCGCCCCTGCCCAGGCGGCCCACCCCGACCAGCGGCGCATCCTCGCCGTGCTGATCGCAGCCCAGGTCCTCAGTGGCGCCGGACTGGCAGCAGGGATCACCGTGGGCGCTCTCCTCGCCCAGGACATGCTCGGCGCGACCGGCCTGGCCGGGCTGCCCAGCGCGCTGTTCACCATCGGATCGGCGGCCGCTGCCGTCCTGATCGGGCGCGCCTCTCAGCGGTCCGGACGCCGACTCGGCCTGGCCGGAGGCTACGCCGGCGGTGCGCTGGGCGCGCTTGGTGTGGTCGCCGCAGCCGCCCTCGGCAGCGTGCCTCTGCTGTTCGCCTCGCTGTTCGTCTACGGCGCCGGAACCGCCACCAACCTCCAGGCCCGCTACGCCGGAGCCGACCTGGCCGCCCCATCGCGGCGCGCGCGGGCGGTGAGCATAGTGCTGGTGGCCACGACGCTAGGCGCGGTGGCCGGACCGAACCTCGTTACGCCGCTGGGCGGAATGGCCGATGCGGTGGGTATCCCGCCCCTGGCCGGGCCTTTCATGTTGGCCGCCGTCGCCTACGCGGCGGCCGCGGTGGTGCTGTGGTTCCTGCTGCGCCCCGACCCACTGGCCACCGCCCGAGCGCTGGCTGCGGCTGAGACCGCTGCTCCGCGCGTCGCGACGTCGCCGGAGGGTGTGCAGGATGCAGTGGAAGGCGTTCCCTCCGGCGACGTGCGCTACCTGCTGACGGGAGCGGCGGTCATGGTCATGGCCCAGCTCGTCATGGTCGCGATCATGACCATGACACCTGTGCACATGGCCCACCACGGCCACTCGGTCGGAGCGGCCGGGGTGGTCATCTCCATCCACGTCGCCGCGATGTTTCTGCCTTCGCCACTGAGCGGATACCTGGTCGACCGCTTCGGACGCCTCCCCGTAGCGGCGGCCTCGGGCCTGACCTTGTTGGCCTCCGGACTGCTGGCCGCCTTCGCACCCCCGGACTCGGTGGTGCTGCTCGCCGTGGCCCTGGCATTGCTGGGCCTGGGATGGAGCTTCGGGCTGGTCGCCGGCACCGCAATCGTCACCGACGCCGTGCCCGTCACCACCCGCGCCAAGACCCAGGGCTGGGTGGACGTGGCCATCGCCGTCTCAGGGGCAGGCGGCGGTCTGGTCTCCGGGTTCGTCGTGGCGGCCGGAAGCTACGCGGTGCTGTCCATCGGCGGGGGAGTGGTGGCTCTGGGGCTTCTGCCCCTCATTGCTTATGTGTCCCGCCCCCGAGAGCCCAGGACGTGAGGAACGCTTGCCACTCTGTGCCGCTGAAGGCGAGGTTCGTGCTCGTCGGATTCATCGAGTCGCGGACATCGATACCTCTGGGAGAGATACGCACCTCTACGCAGGCGTTACTCGCCCCGGCGCTGTAGCTGCTCTTGAACCAATCGGTCGTGCGGGTCATGCCCAACTCTCCTTCAGATACCGGAGCAGGAGGTAACGGGACTCATCCACCGTCAACGCGATCTCCGTAGATCGACGGAATGCCCGCATAAGAGATGATGTGTCCTCTTCACTGTCATAGTAAGTGCAGGGCCCGAAAATGACCGTGGCGCAACCGATCCGGGGGGCGACGTCGAACCCGAGTACGATGATCCCACCACCCAATAGTGGGTTGCTCTTGGTTTCCTTTGGAACCACTTGGACGGTGAGGTGCGGATGTCCTTCCATCAGCTGGAGCATGTGCAGAATCTGACCGCGCATCACTGAGGGACTTCCGACTTCGTGGTGCAGCGCGTCCTCGCCCACGACGAAGGCCAATCGCTTGGGCGGAGATACCGCGAACACTCGGCGCTGTTGCCTCTCACGAAACGCGACCCGCTTCTCGACCTCCACCTCCGACGATTCCCACCAGACGCCATCACACGACCGGATCACTTCACGCAGATAGTCGGGCGACTGCGCGAGCCCCGGGATGATACCTGGCTCATAGGAGCAGATCTCGGCAGCATCGGCCTCCAAGTCAGACAGACGCTGAAACGAGCCGGGCAAGTTATCGGTGTAGGTCCTCCGGCGACTGCGACGTCGCGCTTCCACTCCGAGCGAAAGAACCGTCTCACGCTCATGTTCATCGACCTCGAAGTAGTCCAGGAGCGTGGTGAGGTCCTCGACGGCCATAGCCGCGACACCGTTCTCCACCTGGCTGATCTTGGCGGCGGTTCGGCCGATGGCGTTTCCGGCCTGTGTTTGCGAACGTCGAGCCTGCTCTCGTAGCCGTCGCAATGTCAGGCCCAGCTGCCGTCGTGCGACGGTCGGCCTGGCGTTCCCCATCGATTACCTCCACCACGAAGGAATTCGCAGAACCACTGGCGGAAAACTCAGCGTCATCCTATCGTAAGGATTAAACAGAGATAAGGATCCTTAACCCTTATGGCTCCTTGCTCAGCGCAGCCAGACCCTATCGCCGGAAGCGAGGTCTACGCCGTGACCAGCCTCTTCAGCGACGACTCCCTGAGCACGTACTCCAGCATCACCGTCCCGGCCGGTACCACCGTGAACTGCCGGTCAGAGGGGGCGGGCGAAATGATCGCGCTGTCCTTCGGGGTGCACGAGCGCGTGACTCTGGACATCGACCCCTCCATGGTCGGCCCGATCGTGGACGGACTCACCCAGGCACGAGCCCAGGCCGAAGCCGCCGCCTCTGCGGCCGCACCGCTTAACCCCCTTGTCGACCCCGAGTAGGCCGGGCATGCGTGGGGGTGGTGCGCGCTCGCGCACCACCCCCACAGGCAGTTACGATCCTCCGCCTCACAGTCGCACGGGAAGCTCCGCCAGACGCCAGGCGCCCGGCTGGGGTGTGCGGACCAGTTCCGCGGGGTCGACCGCCAGGCTGATGTCGGGGAAGCGCTCGAACAGCTTCGCGAAGGCGACCTCGCTCTCCTGACGGGCCAGGGCGGCGCCGAGGCAGTAATGCGTTCCGTGGCTGAAGGCGACGTGGGTCTCCCGGCGTCCTCCCGATTCGCGGGTGATGTCGAGAGTGTCGGGCTTGCCGAACTGGCGCGGGTCGAAGTTGGCCGCGGCCAGGATCGGTGTCACGGCCTCGCCCCGCTTGATGACCGTGTCGCCGATCCTCACGTCCTCGGTCGCGTACCGGGTCCCGACCAGCTGGGCGGGCGGAACCCGGCGCAGCAGTTCGTGTACCGCGCGGGGCATGAGTTCGGGCTCGCGCTTGAGGAGCCGGAACTGGTCGGGGTGGGTGAGCAGGTCGACCGTGCCGTTGGCGATGAAGGTAGCGGTGGTGTCGTATCCCGCCATCACCAACGTGAAGACCATCGTGACCATCTCGGTGTCGGTAAGCCGGTCGCCGTCCTCGTCGTGCGTCCGGATGAGTCCCGTCAACAGGTCGTCGGCGGGTTCGGCGCGGCGCCGCTCGATCAGGTCGCGGACGTGGTCGATCACGCCGCGCACGGCTCCGGCGAATCGTGTGGGGTCGTCGGATCCCAGATCTGTGCCGAACCGGCGCCATGCTGCCCGGTCTTCCTCATCGATACCGACCAGCTCGCAGATGACGGTCATGCTGTATGGGTGGGCGAACTGGCTCAGCAGATCGACGACGCCATTGTCGTCCGCGTGATCGGTGAGTCGGTCAAGGAGCCCGTCGACGATTTCCTCCATGCGGGGGCGCAGCGCACTGATCCGCCGCACGGTGAAAGCGCGGGAGACGAGCTTGCGTAACCGCACGTGGTCAGGGCCGTCGATGTGGAGCAGGCTCACCATGTATTGCAGGTATTCCTCGGGAATCCCGAACGCCTTCAGGGACCGCAGGCGGGTGTCGTCGTGCTCGAACCCGGGGATGGCGGCCCGGTCACTGACGAAGCGCGCGTCGGCCAGCACCGCCTTGACGTCGTCGTAGCGCGTGACAACCCACGTCGGTTCGCCGATCATGGGCTGCTTTCCGGGCAGTACGCGGCCCTGCTCCCGCAGCTTCGCGTATTCGGTGAATGGGTCGCGGGTCAGTTCGGGGGCGCCCAGGTCGATTGCGGCGTCGGTTCCGGTGCGGGCCGTCATTGCATAACTCCTCGTCGGTCGGTGGGGACGGAGGGACTTTATCGCCGACCAGATTCCCCTGCACGCCATTAATGGCCCCACCACGGCCGCGATGCTTCTCGCGGGCTGCCGACAACGGTCGGTTCCCTCGAACGCGTCCCCGCGGTCGGCAGCCGAATCACTCCACTAGAGGTTCACATGGGACTTAACGTCGATTCCCGGCATGCGGAACACCAGCCTCTGGACCATCACGGGGAGACGCTGCCATTATTGGTCGCCCCCGAGCCCCCCACACGGGAAGCCCCCATGACTACATCGTCGTGTCCTTCGATCTGTCATGTCCCGGTGCCGCCGCGGCGGTCGGCGGCCGGGGTGGATTCCAACGGACTGGGCATACCCGGTCGCAGCCTCGGTACAGCCGCCGCAGCGCTTGCAGCGCTGCCCCGGTATTGCGCCTGACCTGGGCGGGGAACGTCCCGGCCCCCTCCGACGAGGGAGGTCGCCCCTCTCGGCTCGGTCGGTCGCGTTGCCATACTGACGCCCTCGGGGTGCTTGGGACCTGCCCGGATATCCGATACTCCGGCGCCCCGAGCCCTCCCCGACCGTTCGCGATCGACCCCACCCTGTGACGGCGGCCGGAGCGGTTTCGACGACCCCGCCCGCACGCCGGGTCCTCGGCACCACATTCGCTGCTCACCGGCCGCACCCCCGTTGAACCGAAACTGACCCGCAGTCGTGTCCCACACGAGCCGACGCGGTTCTGCCGGTGCCATCCGCACCGGATAGGAGGGAGTGTAGGGATGACACGTGCGTTGTCCCGCGACCGGATGACGGCCTCCGACGAGGCGTTGATTCGGACGCTCTATGAGGAGCACGGACGCGCCTTACTGGCCTACGCCACCCGGCTGACAGGCGACCGGGCGGCCGCGGAGGACGTCGTCCAGGAAACCCTCATCCGGGCATGGCGCCATTCTGAAGCCCTGGTGAGCGGGAAAGGCTCGGTGCGCGGGTGGCTCCTCACGGTCGCCCGCAACATCATCACCGACCGCATACGAGCGCGCGAGGCGCGCCCCAAGGAGGTAGCCGAAACTCCCATCAGTGCCGTCGAGAGCGACCACGCCGACTCCGTCGTGGACTCGATGGTCGTCATGGAGGCCCTCGACCAGCTGTCCGGCGACCACCGTGACGTGCTGGTCGAGGTCTACTTCCGGGACCGGAGCGTTGGAGAGGCGGCCAAAGCGCTGGGCGTCCCGCCCGGTACGGTCAAGTCCCGGTCCCACTATGCGCTCAGAGCGCTCAGAGACATGTTCAGGAGCCGAGAAGTCGTGCTGAAGGAGGCAGCGGGATGAGCGGCACGCGACACCAGGACGGCTACCTTCTCGGCGCCTATGTTCTGGGCACGCTGGATCCCCAAGAGTCGGCCGTCGTGGAGCGGCATGCGGCGGACTGCGCAGAGTGCCGCGACGAGCTGGCGGGACTCCGTGAAATGAAGGAGACACTGGGCGATCTGCCCCCAGAAGCGATGCTCACCGGGCCGCCGGAGGGGGGCGACCTGTTGCTGCAACGCACACTGCGCAGCGTCCGCGAGGAGCGCGCGAGCGCGGGGCGGCGGCGCCGAGTGCTCGTGTCGGTCGCGGCGGCCGCCGCGGCGGCCGTTCTCGTCGGTGGCGGGGTGGTGGCCGGCCGGAGCATGGGCCCCGACGTGCCACCGCAGACAGCCCCCAGCCCCTCCGCCCCCACAGAACCTCCGGACGCGCCGGAGGGAACGGTGACTGTCTCCGGCGAGGACCCGGTGACGGGAGTCAACGGTGAGATGACGATCGAGCCCGCCAAGGGGTGGGTCCGCGTCAACGCGGCGATCTCCGGGATTCCGGCCGGGGAGAAGTGCCGATTGGTCGTGGTGGGAAAGAACAAGGAACGCGAGGTCGCCGGTAGCTGGCTGACCTCCGCCGCGGGCGAGGAGGAGGCAACCACCCTGGACGCCGCGGCCCTCATCGCTCCCGAGAATGTCGAGGCCGTGGAGGTGTGGAACTTCGAGGGTGACCGGTTCCTCCGCGTCGAGGTCTGACCTAGCCCCGCCGGGGCGAGTCAGTTCGCAACGAGCGGCGACAGGGTCCTCCCATAGGCCGGGACGATCGACCGCGCGATACAGGAAAAAGGGACTCCGACCGAGATAAGGATGCGGCGGCCCCGGACAGAAACCGGGGCCGCCACGTTCGTGTGTCCGGGAGGGGCATCACAGGATGCGAGCGACGATGCCCGACCTCGGACACACGAGGGGCGCCGTGCCAGGCCCGCACGGCGCCCCGGTCTGGTGGGGCAGGGCGGGCGGGGTTTAGTACCCGCCGCCACCGCCGTAGCTGCTGGCGTCTCCGCCGCCCTCTCCCTTGCCGGCGGAGACGTCCGCACCGCTGCCGTCGTCGTCCTTGGCCCGCTTGCCGGAGGGGCTCACGGTCCACCAGACGTCGCCGACACCCTCACCCTCGACGTCGCCGGCCTTTTCGTCCTCGGCGTAGTAGTACAGCGGCCACCCACCTAGCGTCACCTGGCAGGACCCGTCGGGGAACTCCAGGAGGCCGATCTCGGAGTCGCTGCCGTCCCACTTGACCTTCTGTCCGTCCAACAGGACGTCCTTGCCGGCCATGAGCCGCGGCCACTTCTCCTCGCAGGCGGCGTCGCAGTTGGTGGCGGGCGGGTCGGCGGTGTCCTTGTCGAACCGGTAGAGCGTTCGGCCCTCGCCGTCGACGATGATCTCGCCGAGCTTGTCGTTCTTCTTGGTCTTCAGCACGGTCGTGCCGGGCGTCCACTGGCGCTCTCCGCCGCCACCGTTGTCCCCGTCGGCGGCGCTGTTCTGCTCCTCCGCGCCCGCGTTTCCGCCGTCGTCCCCGGCGCCGTTGTCGTCCTTGGCCTTCTTGCCCGACGGGCTGACCGCCCACCAGACGTCGCCCATGGCCTCCCCGTTGGTCTGCTCGGGGGCGGTGTCACCGGCGTAGTAGTACAGCGGCCATCCGCCCAGCGTCACCTGCTTCTGGCCGTTCTCCCACTCCACAGTCCCGGTCTTGGAGTTGTCACCGCCCTCGATGGTGATCTCGTCGCTGGCCCACACCGGGGGCCACTTCTGCTCGCACTCCGCGTCGCAGTTGGAGGTCGGCGGGTCGGCGGTGTCCTTGTCGAACCGGTAGAGCGTGAAGCCCTTGGCGTCGACGACGACCTGACCGAGCTCGGCGTCGTCCTTCACCTTGAGCTTGGTCGGGGAGGCCAGGTCGGACTTCTTGTTGCTCCCGTCCCCGTAGCCGTCTTGTTCGGCTTCACTCTTCTGGCCGTCACTGGCCGGGTTCAGGGATTCCGCGTCGTCGCCGTTCTGGCAGCCGGCGAGCAACAGGGTCGCGATGAGCCCGACTGCCAGGGGCATGAGCTTTTTCGTGCGTCGCACGGGAATGTCCTCTCCGTCGAGTCGCCACCGCGGACGTCTGCCGGGAATCCGGTCCGAAGCCGTCCGCCGCGTCTTTGTTCCACCTCCACACGGAGAGGTGGACAGCACGGTTCAGATCAATTGCCGCAGATCGCCCGAGAGTGTCAGGATTCCCGCCTTTTTCACGGAGGTGTGCGGGACGAATGCGCAGGTTGATGAGGCGAACGGAGCGAGGCCGATCGCGGCGGAAAAGCGGCGCCTCCCGGCTCCGGCCCCCAGGACCCTTCGGCCGTCCGGTCGCCACGGCGGAAACCGGTTCGTCCCTGCCCCGCTGTACTGCGATGATGTCGCGCATGTCAGCGCGAGAACTCGTGGTCTTGGGCAGCTCCAGCGCCGTGCCGACCAAGCGGCGCAACCACAACGGCTACTTCCTGCGGTGGGATTCCCACGGAATCCTGTTCGACCCGGGTGAGGGCACGCAGCGGCAGATGCGCTACGCGGGGCTCTCGGCGCACGACATCACCCGCATCTGCGTGACCCACTTCCACGGAGACCACTGCCTCGGGGTCCCGGGGGTCGTGCAGCGGATCGCGCGCGACAAGGTCCCACACACGGTGCACGCGGTGTTTCCGTGGGAGGGCGAGGAGTACTGGCGCCGCCTCCGCCACGCCACGGCCTTCGGCGACACCGACGTCATCGCCGAGCAGCCGGTCGTCGGCGAGGAGACGGTCCTGACCGAGGAGCCCGAGAGGCCGGGCAGCGGGAAACTCATGGTGACGGCGCGCCCACTGCGCCACCGGCTCCCCACCTACGGGTACCGGCTGGCTGAGCCCGACGGCTGGCGCATGCTGCCCGAACGGCTCGCAGCACGGGGTGTCCATGGTCCGGCGATCCGCACACTGCTGGAGGAGGGGCAAGTGCGCAACGCCGCGGGCCACCTCGTCCACAGGGAAGAATGCGCCGAGACACGGCGGGGCCAGGTGTTCGCGTTCGTCATGGACACCGCGGCGTGCGCCAACGCGGTGCGGCTGGCCCAAGACGCTGACCTGCTCGTGATCGAGTCGACCTACCTGGAGTCCGAGGCCGCGCTGGCCGCGGACTACGCCCATCTGACGGCGGCTGAGGCCGGTCGGATCGCGGCGGAGGCCGGGGTCCGGCGGCTGGTGTTGACGCACATCTCCGAGCGCTACGAGCCCGCCGACGACTCCCGTTTCCTCGCCGAGGCGGGGGCGGAGTTCGACGGCGATATCGTGCTCGCCGCCGACCTGCAGCGGGTCGCGGTTCCACGCCGTCGGCGCTGACGCCGCCGGTGGGGCGGGTCCAGGCGGACCCGGACCACCAACCGAAGCACCAGCGTCATCCGGTGAGCCGAGCGTTCGCCTTGATGGACTCCACCACCTCGGCGAACACCGGATCCCCGAGGAACATCGTGAACGTCTTCACGACCGAACACGGAGCACTGGCCCGCGCGCGGTCGGCCAGCGCCCGGTGGCACAGCACCAGGTCGGCGTCGGCGGGGACGCGGTCGACGGGCGCGTGCCCCACCGTGACCCCGAAGGCGGACAGCGCCTGGGAGAGCTGCGACGTGAGCAGGGCGCTGCTGCCCATCCCCGCGTCGCAGGCGATGATGACCCGGCGGATGTCGGATCCGTTGATGGTGTTCATGAGGAAGCCTCCGGTGAGGTGGCGGGCCGGGCCGTGCGCCCGAAGCGCAGCAGCGCGGCGGCGACGAGGAACGACACGAGGGTGGAGGCGGCGACACCCGCCAGCACGGCGAGGTGGCCGCCCTTGGGGGTGACGGCCATGTAGGCGATGATGCTGCCCGGGGACGGCGTGGCGACCAGGCCCGCCCCGCTGAGCATGAACACGAGCACGCCCGACGCACCGCCCGCGATGACCGAGAGGACCAGGCGGGGCTGGGCGAGCACGTAGGGGAAGTAGATCTCGTGGATCCCGCCCAGGAAGTGGATGATGATCGCGCCGGGGGCGGAGGTGCGCGCGGTGCGCGCGCCGAAGAAGAGGACGGCGAGCAGCAGCCCCAGGCCAGGGCCGGGATTGGTCTCGATGAGGAAGGCGATGGACTGGCCGGTTTCGGCGGCGTCGGCGGCTCCGAGAGGGCCCAGGATGCCGTGGTTGATCGCGTTGTTGAGGAACAGCACCTTCGCGGGCTCGACGAGGAGCGAGACGATGGGGAGCATGTGCAGGTCGACCAGGAACTGCACTCCGGCCCCGAGGGTGGTAGCCAGTGTCTCCACCAGCGGGCCTATGGTGAGCATCCCGACGACGGCCATCACCCCGCCGATGATGCCCGCGCTGAAGTTGTTCACCAGCATCTCGAAGCCCACCTGCACGCGGTGCTGCACGAGGCGGTCGAAGAGCTTGACGACCTGGGCGGCGAGCGGACCGATGGCCATCGCGCCGAGGAACATGGGCACGTCGGCGCCGACGACGATGCCGACGGTGGCGGTGGCGCCGACGACCGCTCCGCGTTGACCGTGCACGATGTGCCCGCCGGTGTAGCCGATGAGTACCGGCAGCAGCACCATGATCATCGGCTCGACGAGCTGGGCGAAGGTCTCGTTGGGGAACCAGCCAGTGGGGATGAACAGCGCGGTGATGAGGCCCCAGGCGATGAACGCGCCGATGTTGGGCATTACCATCCCGGCGAGGTTGCCGCCGATACGCTGCACGCCCGCGCGGATGCGGGAGCTGTGCGGGAGAGGGGCGGGTGCCGTCAATGCGGTCTCCAGGGGGGGTCGGGGGCCGAGATGAGGCGCGCGTGCGGGGAGGGGCGCGCAGGACGCGGAAAGCGTTCCGTTGTTTCATCCGCCGCCAGAAGGCGGTCGATCGTCAGCGTTCGGGCGCGGTCGTGCGGCTACGGGGTCACCTGTGCTTTTGTCAACGTCCCGGTTGTGTCGGCCAGAATTCGTCTCCGGGCGCGTTCAGGGCGCGTGAGGTCGGTGATTAACCATGGCATCCGATGCGGCCATCCCGATCCCCACCGTCTCCATCCTCTTCACCTTTCACCTGGCCGGTCGCGCGTGCAGGAGAATAGACGCGGACGCGTATTGGTGTCCAGTTCGGCGAAGATCAGAGAGGGAGAAAAGGCTTTGGTGCGGAACGCAGCATCGTGCCTGCTGCAAAACATCGCGATGTGGTCTTGGAATGACCGGATACCAGACCTTTGCTAGCACGCTCGATCCCTGCCGCCCCGGACCTCGGCCTCCCTGCGCACAGCTGCTCCGCACGGTTCGGGCGCCACCCTTGGCACCATAAGTTCAGATTTCAATATCCGCCGCGTCGGACGATTTGCCTTCCAGCAAACGAAGCAGGAATAGTAGGGCATCACCTGACCCTAGAAAGCTCGCAGGGTGCGGCGCCGCACCGCCGAAAATCTCCCTGCCGCGCAAAGGATTGCTCTGACATGCGAGATCGGCGCGCTCACCCCTTTCCGTGGACGCTGCGGTTCCATGGGCTTTCCAATCTCCCCTACCAGACCGCAACGACGCCGGCCGAGGGAGGGTTCGCGTACCGGGCGGACGGAGAATGGGAATACATCGCGGCCCACGAATTCGCCAGTGGCGTCACCGCCGTTGCCCAAGGGCTCATCGCCACCGGCATCGAGCCAGGGAATCGCGTGGTCTTGGCGTGTGGAACGCGGTACGAGTGGGCATTGATCGCGTTCGCGGTGTGGGCGGTGCGCGGCGTCCTCGTCCCCGTCCATCCGGCGTGTTCGCCCGCGCGTCTGCAGTTCATCGTGCGCGACACCTCACCCAGCGCCGTGATTGTGGAGACTCGCCGACACCTGCGGGCCGTCGCCGACATCCATGGCGAGCTCAACGCGCTCACGCGCGTCTGGCGGCTGGACGGCCTGCAACCTGACAGTGCGGAACCCTCCCGCGGTTCGGGGCTGCGGGCGATCGTCTCCGCTGGCGCGTACATGGACCCCTCCGCCGTCCTGTTCCGCCGCCAGGACACCGTCCGTGAGGACTTCGCGGCGATCATCCACCCGCCGACCACCGCACTGAGCTCGCACGGTGTCGTGTTCACCCACGGCAACCTCCTCGCTGCCGCCGAGGGGCTGGTCGACCGGCTGTATCCGCTGCTCGATGAGGCCCCCGATGAGCCGCCCGCAACGCTGCTGCACCTGCCGCTGACCGGAGTGTTCGGGCAGACCGTCCTGATCGCCTGCGTCATGGCGCGCATCCGCGTCGGTCTTCCGCACCGGCGCACCCCGCTCCGGCGCGAGATCAGCGAGTTCCGCCCGGTGTTTCTCTTCACTCGGCAGCGCCTGCTCGACCAGGTCTGCTCGGTGGAACGCGCCATCGCAGTGGAGAAGTCGAAGAGCCCCGGCTGGGACAATCTGCGTGCGTTCGAGTCCGCGGTCGACCACGCCGTCGAATACGGCAAGGCCGGACGCAAAGGGATCGCGCGACGCGTCTCACACGCCATGCACGAGTGGCTGTACTCGCGCATCCGCGAGAGGTTCGGCGGACGGCTGCGCTTTATCGTGGGTGTCGAACCGCTTCCCCAGCGCCTCACCCACTTCTACACCGGCGCCGGGATGCCCGTGGTCCACGGCTTCGGAATTCTGGAGACGGGCGGTCCCTTCACCCTCGACATCGGCGGCAGCCACGGCCCCGACAGCGTCGGTCTCCCACTGCCGGACGTGCAGGTCCGCCCGGCCCCCGACGGCGGCATCGAGGTGCGCGGGCCACAAGTCTTCCGCGAGTACTGGAACGCCCCCGAACGCACCCGCCACGCGTTTGACGACGGATGGTTGCGCATCGGCATCGAGGGCCGCCTCGGCACCGATGGTGCCCTGGTCCTGCCCCCGCCTGCGGCCGGAGGCGGGGGCCTCCGGCTCTGAAAACGCCGAAGGGTGGCGCCCCAGCGAACAGGGCGCCACCCGAATCACCGTGGTGCGGTGTCCTCTCGTCGGCTAGCTTGCCGAGTCGGCCGGGACCTCATCGGTTTCCGGCAGCTCGGGGTGCCGGCGGAGCAGGTATATGGCCGTGGCCAGACCGCCCCACACGACCACGATAGAGATGATCAGCATGACGATGGCTCCGGCCGACATCAGCGGGTCCCTTCTTCGACTACGTCCGATTCCTCTTGGGCACCGCCGCGCTTCCAGGGGAGCAGAGAGAACACGACGCCGATGACGATCGCTCCGATGGCGACGCCCCAGCCCAGGGACGCGACGAACCACGTCTCGTATTCACCGTAGTTCTCGCTGAACTCGGTGATAAGGCTGTCGATCATCATCCAGCCGAGCACTACCGGCGTGATGATACCCAGCGTGACGCGCCACCACAGGCCCAGCGGAACCGCGGAGGTGGCGTTGGCGTGGTCCTGCATGCCCCGCAGTCCGCGGACCCCCCAGGCCACCACGATCACCAGGATGAGCGCGGCGAGCGCGATGCCGTACTGGTTGATGAAGTGGTCGGCGACGTCCAGGATGTACAGGCCCTGGTCGGACGGGAAGAGCACGATGGAGGCGATGGCCACCGCACCGCCGACGCCCAGCACCGTGGGCACACGGCTCAGGCCAGTGCGGTCCATGACGGCCGCGATGACCACCTGCACGATGCTGATCAGCGAGGACAGCCCCGCGACCACCAGCGAGCCGAAGAACAGCACACCGAACACCGCGCCGAGCGGCATCTCGGAGATGATCTGCGGGAACGCGACGAACGCGAGGCCGATGCCCGATTCGACGACCTCGTCGACCGGGATGTTGGCCGACACGGCCATGAAGCCCAGCGTCGCGAACACGCCGATGCCGGCCAGGATCTCGAACGAGCTGTTGGCGAACCCGGCGACCAGGGCGGAGCCGGTGAGGTCGGCGCGGCGCCGGAGATAGGACGCGTAGGTGACCATGATGCCGAAGCCGACCGACAGCGAGAAGAAGATCTGCCCGTAGGCCGCGACCCACACGCTGCCGCTGGTGATGGCCGACCAGTCGGGCGAGAACAGGGCGTCCAGACCGGTGGCGGCGCCGTCGAGGAACAGCGCCCGCAGAACCAGGATGCCGAAGAGCACGACGAGCAGGGGGATGAAGATCTTGTTCGCCCACTCGATGCCCTTCTTGACCCCCAGCGCCAGCACGCCGAGGGTGATCACCCAGATCACGATGAGCGGAACCGCCACGCCCGTGACGTAGGTCGAGATCGGCCCGGGCGCGTCGGCGACGTGGAGGAAGTCGCTCATGAGGAAGCCCCCGGGGTCGTCACCCCACTGCAGCCCGATCGAGAATCCGACGAAGCGGAGCGCCCAGGCGATGATCACGGCGTAGTAAGACGCGATCACGAAGCAGATCAGGACTTGCCACCATCCGATGGCCTCAGCCGGTCGCGCTATCTTCCGATAGGCGGCGGGCGGCGAGCCCCGGAACCGGTGGCCGACTGTGTACTCCAGGATCAGCAGCGGAATACCGGCCGTCAGCAGCGCGACGAGATAGGGGACGAGGAACGCCCCACCACCGTTGTCGTAGGCGACGTAGGGGAACCGCCAGATGTTCCCGAGGCCGATCGCGGACCCGATCGCCGCCAATAAGAATCCCGCGCGCGTGCCCCACTGCTCGCGCTGCTGCGTTGCCATGTCAGGGGTCTCCTCTGAAAGGTGCGTCCGGATTACAGCGGATCGAAATTAGCAGCAATGTGTTCTGCTACACATCCCCCACGTCGGGAAACACTCGATCACGATCCGGTCGTATCTGTGTCTCGCCTCCCGTCGTCGGGTGAGGTGATTGCGCTACGACAATGGGGACAGGGCCGAGGTGGCCCCCGGCCTCTGTCAAAACGGTTTCGCCTTGGAGCCAGCGCTCTTCGGCGGCCGTGGAGGCCTCATCCGCGCTGGATCGGAAGAACGCGGGTGGGTGGTGGCCCGGGGGATGCTCATCGGCTCCGGGCCACCGCGCCACGTCGCTGCTCCGGCGTGCTTCCGCACGGGGGCGGGTAGGCGGGACGCCGCCGCGTCAGGTCAGCATGCCCTCGATGGTGTCGGCGGCGCGCTGCGTTCCCCCCTCCTCGCGGAGTTCACGGCGGGCGGCGGCGCAGCACTCAGCGACCTTGGGGTCAGCTGTCAGCTCCAGCAGAGTTGAGCGCAGTTTCTCGGCCGTCGCCTCCTCGTTGTCCACCCGCCGGGCGACACCGGCTTCGACGAGATGGTCGGCGTTGCTGAACCCGTCGGTCATCTGCGGGACCGCGATCATCGGCACCCCGCAGTAGAGGCCCTCGCTGCTGCCGCCCATCCCCGCGTGGGTGATGAAGGCATCGGCCTGTTCCAGGATGGAGACCTGGGGCACCCACGGGTGCACCTCGACGTTGTCCGGGATGTCACCCAGGTCATCGGGGTCGAGGTCCCGGCCGATCTGCAGCACCACATGCCAGCCCGGCAGATCACCGAAAGCGGACAGGCACTCCCGGTAGAAGTCGGGCTGGTTGGTGATGGCCGACCCAAAGGAGATCAACAGGACGTTCTCCACGCCGGCCGGGCGGCTCCAGGTGCCCTGCTCGGAGCGGTCGCCGACGCAGGGGCCGACGAAGGTGACCAGGTCGGTGTCCACTGTGTGGGCGTGCGGCTGCATGGCGCGCGGGATGAGCGCCAGGGTCCGCGTCGGCGGCTGGAGGAAGTACACATCGGGGTCGGTGGGGACTGCGATGCCGTTCTCGGTGAGCCAGCCGCGGTACTTCCTCACGTAGGCGTCGGCCCCGGGGAGCTGTCTGAGCGGCGCGCCGACCTCCTCCTCGATGCCGTCCCAGGGCACATAGGTGGGGGAGAGCTGGACGACGGGGAGGCCCCACTGTTCAGCCAGAACGCGGGCCGCCGTCCCGGAGATGTCGATCAGGAAGAGGTCCGGGCGGTCGTTCTCGTAGGCGGAGCGCAGCTGCGGCAGCATGGCGATGGCGTCGTCGAGGAAGAGGTCCATGGCGGCGATGGGGTCGTCGGGCCAGTCATGGGTGTGCTCGTCGATAGGCAGGGTCGTGGTGTAGCCGACGAATTCGGCCCCGGCTCCCGTCACCACCTCTTCCAGCTGGGGGTCGTTGGCGTAGGTGACACGGTGGCCGCGGGCCACCAGTTCGCGGATGACCTCCAGGCTGGGCAGGACGTGGCTGATGGCCGGGATGGAGACCATGGCGATATGGGCACGGCGAGTCACGGGTGATCCTTACGAAGTCATGGCGGTTCTGCGTGCGAGGAAAATCGAACCGGCGCGTGGGGCTCAACAGGGCAGGAGATGGTGATGCCCGCGGCCTGGACCGCGCGGAGACGCGCCGGGAGCATGGGCGGGCGTTGATCGCGGCCCGCTGCTCGGATCACTCGTAGAGCTGAAGGAAAGCCATGGCGGCCAACGTAGCCGATCTCGGGACGGATCGGTAACGAATTTTCGGGCCGCGTGGACAGAAGGGACAGATTCTGCCGTCCCTTCACCGTCGGACCGGCGAGGAGCCCCCGAAGTCGGTGCCCAGGCCGTTCTCCAGAAGGTCGAAGGCGGCGTGGGCACGCGCGACGGCCTCGGGGTGGACGTCGGTGGCGGTGCGTCCTATGCGCATCTCCTCCACGTTGCGAGTGGACAGAACGCGCTGTGTCGCGACGATATGGCCGGCCGCGATGCGCGCGGCGAAGGGGTCGGTGCCGTCGATGTCGGCCAGCGCGTCGGCGAGTGCCTCCTCGCCGCGGAGGATGTAGGCGGGCAGGCGGGCCAGGAGTGCCGGTGTGGAGTACAGCAGGTGCTGGAACTCCAGCACGTCGCGGGTGTCGTTGAGTCCGGTGATCGGGTCATGGCGATCGAGGCCGTCGAGGAAGTGGCGACGCAGGGCCGCCAGTGGGGCCTCGTCGTCCGCACGTTCGCGCACGACGCGGGCGGCTTCGGTTTCGTGGTCGGCGAACCGGTGCAGGACGAGGTCTTCCTTGGTTGGGAAGTAGGCGAAGAGCGTCGGCTTGGACACCTCGGCGGCAGCGGCGACGTCGGCGACCGAGACCTGGTCGAATCCTGACTCCTGGAAGAGTCGGACCGCCGCACTGGAGATGGCCCAGCGGGTGCGCTGCTTCTTGCGTTCTCTGAGTCCCACCTGCTCTCCCATGCGGCCAGCCTAGCGCCACTCGATTAACTTAGACAAATACATTACCAGATAATTTAGTTGACCGAGTTAATCTTTCGTGCTCTCCTGTGTCCTGACATGCGTCGCGAGTCTCGCCACGCTCCGAGGCCTCACCCGAGGAGGATGACCAAATGGACACCGACGTCATCGTGGTGGGGGCCGGCCCTACCGGCCTGATGCTCGCCAACGAGCTCGCATCGGCAGGCGTCCGCGTCACCGTCGCCGATCGCCTCGCCGGGCGCACCCCGCAATCCAAAGCGGGCAACCTCCACCCGCGAAGCTGCGAAATCCTGGACCAGCGCGACCTCCTGGCCCCCATCGCCCAGCACGCCACCGCACGCGTGCCCACCGGGCACTTCGCCGGGCTCCCTGTCCCGCTCGACTTCTCCACGCTGCCGACCCGCCACCGCTACCAGCTCATCGTCGCTCAAGCGCGGGTCGAGGAGGAGCTGGAAGCGGCGCTCGGCCGATCCGGTGGAACCGTCAACCGCGAGCACACCCTCACCGGCCTCGAACAGGACGCCGATGGCGTCACCGCCGCCTTTGCCACTCCCGGCGGGCCAACGAGCGTCGACGCCGCCTACATCGTCGGCTGCGACGGTGCGCGGAGTACCGTCCGGTCCCTCCTCCAGATTCCGTTTCCCGGACTGCCCGGACGCACCACGATGGTGGCCGCCGACGTGACGCTCTCACGCGCCCCGGCCGGTGCGGCGGAGCGCCGCCGACACTTCGGTGAGCGCTTCACGAGCGGCTCGCGCAGCCGCGCGGTCCTCTACCCGCTCCCCGGCGGCGCCTTCCGGCTGCTGTTCATGGGACCCCGCCAGGACATCAGCAAAGACGCGCCCGTGGAGGCCCCGGAGGTCCGCGAGGTGCTGGCCGACGTGTACGGCGACCAGGCGGAGCTGGACGAGCTGCTGATCGCCTCCCGTTTCACCGACGCCTCACGCCAGGCCGAGCACTACCGCGTCGGCCGCGCGTTCCTCGCGGGCGACGCCGCCCACATCCACCTCCCGACCGGAGGACAGGGCATGAACCTGGGGCTGCAGGACGCCTTCGCGCTGGGCTGGCGGCTATCCGCTGCCGTGCGCAGACACGCCCCGGACCATCTCCTCGACAGCTACGAGGCCGAGCGGCACCCCGTGGGCGTCCAGGTCCTGGACAACACACGGATCCAGGGGGAACTCGTCCGGACGGATGAGGAGCCCAAGCGGGCCCTGCGCGAGCTGTTCGTCGAGCTCATGCGCCTGCCCGACGTCAACCGGCGCCTGGCGGGGATGGTCTCGGGGATCGACGTCCGCTATCCGGCGCCGTGTCCCGCGCCCGACACGGACCACGCTTCGACCGCCGTCCGTCACGCAGCACACCCGCTGATCGGGCAGCGTGCTCCCGACCTGGATCTCGACACCGCACATGGCCCGACCCGCCTGTCCCACCTACTGCGCCCGGGACACGGCCTCCTGGTGGAGTTCACCCCTGGCTCCCCCCATTACGCCGACCTGGCCGCAGGGCGGCGCGACCGGGTCGATCACCTCGCGGCCACCCCGATCGACCCGGTGGACGCCAGGGCACTTCTCATCCGCCCTGACGGACACATCGCCTGGGCAGAGACCACGGACGGCAACGGAGCCGCGGACACGCTCGACGTGGCCCTTCAACAGTGGTTCGGCGCTCCCGAATTGACCTGACAGGTGAGGCCATAGCCGCACATCACTGAGCGGCGACAGCACTCGCCGGTATCCCGTTGAGCGGTCACGCCGTCCGAACCTTGCCGCCACAGGCGAAGGGTCACCGGTTCGACATCGCGACCAGCCAAGCTTGCTAGATTCTGGCCATGCGGCCAGACGTCGGGCAGGGTGGCCAACAGGAGCGTTCCTTCATCGAGAAGGCGCGGCGGGCGCAAATCATCGAAGCGGCGGTCGCGGTGATCGCCGAGGTCGGCTTCGCCAAGGCCTCCCTGGCGCGGATCGCCCAGCACGCCGGGATCAGCAAGGGCGTGATCTCCTACCACTTCGCTGGCAAGGACGAGCTGATCGAGCAGGTCGTCGAGCAGATCTACCTCTCCGCCACCGACTACGTGGTCCCCCGGATCATGGGCGAGAGCACGGCCGCCGACATGCTGCGTGCGCACATCCTGTCCGTGGCGGAGTTCATGCGCGGGCACCGTTCCCACCTGCGGGCACTGAGCGAGATCTTCGTCAATTTCCGAACCGCGGACGGCTCGCCCCGCTACGGGATCGCGGCGAGTGAGGAGATCTACACGGGCCTCGAAGACCTTTTCCGCGGGGGCCAGGCCAAGGGGGAGTTCCGGGAGTTCGACACTCGGGTGATGGCGGTCAGCCTGCAGGCCTCGATCGACAGCATGTTCGCCTACTGGGTGGCCTATCCCGATCACAACCTGGAGGCCCATGCCCGGGAGCTGGCCGATATCTTTCACCACGCGACCCGCGCTGAGCGGCCCGCGGACTAAGCGACGGCCGACGCGTCGCCGCCCATGGGGAGACTCCGGGGGATTGCCCGGAAGTGCGGGCGCGGCGCCGCCGCCGTGCCGAACCCCGCCTGCTCATCGAGGCTGACCACGCGGGGATCGACACCGTGTCGCCGATGGAGGAGGCGGCCACGGCACACGAGAGCGGCCAGAGTCGGCCGGGCCGCCGCGAGATCGTTCTCGCCGTCGCGGGGTAACGGCCCGGCGGTACGCCGTCCGTCGTGGGCTGGGCGCGCGTCGCTAGTGCAGGCCGAGCTGGTCGAAGGCGCTGCGCAGCCGCCGGACCCCGTCGATGATCTCGGTGGTTCCCGCTGTCCCCGCGAAGCTCAGCCGCACGTGGGGCGCCGGTGCTTCGGCGGGGAAGTAGGGCCGACCAGGGGCGACGGCGACCCCGGCGCGCAGGGCGACCGCGGCGAACACGGTCTCGTCGGTGCCCTCGGGCAGGCGCTGCCACAGGTGGTAGCCGCCCGAGGGAACGGCGGGGGCGGGAACGTCGGGCAGTTCACTCAGGAGTGCGGTGGCCATGGCGCGCCGGCGCTCGGTCAGTCCGGCCGCGACCGCCCGCAGGTGGCGCCCCCAGGCGGGGGAGCCAACCAGTTCCAGTGCCGTCTCCTGCAGCGGGCGCGGGACGAAGAAGCTGTCGACCACCTGGATCGCGCGCAGCCGCTCCAGCGCCGGGCCGCGTGCCGCCAGAGCGCCCACGCGCAGGCTGGGTGAGGTGCACTTGGTGAGCGAGCGGATGTGCACGACGGTCCCCTCCGGGTCGTCGGCCATGAGTGTGCGGGGCGGGGCTCCGGCGTCGGCGTGCACGAGGTAGCGGGCGAAGTCGTCCTCCACCACGAAGGCCCCGGCCGCGCGGGCGATGCGCAGGACTTCGCTCCTGCGCTCCTCGGCCAAGACCGCACCACTGGGGTTCTGGTAGAGCGGCTGGCCGATGAAGAGGCGGGCGCCGGTGGCGCGGAACGCGTCTTCCAGGAGTTCGGGCCGCACGCCGTCGGCGTCCACCGGGACGGGCACGGGACGCACACCCGAGGCGTGGGCCACGGCCAGCATCCCGGGGTAGGTGGGCGACTCGACCAGGACGGGTGCCCCGGGCGGGGCGAGGGCGCGCAGGGCGGTGGTGAGGGCGCTCTGCCCTCCTGCCGTGATGATCACGGCGGAGGCGCCGATGGCGCCCTCGTCGGTGCCGGCGATCCCGCGGGCGAACCAGCCGCGGAGCTCTTCGAGGCCCTCGATCGGCGGGCTGGCCCACGCGCCGGGGCGCCGGCCGGCGCGGGCGAGCGCCGCGGCCAGTGAGCGCTCGGGCTGCAGGGACGAGTGCAGGTAGCCGACGTTGAAGGCGATCACGCCGGGCGCGGGGACGGCCAGGGTGGCGTCCACGCCGGAGGCGTCGACCGTGCGGGGGATCGGCTCGCCGGAGGCGGAGGCCGATTCGGCACTGAGCGCGACTTCCTGCCACGAGGTGTCGGCGGCCTTTCGCACACCTGTGGGGCGCCGCGCGCGAAACGCCCCCGCCCCGGGGCGGGTGACGACCAGACCCTCGGCGGCGAGCGCGGCGACAGCACGCGAGACGGTCACCGGACTCACGCCGTAGCGCTCTACCAGCGCTCGGCTTGACGGCAGCTTCTCGCCGGGTGAGTAGCGGTTGACCTCTCTGCGGAGCACAGCAGCTAACTCCGCCACACTGCTACTCTGTTTCATGAAGATAGATGATAGCGCTATCGCCTCTAAAAGAGTAGCGGTCCGCAGCGGAATCCTGTTGGCCGCCCTCGGCGTCCTCGCGTTCTCGATGAACTTCCCCGCGACCGCCTGGGCGCTGCACGGGTTCGGTCCGTGGAGTACCACCGCCCTGCGCTGCGGACTGGCCGGACTGCTCGCCCTGTGGTTCCTGCGTCTGGCCCGCGCCCCTCGCCCCAGCCGCGACCAGTGGCCAGGGATCCTCGTTGTCGCTGTGGGTTGCGTGGCGGGCTTTCCCCTGCTGAGCACGTTGGCGATGACCACGTCGACGACCTCCAACGCCGCGGTCGTCATCGGAGCCCTGCCGATCGTTACCGCTGCGATCGGCGCCACTCGCAGCCGGACGCGGCTCTCCCGCACCTTCTGGGCGGCCGCACTCGTCGGGGCGGCGGCCGTCACCGGCTTCACCGTTCTGCGCAGCGGGGGCACGCCCGACGCGGGCGACCTGTACCTGCTCGGCGGCTTGGTGCTGTGCGCGGCGGGCTATGCGGAAGGCGGACGGCTGGCCGCGCGCATGCCGGGCTGGCACGTGATCGCCTGGGCCCTCGTGGTGTCGCTGCCGGTCATGCTTCCGGCGATGGTGGTCGCGCTGGCGGTCGAGCCGGTCCACCTGACGGTGCCGAGCCTGGCCGGAGTGGGCTACCTCGCGGTCATCACCCAGTTCGCCGGGTTTGTGGCGTGGTACCGGGGCATGGCGCTGGTCGGCGTTGCGAAGGCCAGCCAACTGCAGCTCGCCCAGCCACTGCTGACCCTCCTCTGGGCGGTATTGCTGGTGGGGGAGGAACCGTCGATCGCCGCGCCGTTGACGGCCATGGTGGTGCTGGGCTGCATCGTCGTCACCCAGCGCGCCCGCTGATGGGTGAGGGAACTCCTGTGGCCCGGCCGACCACGTCCGCGGCCGGGCCGCGGCTATGCGCGAGCAGGCGCCGTCCGTGCCTGCGGTTCCTCGGGGTTCCCCAAGCACCGCTCTGGCCAGCGCGTTCCACGCATCCGACGGTGACGGCGCCAGCTGGCCGTCGCGGCATGGGAGACGGCCTTCTCCGTCGGCATGATCTTCGCCCTGCTCGGGCTGTTCCGGTCGCGCGCCAACCACCAGGCACGCGTCGGGAGATTCCTCTCGGCCAACGCCTATGCCGTGTACGTCCTGCACGCCGTGGTACTCGTCGGAGTCGGTATGCCCCTCCGCGGCTGGGAGGCCATCGCCAGCGCGAAGTTCACCGTGGCCGCTCTGGTCGCCCTGCCCGTGTGATGGGGCGCCGCCCACCTCCTGCGCCGTCTGCCCGGCGCCACGCGCGTGTTCTGCCCCCTCCGCTCCGGGCCAGGGGGCTCCTACTCACGCCGTTCCGGGCGAAGACGCAGATCAGCATGGGTACCTGTACTCATGGCACAAACTCGGACACGGTCGATGATGGCAGTGGTGAGCACGCGACCCCCAGCTGGCAGGGCCCTTGTCGCCGCCGTGGCTCTCGGGCCCGGGGGCTGCTCGCCCGCCCGGGGGCCGGGCCGCGCCGGTGGACGGCGGCGCGGCCCGCCTCAGCGGCGCTCTTCGTTCCCCGCCATGCGGGAGAGCACGTCGACGGTGGCCTGGTACTCCTCCGCCGAGATGTCCTGGGTCACGCGGGCGCGGTGGTCCTGGACCTCTTGCCACAGATCGTCGTGGACAGACTCGCCCTTGTCGGTGAGAGCGAGGCGGCCATCGGTCTGGGAGACCACCCAGCCGCGCTCGCGCAGCTCGTCGATGTCCGGGGCGAGGTCAGACACGTCGTCGGCGAGGAAGGGGGCGACCCGGGTCTCCAGGTCCTGGACCGAAAGCGGCTCCTGGTGGAGGGAGTGCACAATCTGCCAGTGCCTGCGGGTCAGGCCACGTCCCTCCAGCAGGCGGTCGAACCCGCCGTCGATGAGGCGGTCGAGGTGCTGGAGCCAGTATCGGCTGGAACGTTCCGCCATTCCGGATCCCCTCCTGTGTCTGTCTGGTCTCAATTATCCCGCAATTTCAGATCTTGCGCAGAACATTCTTCATGTCCGATATGGGCCACTGTGTAGAAGACCAGGCCACGGCGGACGCCGACGTTCTGACCGGGCACTGGACCGCCTGCGTGCCCGGCAACCAGGCCCACCCGGTGGATGACCTCCGCACGGGGAAACGGACCCCCAGGACTCAGGAGCAGCAGTCGTCCTCGCAACCCTCGGCGCACCCGCACGCAGCGACGCCGCCGGGGTCGGCCAAGGGGGAGGTCGCGCAGCAGCCGTCACCGCGCCACGCCTCGATTCCCTCCTTGAGCGCGACGCCCGCGATGACCAACGCGGCGACCGGATCCGCCCACCACCAGCCGAAGAAGCTGTTCAGCGCCAACCCGGCGAGAAGCACGGCCGACAGGTAGGTGCACAGCAGCGTCTGCTTGGAGTCGGCGACCGCCGTGACCGATCCCAGCTCGCGGCCGGTGCGGCGCTCGGCATAGGAGAGGAACGGCATGACGAGCAGGCTCAGCGCCGCCAGGACCAGACCGATCGTGGAGTGGTCGGCGCGGTCGGCGCCGACCAACCCGCTGAGCGAATCCCAGGTCACGTAGGCGGCTAGGGCGAAGAAGGAGACCGCGATGACCCGCAGGGTGACGCGCTCCCGCGTCTCGTGGTCGCCGGCGGAGAACTGCCAGGCCACCGCCAGCGCGGAGACCACTTCGATCGTGGAGTCCAGGCCGAAGGCGATCAGCGCGGTAGAGGAAGCCAGGGCGCCCGCGGTGATCGCGACGATGGCTTCGACGACGTTGTAGGCGACCGTCGCCGCGACGATGAGCCGGACGCGGCGCACGAGGGTGGCGCGGCGGGCGGGGGAGAAGGGCGTGGTCATCGGGTGTCCTCCGTCGCCGCGCGCGGCGTGTCGTCGTCCGGGGGCGGGGCGGTCCGCTTCCCCTCGCCCGCCCGCGGGGTTTCGGTGGCGCTCGGGCCGTAGACCGGGCACAGCACCACGGCGTCTCCGGTGGCCGCGAGCAGTCGTTCGGCGCTACGCAGGAGGTCGAGCAGCTCGGGCCGGTCGAAGTGGTAGAAGGACTGGCGTCCTTCGGGGCGGAAGTCGACCAGTCCGCAGTCGCGCAGGCACGCCAGGTGCTTCGACACGGTCGACTGGGCCAGCCCCAGCTCGGAGGTCAGGTCCGCCACACGTGCCTCGCCCACCGCGAGGCGTTGCACGATCGCCAGGCGTACCGGGTCGGAGAGCGAGCGGAAGAGAAGCGCGGCGGGGGCAAGCTCCGCACGGTCGCTCGAACATTGATTCATCGCCATATGGCGATGTTAACCCAAAATCGGCATATATCATCCGCAGGGATTCCACGAATGGTCTGTGGGGATGGAGCGTGTACGCGCGCCCTGGTCAGTCCGACAGCAGCGTGGCCACGTCCGCCGCCGACCAGGCGCCCTTGGCGCCCGGCCGGCCGGCCAGGTGGGCGGCGGCCCGCCCCACGGCCCAGCCGTGGGTCGCGCGCAGACCGCCGCCGATGAGGCGCAGGTAGGAGGCAGCCGGGGCTTCGACCGCAACGTGGGGCCGCGACCAGTGGGAGGTCAGTGTCAGCACCGGGTGGCCGTCGAGGCGGCCGCAGTAGACCAGCGTCTCGTACCGGCCCTCACCGAGGACGTCGCGGCCCTCCCGCAGGGCGGTGTCCAACTCGACCGCGTCGCCGGGGGCGCGGTACATCTCCTGGGCGGCCACATCGCTGAACTGTTCGCCCGTGAGCAGGTAGGCACGAGCGGGTGCGGCACCGGGCAGGGACGGGTCCAGGAGGGCCAGCCCGCCGCCCCACATCCGCGACGTCAGCGCGAAGTAGACGCCCCCTTCCAGCCAGACGGCGCGCTGGGAGCGCGGCGGGGTGCGGTCGCGGCATCCGGGATTGGTACGCGCACCGCTGGGGGGAGAGCCCCCCGCGAGGTAGTAGCCGAAGCGGTCCGCCGCCATGTTCGATCCATAGCCCGCGTACCAGACCAGCTGGTCAAGTGCGGCGGACTCGGCACGGGTCGCGCGCATACCGCAACGCTAACTCCGCGCCGGCCGGTCTCGCCATGCCGGGCGTCCCCGCTGACGAGACCGGCCCTGCTCCCTCTCCCCTGCCCGGTGGGGCTTCGGGCGTCCCGGAAGAACAGGAGAAACCGACGGGGGTGTGCGGACCGTGCGGGATCAGGCGTTGGGCGGCAGGTCCGTACCAGCACCGCGGTGACGCGTCTTGACCAGATCGAGGCGCTCTTCGGGCAGGGTCTGCTCGCCTGCGCCCTGGACGACGAACCCGGCGTCGCGGATCATCTCCAGGTCGTCCTTGCCCTCCTGGCCCTCGCTCGTGAGGTAGTCGCCCAGGAAGATCGAGTTGACCACATGCAGGGCGAGCGGCTGCAGGCCGCGCAGGTGGATCTCGCGGCCCGCCGCCAGCCGCACCTCCACGTCGGGGAAGACCAGCCGCGCCGCGGCGAGAATGCGCAGGCAGCGCTGCGGCGTCAGGTTCCACTGCCCCGCCAGCGGGGTGCCCTCGAAAGGGATGAGGAAGTTGACCGGAACGGAGTCCGGGTCCAGCTCCCGGAGCGCGAAGAGCGCGTCGACGATGTCGCCGTCGCTCTCGCCCATCCCCGCGATCAGGCCCGAGCAGGGGGAGAGGCCCGCCTGCTTGGCCTGCTCGACGGTCTCCACACGGTCGTCGAAGGTGTGCGTTGTGCAGATGTCGGCGTAGCGCTCGCCGGAGGTGTTGAGGTTGTGGTTGTAGGCGTCGGCACCGGCGTCGCGCAGGCGTTCGGCCTGTCCGTCGGAGAGCAGGCCGAGGCAGGCGCAGACCTCGATACCGGGGTGGTCGGTCTTGATCCGTTCGATGGTGGGGCCGAGCCGGTCGACGTCGCGGTCGGTGGGGCCGCGGCCACTGGCGACCAGGCAGACCCGCGACGCCCCGGCCTTGACGCCGCAGGAAACGGCTTCGCGTGTCTGGTCGGGGCGCAGCCAGGTGTATTTGACGATGTCGGCGGAGGACCCCAGCCGCTGGGAGCAGTAGGTGCAGTCCTCGGGGCACAGGCCGCTCTTGAGGTTCACCAGGTAGTTGAGCTTGACCCGGCGCTCGAAGAAGTGGCGCCGCACCCGGAACGTGGCGGCGACCAGTTCGAGCAGGTCGTCGTCGGGACTCGTGAGCACGGACAGCACTTCGTCTCGGGTGAGCGGTTCTCGGCGCAGCGCCTTGTCCGCCAGGGCGTCGAATTTCACCATGACGAAGATCATGGGGCACGGCGGTGCCCGAGCGCACCCCCTGAAGGCACCAAAGTTCGGCGCCGGGGTTTTGTGGACCTCCCCGTCGACTCGGGGCGGTAGGGGCGTCCCCTCTGCGGATGGGGTAGGCCGGCGGCTGAGCCCCCGGGCGACGGGGCTCCTGCTGTGGCTGGTGGCGGGCAGGGACGGCAGATCCGGGTTTCCGTGTGTCCTGCGCTGGCCCTCGACCGCCGGGTGCGTAGGGTGCCGCGAGGAGGGATAGGGGGCGGGCGCGGATGGACGCCGAAATGGCAGAGACGCTGCGGATCCTGGTCATCATCATGGCCGCGGCCGTGCTGGCACCGCTGATCAGCGACCACGTGGGGCGGTGGGTAGTCGTCCCGGCCGTGGTGCTGGAGATCGCTCTGGGCATCCTTCTCGGTCCGGACGGGCTGGCTCTGATCCACGAGACCGACGTCATCTCCGCCTTCGCCGACCTCGGCCTGGCGATGCTCATGTTCATGGCCGGGTACGAGATCGACTTCAACCGCATCAAAGGGCGGCCGCTGCGGCGTGCGGCGCTGGCGTGGCTGTGCTCGCTGGCGCTGGGGCTGGGTGCGGCGTGGACTGTCTTCGGGTCCTCCCAGACCACGCTGATCATCGGATTGGCCCTGACAACGACGGCACTCGGCACGGTCCTGCCGATCCTGCGCGACGCGGGAGCGTTGAGCACGGCGTTCGGTACCCGGTTCCTGGCCTCGGGGACGGTGGGGGAGTTCGGCCCCATTGTGGTGATCGCCCTGCTGCTCAGCGGATTCCGCCCGTTGGAAGGGACGCTCCTGCTGCTGGTCTTCTTCGCTGTCGCAGGTCTGGCGGCGTGGCGGGCCACCCGTCCGACGTCGGAGCGCATGGGGCGGCTGATTCGGGCGACGCTGGGCACCAGCGCGCAGTTGGCCGTCCGGCTGTCACTGTTCGTGATCGTCGCGATGGTGGGGTTAGCGGGTGTTTTGCAGCTGGACACGCTGCTGGGCGCGTTCGCCGCGGGAATCATCGTGCGGCTGATGTTGATGATCAACCACCCACAGGAGGTGCACGAGGTCGAGTCCAAGCTGGAGGCGGTTTCCTTCGGGCTGTTCATTCCGGTGTTCTTCGTGGTCACCGGCGTGCGCTTCGACGTGGGGGCGTTGGCCTCCGACGTCGGTGCGGTGCTGCTGCTGCCGTTGTTCCTGCTGCTGTTCCTGCTGGTGCGCGGGTTGCCGGAACTGCTGCTGTCGCGCGACGGCCTCGCCGCCCGCCAGCGCCCCGCGCTCGCGCTGTTCGCGGCCACGGCGCTGCCTCTGCTGGTGGTGCTGACGACCATCGGTGGAGAGGCGGGCGTCGTCGAACCGGCGGTCGCCGCGGCCCTGGTGGGGGCGGGCATGCTCAGCGTGCTGGTACTGCCGCTCATCGGCCTGCGGCTGTGGCGGAGCAGCCAGGCCGCGGAGGAGGCCCCCAGTGTGGCGCGAGGCTGAGCACCCACGTTCTTCGCTCCCGTCGAACGAAGGGAAGGCGGGCGCGCGAGCGGCTGTGGCCACCGGCCCCTCAGGCGTGGCGGCCGGTCAGGGCGAGCAACCGGGTCAGCGGGTCGGCGTCGTCGGGGGCATGGACGGGTGGGGCGAACAGCCCATCCGCTCCGGCCATGCCCTCCTCCCCGACCCATGCCAGCAGTGCTTCGGTCAGGTCAGGGTCGATGCTCTCGTCCGTGCCGATGGCGCGGGCCAGATCCCAGGCGTGGACGGCCAGGTCAAAGGTCATTTCCCAGAGGTAGACCGAACCGGGTGCGTCGCCGGACGAGAGATGGACGGTGCGTTCCTGGGCGCTGGGTTGCAGCCACGCGGCGCGCGCCTCGCGGGAGGCCACCTCCCACACGGTGACGGGTTCCTCGCCCAGGACATCGCCTTCGAAGCGGTCGCCGATCTCCTCCACCGCGCAGCCCGCCAGCAGGTGCGGCACCCACAGCTGCTCACGCACCAGATGGGCGACCAGGTCGTGCACGTCCCAGTCCGTGCACGGGGTGGGATCGGCCCACTGCGTCGCCTTCACCTCACGCACCCGGCGGTCGAACTCCGCCATGGCCTGACCGTGCAGGTCCACTAGCTCCGGCATGGGTGTCACTCCCTCTGCGGGACGACGATCTCGTGATGGCGGTCACTCCTACCCAATCAGGCGGGGGCCGCTGGTTCCACTCGACGCCCTGCCCTTGAGCTTCTCGTGGGAGACGCGGTCGTTTTGTAATAAATCGTTACCTAAGTCGCGTGATACACACCATAAGAATGTCCGATATGGTTCGTGATCGTAAATTTCCGCCGTATGTTGCATGTCCGAAGTATGTCGGACATGTACTGGCTGCTGACCGGTCCCGGTCATCGGCGGAGCAGTCGTTCGACGGGCCCCGGCCACGCGGACCGGGGCCTCATTCCGACAAGGAGAGGCCGTGGCAACATCGGATCCGGCGGGTGCGAAGTCCGCCGGTGAGCTGAACATCGTCCACGTGACGCTGATCGCCAGCGCGGCAGCGATGGGCGGTTTCCTGTTCGGTTACGACAGTTCCGTGATCAACGGCGCCGTCGATGCCGTCCAGGAGCACTTCCAGGTCACCACCGCCATGACCGGCTTCACGGTCGCGGCCGCCCTGCTCGGCTCGGCACTGGGCGCAGGCGTGGCGGGAACGCTGGCCGACCGTCTCGGGCGTATCCGCGCCATGCAGATCGCCGGCGTGCTCTTCGCGATCAGCGCCGTCGGTTCGGCTCTCCCCTTCTCCATCTTCGACCTGGCCGCCTGGCGCGTCGTGGGTGGCGTCGCGATCGGTATGGCGTCGGTGATCGCGCCGACCTACATCGCCGAGGTCTCTCCTCCCGCCTACCGCGGTCGACTCGCCTCCCTGCAGCAGTTGGCGATCGTGCTCGGTATCGCCCTGTCGCAGCTGGTCAACTACCTTGTGGCGGCAGCCGCCGACGGCAGCGCCCTCAACCCGCTCGGCCCGCTGCAGGCCTGGCAGTGGATGCTGGGCGTGGAGATGCTCCCCGCGCTGCTCTACATCACGCTGACCCTGCCGATCCCGGAGTCGCCCCGCTACCTGGTCCGCGTCGGTCGGGACGACAAGGCCCGCCGGGTCCTGAGCGAGGTCGAAGGCGGTGACGTCGAGCGCCGGATCTCCGAGATTTACCAGGCCCTGGGCTCCGAGGTGCGCCCCAAGCTCGGCGACCTCAAGGGCGGCCGGTTCGGGCTGCTGCCGATCGTGTGGATCGGTATGGCGCTGTCGGCTTTCCAGCAGCTCGTCGGTATCAACGTCGTCTTCTACTACTCGTCGTCGCTGTGGCAGTCGGTGGGCGTAGACGAGGGCAACTCGCTCCTGCTCAGCCTGTTCACCTCGATCGTCAACATCATCGGCACCTTCATCGCCATCGGCCTCGTCGACCGGATCGGCCGCAAGCCGCTGCTGCTGATCGGCTCGGCCGGAATGGCGGTGTCCCTGGCCGTGACGGGGTGGGCGTTCAGCCACGCCACCGTCGTCGGCGCATCGGCCTCCCTCTCCTTCGCCTGGGGCGCCGTGGCCCTCACCTCCGCCAGCGCGTTCGTCATGTTCTTCGCGCTGTCCTGGGGCGTGGTGACCTGGGTCCTGCTCGGCGAGATGTTCCCCCTGCGCATCCGAGCTGCGGCGATGGCCGTGGCCACCGCGACCCAGTGGATCACCAACTGGCTGATCACCGTGACGTTCCCTAGCCTGCGCGACTGGAACCTGACCGGCACGTACATGATCTACGCGGTGTTCGCGGTGCTGTCCTTCGTCTTCGTCTGGAAGTTCATATCGGAGACTAAGGGCAAGACCCTGGAGTCGATGGGTCAGCAAGGGGAAGAGGCCACCGCCCAATAGCGAGCCTTCCTCCAGGGGCGGCCGCCACCCCGGTACCGGAGTGGCGGCCGTCGAGCTGCGTTGCGCGTTCAGGCGGAGCGTTGCCCGTGGTCCCGCCGATAGCGCTGCCTAAACTCGGCCTTTACGCCGCAGCACGTTCAGGATCGCGCTCAGGCCGCTTTTGCGCCTCATCGACGGGGATCGCGTGGGCCGCGTAGTGCTCATAGTCTGCGTCACCAGGATGGATGATGTCCGCGCCGCAGGCGATGGTCTCGGCGGACGGATCGGCGACACCGACCGGGATGTGGATGGATCCGTCTGGATAAAGAATCGCGATCTTACGCGTCATGCCATCACCCCGTAGTTGTACTCGGCGCCGTATCCCTCGAACTACAGTCGGGTGCCAAGCGGAAACGGGTCGTGTGCGTCACCGGGCTCCTCTGCGCCGGAGTCGTGTTCGGGTGCCTGTTCGGGCTGTGGGTCATGTTTCAGGGAGTCCTCGCTGCCGAGGCATCCGGCGGCTGGGTCGCCGTGGTGGGCGGGTTCTTCGTGAGCATGAACCACTGGGTATACCCCGTGCTGATCGGCTGTGCGGGGGCATTCCCCTTCGTGGGAATGGTCGGCCAAGGCAACGTGCTCTGCTTGTCCGATCGCCCGTTGCTCCCGATTGCAATGGCCTGCGCGGTAGTCGGCGCACACGCGGTACTGCTCGCGGCAACGGTCGCCGCAGTGGTCGCGGACAGCAGCGGACCGCTGAGTGGTATGACCACATCGGCCCGCCTCGGAGCCATCATGCTGCTGACACTCCTGTTCGCCGGGAGCGTGAGCGCGGGGCTGGGGCGCGGCCGGGTGGGCATCGCCGTGTGTACCGCCGCTGTGTTCGTGTTCACGACGTTGGCGCTGCACGCCCCTGTCTATAGCGCGGTGCTCCACAGCTCACTCTGCGTCTGGGAACGCTCCCTCAGCTGCTGGGGCGCTGCCGGTCTGGCCGCCCCTACGGCATACGGCGGCGCGGATTTCATCCGGCTCGGGTTCCCTTTCCTCCGCCCGGTGTGCTGCGCAGGAGCCGCCGTCGACTCCGGGCTACGCGCGACAGCGGCCAGGTGGAGCAGGAGACGTCCTGCTTCCGCCGACCTCGGGGAACACGTCACATCGTCAGCGCGGTCACGGTGGCGGCGGCCACTGCCCTCGTGACGGGGTATACGTGGGGAGTTATGTGGAGGACACCATGGTCAGCCCACCGTCCGGGGTTAACGCCGAGAGGCTGGCCGAACTGAGATCCCAGGTGGAACCCGCGGCCGTGAGCCGTCAGGAGGCCTGCGCGTTCGCCGCAGCCAGTCAGGACGTGGCTTACGACCCCGACGACGCCATGCTGTTCTCCGACAACATGGACGCCGGAATCGTCGCTGTCGCCTCAAGCAGCGACCCCGTCCACACCGCCTTCGGCCGGGCAATGTTCGACGGCGCCGAAATTAACGAAGAACGCTTCTTCCGCGCGGTGCGCCGCTACTGTAGCCAGGGCGAGGCGCGGAACTGACCAGCCTGGCAGGACAGCCGTCAGTTGTACATGAGGGGCCTCCCGCCCACTTGTACAACTCGGAGCGTGAGCGGGAGGCAGGGCTGCGCGCCGGCCCCAGAGGGTGGGCACCCGCACCGGCGCGCAGCCGGTCTACAGGCCGAGCCGGGACGCGATGCGTGTCTGGGCTTCGAGAGTGTCGCGAAGCGCCCCCACGCCGATGGCCGCTACGTGGTTATACAGGCCCGGGCGCTGCTCCGGTGAGGTGGTCAGGGGGATGCGGCGCGTCGCGACGCAGTACAGCCCACCGGTGATCCACCCCGTGCGGATCTCCCAGCCGGGGAACTCGGCCTGCAGCTCCTGCTGCTCGGGGGCGAGGTCGGTGGTCACTGGGGCTGCACCGCCTGCTCGTCGGCTTCCTGACCCGCACGGAGCGCCTGCTGGACGAAAAGCGCGGCGGACAGCTGCTCGATCTGGCGGGAGGTGACCTCGGTGAGGATGCAGGCACGCTCACGGGACTTGTCCGGGTGCTCCTTGCGGTGTACGGCGCGCAGGAGCCCACCGGGCTCGCGGGTGATGCGCCAGTGCTTGCCGTACTTCGCGCGGACCTCATCGAGCAGCGGGGCGTCGGGGGACGCCGTGGGTGAGGTCAAGTTCAGGGGTTTCATTCTCTGTCCGGAGGGAGCGTGATACGGGGTCCCTTCCAGGGATATCGTCGTGAGGCAGGTCACTGGCAGAGCGTGATCACGCGCAGGCGTGGGACCGCGTTCACACGGGGTGTGAATCGAGAGGCACTGATATGGCCGAGCCGAACATTCTCCTCGCCGCCCTCATCGAGGAGGCTGAGATGTCAAACGCAGGACTAGCCTCCCGGGTCAACCAGCACCTGGGCACCCGCTACGACCACACCGCGGTCGCCCGATGGATCCGCGACCACGCCATCCCACGCGGGCGCGCGCCCCAGGTGATGTGCGACGTTCTGTCCCAGCGACTCGGCAGGACGATCACCATGAGCGACATCGGTATGGACCGCAGCGGCACCGCGCATAGCAGCAGCGACCTGGAGGTGGTGGTCACACGCACCACTGCCATGTGGCGCCAGGACGCCCGACAGGAGGATTTCCTGGAGGGCGCCCCTCCTGCGAGTGGCGCGACGGTGATCATGCCGCTGTTCGAGTGGGAGAACCCGCCCGGGGACACTGACGTGAGCCGGGCAGGGCCCAGCGTCATCGGCGTTGGTGACGTCGAGCAGCTGCGGACCGCGCGCCACCGCTACCAGGAGATGTACCGTCGAGCCGGCGGAATCCCGGTGCGGCCGCGGCTAACGCAGTACCTGGCCGAGAGGGTCGCACCGGTGTTGTCGGCGTCCTACTCCGACGCCACCGGACGCAAGCTCTACCGCACCGTGGGTTCACTCACCGCGCTTGCTGGGATCTGTGCCTACGACGCCAGCAGGCAGGCGCTCGCGCAGCGCTACTTCCTCTCCGCCCTGCGCATGGCCAAAGCATCCGCAGATCGCCGGTTCGGCGGCTACATCGTCGCGCTGCTCGCCAACCAGGCCATGAGCCAAGCTGAGTACCGGCTGGTCATCCAATACTGCGAGACCGCACTTCGTGCCGCTGGAGGCGACCTCACGCCCGCACTGGTCTCCGACCTGTGCACCATGCAGGCCCGCGCCTATGCTCGCCTCGGCGACCAGCAGGCATGCCACGCACAGATGACCCGCTCGGAGTCCATGGCCGGGCGGATCCGCGTCGGTGAGGAGCCGGACGAGACCTCCTATGTGCAGCCCGGCCTGGTGGAGACCCAGCACTCGGAGGCGCTGCGCCAGCTCGGCGACCTGGCTGCCGCCGAGGAGTATGCATCGGAGGCGGTGCGCACCGCTGATCAGGCGCACCTGCGCGGCCAGGTCCACCGCTACGCCGGGCTGGCGATCGTGCGGGCACAGCGGGGAGCGGTGGACGAGGCCCTGGAACCGGCAAGGGAGATGCTGGAACGAGTACGCGGGATGGAGTCGGGGCGGCTGCACGACCGGGTGCGCCAAGTACGTGGGGCTCTGGCCGGTCGCAGTAGCGAGCCGGAAGTCCGGGAGTTCGCCCAGCGGGCCGATGCGGAGCTGGGCCTGGGGTTGTGATGTCCTGAGTCTCGACTTGGTTGTCGATCCCCAGAGGAGCCGTGTGATGCGCTGGACCGTCCACTCCGAGAAGCCGCTCTACCACGACCAGTGGTTGGACATCCGTGTCGCGGATGTGGAGATCACCGGCGGGCGGCACCTGGAGCACCGGCTCATCCGTACCGCTCCCGGCGCCGGGGCAGTCGTGGTCAACGACGTGGACGAGGTGCTGTTGGAGTGGCGGCACCGGTTCATCCCCGACGCCTGGGGTTACGAGATCCCCATCGGCGGCATCCATGACGGCGAGAGCCCGGAGGCTGCAGCGGCGCGTGAGGTCGAGGAGGAGACGGGGTGGCGGCCGGGCCCGTTGCGCCCGTTACTAGACGTCCACCCGACTCCGGGGATCTCGGATTCGGAGCACCACATCTTCTTCGCAGATTCGGCCGAGCATGTGGGGGATCCTGCGGAAGATTGGGAGGCCGATCGAATCGAGTGGGTGCCACTGGCGTCGGTGCCGGAGCTGGTGCGCAAGCGCGAGCTGGTGTCGGGGACGTCGATGAGCGCGCTGTTGTTCCTGTACGCGGCGGGCCGACCCGCATAGCGGCTAAGCGCTCGGCGGCACTGTGGTTGCCGCACACGTAAGGCCCCTCCCGAAGGAGGGGCCCGGGCGCGGGTTCCACCCCGCGCCCTAGGCTCGGCTAAGCCTCGCTACTGCGTGCGGAGATAGCCCCACGTTCACTCCTCCACCACGAAGATGACGGGATCGGAAAAAGACCAGACGTCCTCGATGACGACCTGGGTGATCTCGGTGTCCTTGGGTACGTCCACGACGGCTTCACCACTGGCCTGGTTGCCGGGGTTGATCTGCTCCAGAAACAGGTCGTCCTCACCGAGAGTGGTCTGCGACGAGTACTTCTTGCCCTCGGCGTCCTCCAGCTTTAGCGCGCTGGCGTCGAAGAACGTCGCCTCATCTCCCACATTCTCCACTTCGAGACCCACGACCTTGAACTCGCCCTGTGCCTCTTCTTGGAGGTATTCCGGCCCGTAGGTGTCGGTCGTGTCGATGCCAGTGACAGTGACCTTCCAATCGTCCACCGTGCCGGTGTCGCCAACAGTGAGGGCATCGGCCACGCTCTCTTTGCCCCCCGACGTCGAGTCCGCTGAATCAGCAGCGGACCCACCTCCGGAGGGAGCGTCTGTGCTGCTGGTACCCACGACGGCCATACAGCCGGCACCGAGTACGAGGAGCGCGATAGCTGCGCCGCCGCAGCCGAGACAGCCGAATAGCCACGGACTGCGCTTCTTGGGCTGAGGGGCTGGGGCATGTCCGGCTGCGCCATCTCGTTCCTTTCGGTGGGGGATTGGTAGATCCGGAGCCTATGAGGGGCCTGATCGGTTACGGGCGGGTATGGCGAATTCGTAGCCGGTCTTCCCGAGCCTTATGAAGGTCGTCGAGCGCGTCCGCCACTGACGCCTCGTCCAACGGCAGGCGCTCGCGCTGCGCGTAGGCCAGCACCTCGCGCTCGCGGGCGTCCAGGTCGTCCTCGTCCATGGATCTCACGGTCGCCCCTGCCGCCGCTAGACGAAGCACTCACGTGCTCACGCTTCGTGGGCAAATCTGGGCAGACGCCACAACGGCCCGGCACCGTGGGCGCCGGGCCATCCGTGCGCATCATCGACGCGGCGTGTTTAAGTGGTCGCTACCAGAGGTACCCGCCTGAGCCCATCGCCGCGACGAGAACGAGCGCCGCGACCGCAATGGCGATCAGCAGCCACCGCGGGACGGGCTTCTTGGCGCCGATGAAGAGCAGGCCGCTGATTCCCAGGACGAGTTCGAGAAGTCCGGCGGCGGTTACGACGAGATCCATCGTGATCTCCTAGCTTCGGTCGGGGGCGTCAGCAGATGTACTGGGCCACCAGCGCGGACCCACCCGAGCCAGCGGCCAGCGACGCCGAGAAGGCACCAGCAGCCTCGGCACTGACCCAGATCCCGGCGACCACGATCCCACCGGCCGCCGCAGCAGCGGCGAAGGCTGCGGCGCCGATGGCGGAGACAGCGGCCTCTGCGGCCATGTGGCAAGGCGTGCTCGCGAGGACGGTGGCGCCGCCGCTTGCGGCGCCGGTGACGACCTCAAGCTGACCGGACCCCTGGACGGGCAGGGTGTAGATGAGGCGGGCGCGGTCATGTTCGTAGACGGTGCGGGAGTGTCCCGGCTGGAGGTCGGCGCGGGCCGCGTTGATGTTGTCGAGGATCTGGTTGACGATCTCGGGGTCGGCGCCGTAGTTCTGAGCAGCCTCGGCGACAGCCTGTTCCTGGTGGGCTTGCTGGCGGACCTCGGCGGATGCCGGGCTGGTGGAGGCCATCAGGGCGACCGAGGTCACCAGGGGGATGAGGAGGGTTGTCAGGCGGCGCAGGCGGCTGTGCCTGGACCTGGTCATTAAATGGTTCCGTTCTGTAACGGGGGAAGTGCGGCGCCCACGCTAACAGGATCATCGGATGATTGGGTGTGACCGCATGCGGTCAATTGGTTACGTTTCTACGACGGGTGTCACTCCAGTGCCTTGGGGACAGGGGCCTTCCTTTTCACGCCGCGAGCATCAACGCGACGACCGGCGCTCCTGACCAGCACACCGCCGCGGCGGGCAGGGTGTGGGTGAGGTGGCGGTGCACCCCGGTGCCGTCGCTGTACCCGCCGTCATCCGCCGGCGTGCGGGTCGCCCGCCACACCGTCGACGAGGCGGCGCGCACCACCCGGCACAGGACCGCGGTTACCGGCCCGGCCGAACGGGTGGCGGTCGACGTGGGGTGGTCAAGGTCGGGCAGCAGCGCCGCACCGGCGAGCACGCCTGGAGGCAGGCCGGAAACGGCCTGGAGAGTGGGGGCGACGCCACTGGCGTCGGGCATTACGCTGATCATCAACTCAACTTCCTGGTAGTGCAGGTGTTGGGTCAGCTCCTGGGGTGGCGCGGGCACGCTGCCCTTGGGGGCGTTTTATCTCTAGGACCAGTCCCGCCTCGTCTGGAGTGAATCTGGAGCGGCCATCCTGGGAGAGCCGAGGTCACCCATGCTCAGACTCGGTGAGACTAGGTCTCTCACCTGGGATTTCGAGGAAGGTCCCTGATGCGCGTACTGCTCGTGGACAACCACGACTCTTATACGTACAACCTGTTCCAGCTGATCGCCGGTGTCCTCGGCACCGAGCCGGTCGTCGTGGCCAACGACGACCCGCGCTGGGCGGAGCTCGATCCGGCTGCGTTCGACGCGGCGGTTGTGTCTCCGGGGCCCGGACGGCCGCAGCATGCGCGTGATCTGGGGCGGGTGCCGCAGGTGTTGGCCGATCCGCGGTTGCCGGTGCTGGGAGTATGCCTCGGGCACCAGGCCATCGCCTACTTCGCCGACGAGCCGGTGCACTCCGCGCCGGTGCCGCGGCACGGCCACCTCAGCCCGATCCGGCACACCGGCACCGGGCTCTTCGCGGGGATCCCGCAGGGGTTCACGGCCGTCCGCTACCACTCGTTGGCGGTACCCGACCCGCTGCAGGACCCTCTCACGGACGTTCTGACTGCGACGGCGTGGGCCGAGGACGACGTCGTGATGGGGTTGGAGCACCGCGCGCTTCCCCGGTGGGGGGTGCAGTTCCACCCGGAGTCGGTGGCCAGTGAGCACGGGCGGGATCTGGTCGCGAACTTCGCCGCTCTGGCCCGCGACGCACGCTCGGCGGCCGTTCGTCTTTCAGGCGCGCGCAGCGTCGATGAGGCGTCCGAAACTACGGGAAAGGGCCATCCCAACCAGCTGACCGAAATTCCGCCGGGCCGGACCGATGACACTAGAATCCGTTTTGACCTTGGGAAACGCGAAGCTCCGGTGTCCGAAACACGGGCAGCCTCCTACGAGCCGCAACCCGGCGAGGTCCGGTTCCGGACATTGCCCGCGGCCGTGGACACCGAACGCGCCTTCGCCCACCTCTACGCCGCATCGCCCTACGCGTTCTGGCTCGACAGCAGCCGCGTCGGCGGCACCGCCAGGTTCTCCTTCCTCGGAAACACCGACGGCCCGGAGGGGGAAGTGCTGACCTACCGGGTCGGCGCGGGGGCCGTCAGCGTCCGGCGGGGCGGCGCCCCGGAGGAGCGCGTGCCGGGGACCATCTTCGACGCGCTGCGCCGTCGGGTGGCGGCCCGGCCGCACGCCACCGCCGCCGGTCTGCCCTTCGACTTCGTCGGCGGGTACGTGGGGTTCTTCGGTTATGAGCTCAAGGCGGACTGCGGTGGGCAGGCCGCGCATCGGTCGTCCGTCCCCGACGCGGTCTGGATGCGCTGTACGCGGTTTGTCGCCGTCGACCACGTCGAGGGCCGCACCTACGCGGTTGCGGTGGGACGCGATGCCGCGGCGGACGAGGCCTGGCTGGACGCGGTCACGCGCGACCTCGCCGACCTCCCGCCCCTCCCACCGGTGTGTCCAGCGTCGGCCTCCGCCGGGACCGTGGCGGCCGACGTCGAACTGGAGGAGCTCCTGGAACGCCCCCGCGAGGGCTACCTCACCGACGTCAAGGAGTGCCTGGGCCACCTCGTCGCCGGAGAGAGCTACGAGATCTGCCTGACCAACCGCGTGCGCCTGCCCGCGCCAGCCGACGACCTCGCCTTCTACCGTCGGCTGCGCCACCACCGGCCCGCACCGTACGCCGCCCTCCTCCGCCTGGGCGGGATCAGCGTGTTCAGCGCTTCGCCCGAGCGCTTCCTGCGCATCGACGCCGAGGGTACGGCCGACAGCCGCCCCATCAAGGGCACCGCGCCGCGCGCCGACGACCCCGCCACCGACCAGCGGCTCGCCGAGGAGCTGCGCACCGGCGCCAAGACGCGCGCGGAGAACCTGATGATCGTCGACCTGCTCCGCAACGACCTGGGGCGGGTCTGCGAGGTCGGCAGTGTCGGGGTCCCCGCCTTCATGTACACCGAGTCGTACGCCACGGTGCACCAGCTCGTCTCGACGGTGCGCGGGCGGCTGCGCCCCGAGGTGGCGGCGGTCGACGCGGTCCGCGCCTGCTTCCCGGGCGGTTCCATGACCGGTGCGCCCAAGCTGCGCACCATGGAGATCATCGATGATCTGGAGTCTTCGGCGCGCGGCGTCTACTCCGGTGCGCTGGGGTACGTGTCCTTCGGCGGTACCACGGACCTGAGCATCGTCATCCGCACCGCCGTGCGCGACGGCAGCGAGCTGGAAATCGGTGCGGGCGGGGCCATCGTGCTGGACTCCGACCCTGAAGACGAGTACGCCGAGATGCTGCTCAAGGCGGCCGTCCCGGCGGCCGGGCTGGGGGCACCGGGCGCGCCACAGCTGGGCGGCGCGGTGGGCGATCGTGATCGCGGGTAGGTGAGGACCGCGAGCACCCGGCGGTACGCCTGGCCTCAGCCCGCGGTCTCCGTCAGACCGGCGCGCCTGCGGGCCGCCTCGATGCCGTCGAGGATGACGCCGAGACCGGCCGCGAAGGTCTCCCTGGCCTCTTGCTCCAGGTAGGGCACGCTCTCGTCCTCGTTGCGGAAGGCTCCTTCGCGCTCCATGCGGGTCAGCACCGGGAACCGCTCGGCGAAGTCGGGCGCGACCTCCTGCAGCAGGGGTGAACGGGTGAACCACCAGTCGTCGTCGGACATCCCGGTCGCCGCTGCCGCCTGCCGCGCCTCGGCCGCTGTGCTCGCGATCCCCCGCACGAAGTGGAACAGCGTCCCGACGACGCGCCGCAGGGTGGCGGCGGGTAGTCCGGTCCCGTAGAGGATCCGCACCACTGCCTCCAACACGACGTACTCGTTGGGCCCCAGTACCGGGCGCGCCTGGGACACCTGGAGCACCCACGGGTGACGCAGGTAGAACGCCCAGCAGTCGTGCGCCCAGGCGGTCACACCCTCCCGCCAGTCCGCCGCGTCCGCGTAGTCGGTGGGCAGCTCCACCAGGACCCGGTCGTACATCAGGTCGACCAGCTCGCCCTTGCCGGGCACGTAGGTGTAGAGGGCCATGGCCGTCCGTCCGAGCCGCTCACCCACGGCGCGCATGGACAGGGCCGCCATGCCCTCTTCGTCGGCGACGGCGATGGCCGCGTCGACGATCGCGTCCACGCTCAACCCGGGTTTCGGCCCGGGGGTGGTCCGCACCTCCTGCGACTGGGCACCGCGCCACAGCAGCGCCATCGAGCGGCGTGCGTCCCCCTGCCCGGCGAAGACGACCACTTGCAACTCCTTATGGAATAAACTAACGTGCTCCAGCTATCTCTTTACCCCCTAAGGATATCAGGAAAGGGCACCATGGTTCCGGACTCCATCACCCTCCGACCAGCCCGAACGGACACCCGACACCCCCTCGGCAGCGAAACCGATCCGATGTCCAACGGGTACCGGCGCGCCGCCGACAGCCACGACGCGATCGAGGTCCGCGGCGCCCGGGAGAACAACCTCGCCAACGTCTCATTGGACATTCCCAAGCGCCGCCTCACCGTCTTCACCGGCGTCTCCGGGTCCGGAAAGTCCTCACTGGTCTTCGGCACCATCGCGGCGGAGTCGCAGCGCCTGATCAACGAGACCTACACGGCCTTCGTCCAGTCGTTCATGCCCAGTGTCGGCCGCCCCGACGTCGACGCCCTGCACAACCTCAGCGCGGCCATCGTCGTCGACCAGGAGCGCATGGGGACCAACTCCCGCTCCACGCTCGGCACGGCCACCGACGCCAACACGATGCTGCGGATCGTCTTCAGCAGACTCGGCACGCCCCACGTCGGCCCCTCGACCGCCTTCGGTTTCAACAGCGCCGAGGGCATGTGCCCGGAGTGTGAGGGCATCGGGCGCGTAACCGACATCGACATCGCGCAGATCGTCGACCTCGACCGCTCCCTCAACGAGGGGGCCATCACCGTCCCGGGATTCAGCGTGGGCTCCTGGTACTGGCAGGTCATCGCCGGTTCCGGATTCTTCGATGCCGACGTCAAACTCGCGGATTTCACGCCCGCGCAGTGGGACGACTTCATGTACAAGCCCGTCACCAAGGTCAAGACCGACCACGGCAACATCACCTACGAAGGGCTGGTCACCAAGGTCCGCCGGGTGTACCTGGCCAAGGACCGGGAGTCGATGCAGTCGAACATCCGGGCGTTTGTGGACCGGGCCGTGACGTTCACCGCCTGCCACGCGTGCGGCGGCACCCGGCTCAATCCCGCCGCGCTGTCGTCGACCATCGATGGCCGCAATATCGCCGACTGCTCAGCGATGCAGATCAGCGACCTGGCCGAGTTCGTCCGCGGGATCGACGACCCATCGGTGCGGCCCCTGGTCACCGCCCTCACCGGCACCCTGGACTCGCTCGTCGAGATCGGCCTGGGCTACCTGAGCCTGGACCGCGAGTCCTCCACCCTGTCGGGGGGCGAGGCCCAGCGCGTGAAGATGGTCCGCCACCTCGGCTCCAGCCTGACCGACGTCACCTACGTCTTCGACGAACCCACCATCGGCCTGCACCCGCACGATATCCAGCGGATGAACAATTTACTGCTGCGCCTGCGCGACAAGGGCAATACGGTCCTGGTCGTCGAGCACAAGCCCGAGACCATCGCCATCGCCGACCACGTCGTCGACCTGGGGCCGGGAGCGGGCGCGGCCGGCGGCCAGGTGTGCTTCACCGGAGACGTCGCCGGTCTGCGCGCCTCCGGCACCCTCACCGGGCGTCACCTGGACCACCGCGCCCGACTGCGGGAGAAGGTACGCACCCCCTCCGGCCGCCTGCCGATCGTCGGCGCCGCCAAGCACAACCTCAAGAACGTGAGTGTCGACATCCCGGGCGGTGTGCTGACCGCGGTCACCGGTGTCGCGGGATCCGGTAAGAGCTCCCTGATCCACGGCTCCCTGCCCGGCCGCGAGGGCGTCGTCGTGGTCGATCAGTCCGCGATCCGCGGGTCGCGGCGCAGCAACCCGGCCACCTATACCGGCCTGCTCGACCCCATCCGCACGGCCTTCGCCAAGGCCAACAAGGTCAAGGCCAGCCTGTTCAGCGCCAACTCCGAGGGGGCCTGCCCGAACTGCAAGGGCATCGGCCTGGTCTACACCGACCTCGCCATGATGGCCGGGGTCGCCTCCACCTGCGAGCAGTGCGAGGGTAAACGGTTCACCCCCGATGTCCTCACCCACAAGCTCCGCGGCAAGGACATCAACCAGGTGCTGAGCATGTCGGTGGCCGAGGCACGCGACTTCTTCACCACCGGCCACGCCCGCACCATCCTCGACCGACTCGCCGACGTGGGCCTGGGCTACATCGGGCTGGGCCAGCCGCTCACCACACTGTCCGGCGGTGAGCGGCAGCGCCTCAAGCTCGCCATCCGCATGGCCGACAACGGCACCACCTACGTGCTGGACGAGCCAACCACCGGTTTGCACCTGGCAGACGTGGACCAGCTTCTGGAGCTGCTGGACCGGCTCGTCGACCAGGGCAACACGGTGATCGTCATCGAGCACCACCAGGCCGTGATGGCCCACGCCGACTGGATCATCGACCTCGGCCCGGGCGGGGGCCACGACGGCGGGGAGGTGGTGTTCACCGGCACCCCCGCCGACCTGGTGGCCCACGGAGACTCCCTCACCGCCCAGTACCTGCGCGCCTACGTCGAGGAGAGCGGCGGCGCGCCGGGAGGGGAGCGGTCAGCTCCCACAGTGCGGCCCACTGGTGAGCGGTGAGGTCCTTGGGGAGGGCCTGACGGGAGACACGGTGGGCCCGCAGCCACTGGTCCAGGGCGCGTCCGTCGACGCGGCCGGTGCGCAGCATAATCTCCCGTAGACCGCGCCCCCGGCCGGTGAAAACCTGGCGGACGAAGTCCTGGTAGGCGCGGCGGTCGGTGACCAGGGCGTGGTCGCGTCGGGCCATGGTGAGCAGTCCGCCGTCGACGGCGGGCATGGGCCGGAAGGCGCGGGCGGGGATCCGGCAGTGCACGGCGAACTCGTACCACGGCCACCAGGCCGCGGTCAGCATGCTGGCCCCGCCGACTCCGGCCCGCCGCCGGGCGACCTCCCACTGCACCAGTAGCACGGCGTCCTGCCAGGCGTCGGCGGCCAGCAGGCGGCGCAGCAGCGTGGTGGTGAGGTGGAAGGGGACATTGCCGACCAGCACATGTGAGTGTCGGGGAAGTCGGTAGCGCAGGATGTCGTCATTGACGACGGAGACGTTCTCGGGCGCGCGCCGGTCAAGGCGCCGGGCGCGCCCGGGGTCGATCTCGACGGCGGTCAGCGGGCGGCCGGACCTGCTCAGCGGCAGGGTCAGCGCGCCGTCGCCGGCGCCGATCTCGACGATGGGGCCGCCGGTCCGTGCGACGAGGTCGGCGACCGTCGCGATGACGCCGCGGTCGACGAGGAAGTTCTGGCCCAGCTCGTGGCGTCCGCCGTGGTGTCGGGCGTGAGGGTGCATGGGTGTGGTGCTCCGCGGTGGGTGATCGGAGCCGGAGCAGCACGAAATGGCCGCACCGGCGATGGTCCCGGAGTGCGGCGGAGCCTGAACAGGGAAAGTGGGGTGGCCCGCCGCCGCTAGGCGCGGCGGATCCGGATGAAGAAGGCGCTGTTCACGCAGGTACCCATGGACATGCGGGGGACTGTAGCAGGGCATCGCTCTGTGCCCCAACGGGTTTTTCGCGGGGGATGGCGGAGGACGCGAACGTCAGGACTTCGGGCGCAGCGCCGCGGCCTCCCGTGCCAGGGTCTCGATACGATCCCAGTCGCCTGTCTCGACGGCGTCGGCCGGGGTCAGCCAGGTGCCGCCGACGCAGCCGACGTTGGGCAGCGCCAGGTAGTCGGGGGCGGTGGCCAGGGTGATGCCGCCGGTGGGGCAGAAGCGGGCCTGGGGGAGCGGGCCGCTGAGCGATTTGAGGTAGGCGCGGCCGCCCGCGGCCTCGGCCGGGAAGAACTTCAGGGCACTCACCCCCCGCTCCAGCAGGGCCATGGCCTCCGAAGCGGTGGCGACGCCCGGGAGGTAGGGCAGGCCGGTGTCATGCAGGGCGCCCTGCAGCCGGTCGGTGCACCCGGGGCTGACCAGGAAGGCCGACCCCGCCCTGGCGGCGGCCTGGGCCTGCTCGGGGGTGGTCACCGTTCCCGCGCCGACCACGGCGTCGGGGACCTCGGCGGCGATGCGCTCGATGGCCGAGAGACCGGCCTCGGTACGCAGGGTCACCTCGATGGCGGGGAGCCCGCCCGCGACCAGGGCGCGGGCCAGCGGCACCGCGGCCGCCACGTCGTTGAGCACGACCACCGGGACGACCGGGGCCAGGGCGAAGATGTCGTCACTGCTGGCGGGCTTCATCGGGTCTCCAAGCACTGGTCGAGCCGGGCCGCCGTGCCGAGCAGCGCCGGTGTGGGGGCCACGATCAGGACCGTGGCGATGTCCTTCACATAGTCGATCATCCGCCGCTTCTCCTCGAATCGGCGTCTGAAGTCGCTGCACAGCAGGATGCCGCTGATCCGGGGCGGCACCCCGCCCCCGATGAACACCCCGCCGGTGGCACCGAGCGTGAGCGCGACGTTCCCGGCGAAGCCGCCGAGCAGGGCGCAGAAGAGGTCCAGGGTCTCCGCGCAGACGGGGTCGTCGGGGCTGGCGCAGATGTCCGCCGCCGACAGCGCGTCTCTGCGCACCCCGTGCATGCGGGCGACAGCGCCGTGCAGGCGGGTCAAGCCCGGCCCCGAAAGCACGCACTCGGCGGTGACGGTGCCCTGGTCGGCGCGGAGCAGCCGCACCGCTTCCAGTTCGCGTTCGTCCACGGCCGGGACATCGACGTGGCCGCCCTCACCGGAGATCGGCAGCCACCCGCCCGCGACCGGTCGCAGCCCGGCCACGCCGAGCCCGGTGCCCGGTCCGAGCACCGCCATCGGCCGTTCGGCCGTGGGCGCGGGGCCGCCCAGCGGCAGCAGGTCGTCATCACCGAGGCGCGGCAGGGACAGTGCCAGCGCCGCGAAGTCGTTGAGCACCTCGATGCGGTCGAGGTCCAGCGCGCGGCGGGTGGCCTCAGCGGAGCAGTCCCAGTTGGCGTTGGTCAGCCGGATGCGGTCGCCGTCCATGGGGCCAGCGATGGCGACGCAGGCCGCGCTGGGGCGGGCGTTCTGTCCGTCGCGTTGCAGGTAGGCGGAGGCGGCCGCGGCGAGGTCGGGGTGCTCGCCGCAGGGCATGCGGTGCACGCGCACCGGCCGTCCGCCAGGCGCCTCGATCAGGCCGAAGCGGGCGTTGGTGCCGCCGATGTCGGCGACCAGCCAGGGCCGCTCCGGGGTGGGGGCGGCGAGGCGGCTCACCGTTCGGCTCCGAACACCGCGGCTCCGCGCTCGGCCGGGCCGACAGCGGAGCGGAAGGCCGCGAACAGCTCCCGGCCGGTGCCGGTCGAGGAGTCGACGGTGGTCTCGGCGGGCTCGCGCTCCATGAGATCGGGTGCCAAGACCTCCAGGGTCCCCGCCGCGGCGTCGAGTCGGACGAGGTCGCCCTCGCGGACGCGTGCCAGCGGGCCACCGGCCGCGGCCTCGGGGGAGACGTGGATGGCGGCCGGGACCTTGCCCGAAGCGCCCGACATCCGCCCGTCGGTGACCAGAGCGACCTTGTGCCCGCGGTCCTGGAGCACGCCCAGCGGCGGGGTGAGCTTGTGCAGTTCAGGCATGCCGTTAGCGCGCGGCCCCTGGAAGCGGACGACGGCGACGACGTCGCCGTCGAGCTCACCGGCCGCGAACGCCTCCTGCAGCGCTGCCTGGCTGTCGAAGACCTTGGCGGGCGCCTCGATGACGTGGCGCTCGGGCGCCACGGACGACACCTTGACGACGGCGCGGCCGAGGTTGCCCGAGACCATGCGCAGTCCGCCGTCGGCGGAGAACGGGTTGTCGGCCGGGCGCAGCACGGTGGTGTCGCCGCTCTCCTTCGGCTCGTCGCCCCAGGTCAGGCCGGTTTCACCGAGGATGGGGCGCTGGCGGTAGCGGCTGAGGCCCGGTCCGGCGACGGTGGCGACGTCCTCGTGGAGCAGCCCGGCGTCCAGCAGCTGGCCGATCAGGTAGGCCATGCCGCCGATCTCGTGGAACCGGTTCACGTCGGCCGTGCCGTTGGGGTACATGCGCGTCAGCAGCGGCACCACCTCGGACAGTGCGGCGAAGTCGTCCCAGGTGAGTTCGATACCGGCGGCGGCCGCGACGGCGACCAGGTGCAGGGTGTGGTTGGTCGAGCCGCCGGTGGCCAGCAGCGCCACTACCGCGTTGACGATCGCGCGCTCGTCGATGACCTCGCCGATCGGCGTGTAGTGGTCGCCCAGCGCGGTCAGGCCGGTCACCCGCCGTCCCGTCTCGGCGGTGAGCGCGTCGCGTAGCGGAGTGCCCGCCTGTTCGAAGCTGGCGCCGGGCAGGTGCAGGCCCAGGACCTCCATGAGCATCTGGTTGGAGTTGGCCGTGCCATAGAAGGTGCAGGTGCCCGGCGCGTGGTAGGCGGCGGACTCGGCCTGCAGCAGCTCCGTGCGCCCGGCCTTGCCCTCGGCGAACAGCTGGCGGACCTTGGCCTTCTCGTCATTGGGCAGTCCCGAGGGCATGGGCCCGCCGGGTACGAAGGCGACCGGGAGGTGGCCGAAGGACAGGGCGCCGATGAGCAGCCCGGGGACGATCTTGTCGCACACCCCAAGCATCAGCGCGCCGTCGAACATGTCGTGGGAGAGCGCGACCGCCGCGGCCATGGCGATGACGTCCCGGCTGAACAGGGACAGCTCCATTCCGGGGCGGCCCTGGGTGACGCCGTCGCACATCGCCGGAACGCCTCCGGCGAACTGGGCGACGCCCCCGGCCTCGGTGACGGCGGCCTTGAGCAGGGCCGGGTAGGTCTCCAGCGGCTGGTGCGCGGAGAGCATGTCGTTGTAGGAGGAAACGATCGCGATATTCGGCTTGACCGATTCGCTGAGGCTCTTCTTTTCCAGCGGCGCGCAGGCGGCGAAGCCGTGGGCGAGGTTGGCACACCCCAGCGCGGTCCGGGCGGGGCCCTCGGCAGCCGCGGCGCGGATGCGGGCGAGGTAGGCGCTGCGGGTCTCGGCGCTGCGGGCAGCGATGCGCTCGGTGACGTCGACGATGCGGGGGTGGGGGGTCTGCGGGGCGTTGGTCATCAGGCGAGTTCCTCTTCGTGCCAGGTGCGGCCCGAACGGCCGATCAGGTGGTGGGCCCCCGCCGGTCCGGCGCTGCCCGGCGCGTAGGGCTCCGGCGCCGTGCCGTCCCAGGCGGCGATGATCGGGTCGACCCACCGCCAGGCGGCTTCGAGCTCATCGCGGCGCATGAACAGGGTGGGGTTGCCCGCCAGCACGTCCATCAGCAGGCGCTCATAGGCGTCGGGGGAGCGCTCGGCGAACGTGTCGGCGAAGCTCAGTTCGAGCGGGGCGGGTCTGAGTCTCAGCGCTCCCGCGCCTGGCTCCTTGGCGAGCATGTGCAGGTGGATGGTCTCCTCGGGCTGCAGGCGGATGACCAGACGGTTAGCTGCCGTCACCTGGCCGGGGAAGATCGCGTGCGGGACGTCGCGGAACTGCACGACGATCTCGGAGTAGTGCCGCGCCATCCGCTTGCCGGTACGCAGGTAGAACGGGACACCGGACCAGCGCCAGTTGCCGATGCCGGCCTCCAGGGCGACGAACGTCTCGGTGCTGCTGGGGCCACCGGAGCCGCCGGGTTCGTCGGTGTAGCCGGGGACGTCCTGGGTGGCCACCGTCCCGCCGACGTACTGGCCGCGCGCGGTGTGCTCGGCGACGTCGCCGCCGGTCAGGGGGCGCAGCGCCTGCAGGACTTTGACCTTCTCGTCACGGACGGCCTCGCGGTCGAAGCTGGCGGGCGGCTCCATCGCGATCAGGCAGAGCAGCTGCAGCAGGTGGTTCTGCACCATGTCGCGCATCGCCCCGGAGCCGTCGTAGTAGCCGCGGCGGCCACCGACGCCCACGGTCTCCGCCGCCGTGATCTGCACGTGGTCGATCCAGCGGCTGTTCCAGATCGGTTCCAGGAACATGTTGGCGAAGCGCAGCGCCAGCAGGTTCTGCACGGTCTCCTTGCCGAGGTAGTGGTCGATGCGGAAGACCTGGTGTTCGGCGAAGACCTCTCCGACCTCCTCGTTGATGGCGCGCGCTGAGGCGAGGTCGCGCCCCAGGGGCTTCTCCAAGACGACGCGGGAGTCATCGGTGACCAGTCCGGCCGCGCCGAGGTCGCGGCAGATGCGGCCGAAAAGCATCGGGGGGAGCGCCAGGTAGAAGACGCGGGGACGGTCCGGGTGCAGAAGGTCGCCGAGGGGTTTCCACGCGGCGAGGTCGCCCCCGACGTCGACGGTGACGTGGTGCAGACGCTCGACGAAGCGGCGCAGGGTCAGCGGGTCGGCGTCGCCCGCCCGCAGGACGGCCGGGCTGGCCTGCACGGCCGCTGCGGCCTTGTCGCGGAAGTCGGCGTCGGCCAGGCCATCGCGCGACGCGGCGATGATCCGCGTCTCCGGGGCGAGGCCCCCGTCCCGGTCGCACAGGAACAGCGCGGGCAGCAGTTTGCGCATCGCGAGGTCGCCGGTGCCTCCGAACACGACCAGGTCGGTCGGCGGGGAAGCCGTGTGGTGAGGCATCTGGTCCTACGGTCCTTCCTGGGGCAATGACGGCAGAGACCGGTTATGGTTTAGACCACTCGAAATGTAACGGCAACTTGCGTAACAGCACAAGTCGGACTTTTGACGACTGTGGTACAAAAGTGCTGCCCTCATACCACCGCACACGACACGATCGTGGTTGAATGGGGCACATGCCCCGCAGCACGGCCCCGTCCCGCTCGAACACCACCAGCGGCCACGTGCTGCACCTGATCCGCACTGGCGACGCGCTGACCCGCGCCGATATCGGCCGCGTCACCGGCCTGTCCCGGCCGGCCGTCGCCGCACGCCTCACCGAGCTGATGGCACGCGGCCTGGTCAGCGAGGGCGCGCAGGGCCCTTCCAGCGGCGGGCGCCCACCCGGCCGCCTGGAGTTCAACGCCGGGGGTGGTGTCGTACTCACCGCCGCGCTGGGCATCTCCCGCAGCCAAATCGCCGTCTGCGACCTCGCCGGGCACGTGCTCGCCCACACGAGTGGGTCCCCGCAGGTCGAGCAGGGGCCGAGCACCGTGGTGCCCTGGCTGCTGGACACCTGGCAGGAGCTTCTGGCCAAGGCCGGACGTAACGCCGACGAGGTGTGGGGCGCGGGTATCGGTGTCCCCGGCACGGTCGAGTTCGCCACCGGGCGAGCGGCGAGCCCGCCGGTCCTGAGCAGCTGGGGCGGTGTGGAAATCCGCCCGATGGTCGCCGATCGCTTCCCCGTGCCGGTGCTGCTCGACAACGACGTCAACGTCATGGCCCTGGGTGAGCACTGGGCGCGGCACCGCGAGACGGTCGACGACCTCATCTTCGTGAAGGTGTCCACGGGCATCGGCGCCGGGATCGTCTCCGACGGCGCCATCCTGCGCGGCTCCCTCGGAGCGGCCGGGGAGATCGGGCACATCCCCGTCCACGGCGGGGGCGGCACGCCCTGCCGGTGCGGCAACACCGACTGCCTGGAGGCCGTGGCCGGTGGCCCGGCCCTGCTGCGCCATCTGGCCGCCCTGGACCGCGACGTTTCCGGCATCCGGGAGCTGGCCGCCCTCGCCCAGGAGGGCGACCCCGAGGCGGTGCGGCTCGTCCGCGACGCGGGCCGCCGCATCGGCGAAGTGCTGTCCGGCGCGGTCAACCTGCTCAATCCCGCCGTCATCGTCCTGGGCGGCGACCTCGCCCTCGCCTACGACCACCTGGTGGCGGGGGTGCGCGAAATCGTCTTCCAGCGCTCCACCGCCCTGGCCACGCGGCAGCTGCGCATCGTGCCCAGCCGATTGGAGGACGACGCCGGGCCGTTGGGGTGCGCGGTCATGGTGCTGGAGCGTCTGCTCGCTCCGGAGGCGATCAACGCGGCGCTCGCGCGCTCCTGACTCGCCCCTGCGGCCTCACAGCAGACACAACCCATGTGCGTCAACTCGGGGGCAGAGACCATTGGCACGGGAAGCGGGACCAGAGCCGCGCTGGTGCGGGTTCACTTCACAGCAGAAGATCTGGCCCGCGCCGCGGTCCTGCACGAGGAAGGCCTGGTGGTCATCGCCAGTGCGTCGACAGCCGCGTCCCGCCCACACTCACGCCACTGGACGCCGCCCCCTCCGAAGGGTCGATCCCTCGCGGCCCCCACCCGGCGACTGAGCGCCCTGGGGATGGATCGGGCGGCTCACTTGGGGGGCGATCACTGCTGGAGGAGAGGGGAGAGCACGTCGCGCAACCCCTGAAACCCGGTGTAGTGGAGGCCCGCCATGCCAAGTCGGCGTGCCGCCACCACATTGGCTTCAGCGTCATCGACGAACAGACAGCGTGGGACCGGTGTCGCGGCCGCATCAGCGGCGGCCCGATACACAGCCGGGTGGGGTTTGGCGACGCCCAGCCGGGAGGAGTTGACCACCGCGTCCGCGATGTCGGACAGGCCAAGTGTCTCCAGCTCTTCGTCGAGCCGTGTCGTGGCGTTGGAAACCAAGACGACGCGGGCCCGCTCGCGGACCGCGGTCAGCGCGTGCAGCACCTCGGGATCGACCTGCGGAAGCAATGCCGCCCACTGCCCAACTATCGCCTCAGCGCGGTAGCGGGAACCGCAGGCCTCCGCTAGGTCGTCGGCCACGCCCCTGCGCCACTGCGCGTCGGTGGTCTCCCCCGTGACGGCGGGCGTGAGCCGGTGCGGTGCGAACGCCGCTCCGGCCAGCGTCCCTTCGGCCAGGCCGTACTGCCGGTCCAGCTCTTCCATGCGGGCGGGGTCCCACAACCGCAGCACCCCGTCGATATCGCAGAGGACGGCGTCGAACGCTACTCCTGCCATAGGGGGAAGTCTCCCACGAGCGACGGGGACCAGGTTGGGGTACTCCAAGCCACGGAAGGACGCAGGAAGGCGGGCCAGGCAACCTCAGGAGGACTGGTCCGAATGCCCGAGCGGCCGCCCGGGCGCGATCCAGTCGCGGATCAGCCGCTTCAACTCGGCGGCGTCGGTGAAGGCGGCGTCGCTCTTGCGCGACCAGACCGCCTCGCCGTTAAGCCGCACCTCGAACACACCACCGGTTCCAGGTACGAGTGCGACCTCGCCCAGTTCGGTCTCGAACGTCGTCAGCAACTCCTGCGCCATCCACGCCGCTCGCGTCAGCCAGCGGCACTGGACGCAGTACTCGATCTCAAGTCTCGGCTTCTCATCTACCACGTCACCAGTATGGCGACGTCGACCAGCTGTGAGGGAGCCGGCCTCCTCCAGGAGCGATCACACTCGGGAGGTTCTGTGGCATAGCAGTTCTGTCTAGAGCGATGGCTCTTCAGGGAGGAAAACATCGTCGGCGCGGTCGGCCGTGAGGGCGCGCCGCAGCCACGTCTCGATCTGCTCGCAGTCGGTGCAGGTCGTGATGCGATTGCGGATCTCGTCAGAGATCTCGATCCCGCGGACTTCCAGAGCCAGTAGTAGCATCCGGACGGCCTCCTCTGTGCGCCCTTCGTTCCGCCCTTCTTTTCGTCCATCTTCCTGTCCGCGGCCGTAGTGCTCGCGGGCGAAGGGGCTGTAGACGGGCCAGGATGTCGAGGACATGATCTCCTCCAGAAGCCGCCGCGCCAGCGGCGCGGCTGTGCGGTAAGCGTATTCATAGTAGCGGGGAGCAGCCTGGGCATCCATCTTCTGGAGCCCCGCGACAAAAGCTTCCACGACCCGGCGTCGCGCACCATGGGCCATGATCCCCATCACTGCCAACTGCGGATCGGCGATAACCGCCTCGGCATCGGTGAGCACAGGTATGTCGTTAGGTCCTACCACTACGGACTGGAGCATGTAGCCGGGAAGTGTTGTCGGTATCGGTCTGGCGTACTCGTCCGCGGCCTTTTGCGTGGGGCACACGATGAGGACCGAGACCGGACACTGCAGGAACAACCACAGCGCGGCGGCGTACCTGGGCAACTGTTTGCGCTTGGACTCGGACTTCTCCTGCTGAATCTCCACGACGATCGCGTGCAGTGGCTGGTGCTTCGACCCGACGAGAACGACTGTGTCAGGGAAAAGGTCTTTGGAGGGGCGATCGTTGAGATTGTTGTCCCCCAGGTGAACCGGAAGTCCCTCTGGCAGTTCGACATCGTCCAGCTCGCGGATGAGCTCTACGGCCAGGGACGGGCGGTCCCGGAAGAGTTCGTTGAGTGTGTCGTGAAGGGGAGAAGGCACGATAGGAAGGTTAGGAAACGACCATCGTTCCGGGAGCGGTTTTGACGAGACTGCTCCGGGGATGAGCAACGTGGCTGACGGAGAAAAGGACGGGCATGAGGATGTTTGGCCAGGTGAACGGTTGGATATCCCCGGAAGGCAGTGGTCACGACGATTTCTGTGTTGAATTGAGAACTGCCGGTTTTTTCACCTTCCGGAACTTCCTGGACTGGCATGCCACAACTTTCTGGGGGCGGAGTCGGCACCCGCGGGGGAGATATCGGCGTAGGTGGACAGCGCGTAGCCGTTGGCGTAGCGGATGCGGTGGCCGCCGACGCCGGCGACGGGGGAGGACGGTGCTGGAGAAGCCAGGCGGGCGTGGAGGTGCTCCCGGCCCTCCTCCGTCCAGATCCCGGCCAGCTCGTCCAGGTCGTAGGCGTGGGTCGCGTTGACGGTGGGGAGCCCCAATCCGCCGACCCGGCGGACTCGGCCACGTACGGCCAGCAGCCAGGAGCCGAACACGGTCGCGGCGCAGCGGTCTTGGACCGATTCGAAGAAGGTCAGGTCCACCAGGCCGGTGGCATCGTCCAGGGTGGTGAAGATGATGCGCTGTCCTGAGCGCACCGCCGGAGTCTGGGTGGCGACCTTCGCCCCCAGGACGAGTACCTCTTCCCCCGGCCGCGCCCGGTGCAGGTCGCGGGAGAGTACCGCGCCGTGGTGGGAGACGAGTTCGGCGACCAGATCGGCGTAGCAACCGAGCAGGTGGTGGGACGCGTCGTAGCCCAGGACCTCCAGCTCGGTCTGGACCTCTTCCGCCATGGTCATCTCCGGCAGCTCGCCCGCGCGCGTCTCCTCCACCAGGCCGATCGGCAGCTGCCCGCCGCCCAACGTGCGGCGTCCCGCCCGCTCGATCGCCCCGGCCTGAAGCAGCAGGTCGCGGCGGCGTAGGCCTGACGGGCCGACCGGGTCCCCCGTCGATCCGGTTGCGATGTGGTACAGCGCGTCGAAGGCTCCCACCCGCACCAGTCGGTCCAGCACGTCACGGGAGGGCCGGACCCGGTTCGCGAAGTCGGGCAGTGAGAGGTAGGGGCGCCCCGACACGATCGCGTCGACTTCGGCGTCGGTGATGCCCTTGACGTCGGACAGCGCCGCGCGGATCCCCCACACCCCATCCGCTGTGCGCTCCACCCGCCACCCGCGGTCGGATGCGTTGACGTCGACCCCGAGGATGGGAACCCCGAAACGGCGGGCGTCGTCCAGGATCGCGCGGCGCGGATACATCCCGGGCTCGTGGGTGAGCACGCCCGCGTAGAACGCCGCGGGGTAGTACCGCTTCAGCCACGCTGACTGGTAGGTGGGGAGCGCGAACGCCGCGGCGTGCGCCTTGCAGAACCCGAACGCGCCAAAGGCGGCGATGATCTCCCACACGCGCTCCACGACCTCCTCGGTGTGGCCGCATTCTTGGGCCATACCGGTGAAGATCTCGCGCACGTCCTCCTTACCCGCGTCGGTGCCCAGCCGGCGGCGCATCGCCTCGGCCTGGTCCAGCCCGCAGCCGGTCATCGCGTGCAGAACGTTGATCACCTGCTCGTGGAAGATGACCACGCCACCGGTCTCGGCGAGTACGCCGGACAGCGCGGGGGAGGGGAACTCCGGCTCCTGGTCGCCGTCGCGGATGGCGATGTAGGGCGTGATCATGTCGCTGTTCACCGGGCCCGGCCGGAACAGAGAGATATCGATGATGAGGTCGCCCAGGTCGGCCGGTTGGAGGCGGCTGACGAGCTCACGCTGGCCCGGGGACTCGATCTGGAAGCAGCCGAGGGTGCGGGAGTCGCGGATCATCGCGTAGGTAGCGGGATCGTCCGGCGGGACCTTGATGATGGTGTTGCTGTGCGTCTCGCTCGCACTCCTCGTTTGCTCCACCGCCGATGCGATCGGGCCTGCGGCCACGGGCATCGACGCCTCCGCGCACTGCGTCGCGCTCGCGTTCGTGCTCCCCTTCGCGCTCGCACTCCTCGTTTGCTCCACCGCCGATGCGATCGGGCCTGCGGCCACGGGCATCGACGCCTCCGCGCACTGCGTCGCGCTCGCGTCGAGGTCGACCTGTGTTCCCTCCGTCCGCCGGATCTCGGACAGCGCGTGGGTCATCGCCGACTGCATGCGCACCCCGATGACGTCGAGTTTGATCAGTCCCATCTCTTCGACGTCGTTCTTGTCGAACTGAGTCATGTCGTAACCGAGCTTGCCGGGTTCCAGCGGGGTGCGGTCGCGCAGGGAGGGGTTGGAGATGACGATTCCGCAGGGGTGCAGGGCGGTGTGGCGGGGGAGCCCGTCGAGGCGTTCGGCCATCTGGAACAGTGCGGCCGACGAGGGGCCGTCCAGTCCTCCGCTGCGCAGTTCGGGGAGGTCCTCGCAGGCGGCGCGGATCTGTCGGGCGCGGATGTGGGGGAACATCTTGGCCAGCCGGTCGACCTCGTGCGGTGGGACCCCCATGACCGCTCCCACGTCGCGAATGGCGCTGCGGGCGCGGTAGGTCTCCATCATCGACACGCAGGCGGCGTTCGGGTAGGCGTCGAAGATCGCGTCGTAGGCGTCCAGGCGCCGGGCCGACTCCACGTCGAGGTCGATGTCGGGCAGCCCGCTGCGGCTCTCGGTGAGGAACCGCTCCATCAGCAGTCCGTGGGCCAGGGGGTCGACGGCGGAGATCCCGATGAGGTGGTTGACCAGGCTTCCGGCCCCGGAGCCGCGAATGGAGCAGCGGATGCCTCGGGCGCGGATCCTGTCGACGATGTCGGCGACGGTGAGGAAGTAGGAGGAGAAGCCCTTGCGCTCGATGATCTCCAGTTCTCGGGCGAGGCGCGCGCGGGCCCGCCGGTCGCGGTGGAGGCCGAGCCGGGTTAGGCCCTCGCCGCAGGCCCGCCACAACCGGTCGCGCGCGTTGGGGAACTCCGGCAGGTGGGGGCGGTCCAGGCCCAGGTCGACCCCGGGGTCCAGGGCGCAGGAGGCGGCCAGTGCGCGGGTGTGGGCGAGCAGGCGCCGCGCCGCGGTGTGGTCGGGGCCGCAGATCCGCTCGGCGACCTCGGCCATTTCCTCGCTGCTTTTCAGGTAGGCCTGGGAGACGGCCGGGACGGGGGCACCGCCACCGCCGGGCTGTCGGCGGTGGACCTCGTCCAGGACGTGGGCGACGTCGGCGTCGGTGGAGCGGGGGTAGCGGACGGCGTTGCTGAGCACCGCCAGGGTGCGGGTCTCTGCGGCCAGCCGGAGGAGTGCGGTGGCCTGCGCGTGTCGGCCGGGGCCGTAGTGGTCGACGAGCTCGACGGCCACCTCGGCTGTCTCCCGCCAGCGGTCGAGCAGGCGGCGCGCCCGCTGCAGGTGGCGGTCGCCCGCGGCCAGGCCGACGTCGGAGCCGGGGCCAAGCAGCACGACCAGTCCTTCGGCGTGCTCGGCGACGGAGTCGAGTGTGATCGCCGGGACGCCGCGTGCTCCGGCGGCGTGTGCCGCGGTGATGAGACGGCACAGCGAAGCCCAGCCGCGCTTCCCCCGGGCCAGAACGGTGACGCGGCCGCCTTCGGGGGCGGCGACGGCAAGGTCGGCACCGAGGATAGGCCGGATTCCGGCCCGCTCGCAGGCGCGTACGTGCTTGACGGCGCCGTAGACGCCGTCGCGGTCGGTGAGCGCGAGCATGTCCATGCCCAGCTCGGCCGCGCGCTCGACCAGCGCGGGCGGGTGGGCCGTCCCGTACCGCATGGACGCCGACGACGCCACGTTGAGGTGGGTGAAAGCGTCCGTCAATGTCTCCCCCCGAGGTTGGTGCTGTGGCCGGAGGTGCGCGAGGCACACCTGGGGAAGACGGGCCTGAATCGAATCTATGTACGAATTATACCGCAGACCTCCTGCTCTGAAATCCGTGACCTGCGGAGACAACCCACCGGCGCCGCGGATTCGTCCGCGCACAACCACCACGCCACCACGAAGAAGGTGCAGATATCGGCCGAACCCGCCTTTCGCCGACCATAGTGTCGATACTCAGGGTAAGTTCATAGAAACGTTATGTAACGAGACTCTCGGTAGGGAGGCGACAGCTCATGGACAAGCGCCCGGGCACGGTCGAATCGTTCGACGCTGACACGGGGTTCGGATACATCATTCCGGACGGCGACCTCCCCTCCCTCCGCTTTGACTCCTCGTGCGTCTCCCGAGGCCTGGAGGCCATCGTCGCGGGGCGTCGCGTCGCGTTCGATCTCCAGGTCGGTTCGCGGGGGCAGTCAGCCGTGAACGTGGTGCCGCTCTGGCAGCGCGCCCACCGCGATCTCCACCGCAGCGGTCGTGCCGTTGCGGGGCGCCAGGGGATCCACGGCGCCCACGGCGATCGCGTCGGTTACCGTGCGGATTCGGGTGATCACAGAGCACCGGGGGTTCTTCCGGTTCGCGGTACCGTTGCCACCATGGGGAACGCATCCGGCAGGCCGTCCACGTCGGTCGAAGACTATGTGAAGGTGATCTACGACCTTCAGGAACGCGGTTCGGGCCCGGTAACGATATCCGGGATGGCCGATCGGCTGTCGGTGTCCAATTCCTCCGTCTCCGGCATGCTCCGCAAGCTCAGTGAGCTCGGCCTGGTGGACCACCAGCGCTACGGCCACGTCCGCCTTACCGACACCGGCACCAAGGCCGCGCTGGCGGTGCTGCGGCGGCACCGCCTCCTGGAGACCTACCTGGTCGAGGAGCTCGGTTACTCCTGGGACGAGGTGCACGACGAGGCCGAGGAGTTGGAGCACGTCGTCTCCGACAAGTTCGTCGACCGCATCGCCGAGCACCTGGGGAACCCTCTGGTCGACCCGCACGGCGACCCCATTCCCACCCGCGACGGCAAGATCGTGGAGCGCGACACCCATCTGCTGTCCGAGGCGAAAGCGGGCACCATCGGGGTGATTGTGCGGGTCAACGACACCGATCCCGATCTGCTGCGCTACCTCGCCGACCAGAGGATCGGCATCGGCATGCGCATCGAGGTGGTGGAGCGCCAGCCCTTCGGCGGATCACTCCTGATTCGGGTCGGGGCGCCCGGCGAGCAGCGCGACCAGGCGCTGGGGCTGGTCGCGGCCGAGGCCCTATGGATCGCCCCCGCGCCGGAGGACGCCATCGGCGCCTGAGGGCGCGCCTGGTTTCGCTCACGGTGCTGCCACGGGGGAGGGACGGGGGCTCGGCGGCGTTTCGGGGCCACAGCGACGTGCGGGGAGCGCTTGGGCGGGGAAGGCGGAAGGGGAAAGACAGCAAAGGAGCACGGGCACGATCAGTTCGCGGGTTACGCGCCTTTCTCTTTCTTTCGCTCCTTTTCTTCGGCCTTTCGCGCGGCTTTCTCCGCCTTCCGCTCCTCTTTGGCGGCCCGCTCCCGTTCCTCTTTTACCACTTTGGCGTACCGATCGACGTACTCCTGACCGGACAGCTGCATAAGGGCGTACATGATCTCGTCGGTGATCGACCGCAGCACCAAATGGTCGTCTTCCATCCCGTAATACCGGGAGAAGTCGAGCGGCGTGCCGAATCTCACCCGGGGGCGGATACCGAGCTTGGGCACGGTCGTTCCGGGCGGCATAATCTTTTCGGCGTTGATCATCGCCATGGGGACCACCGGGACCTTGGCCTCCAGGATCAGCCGGGCCACGCCCGTCTTCCCCCGGTAGAGTTTCCCGTCTGGCGAGCGCGTGCCCTCGGGGTAGATTCCCAGGAGCTCCCCCCGTTCCAGCACCTTCAGTCCGGCGCGCAGCGCCGACTCACTGGCCTTGCCGCCCGACCGGTCGATCGGGATCGCCCCGGCTCCGCGGAAGAAGCGGCGGGCGATCGCTCCCTTGGCCCCGGCGCCAGCGAAGTAGTCCGACTTGGCCATGAAGTTGATCTTCCGTGGCACGGGCAGCGCGCCGAAGAAGTGATCGGCGACCGACAGGTGGTTCCCGACCATGATCGCGGGCCCCCGCAGAGGGATGTTCTCCACGCCCTCCGCCCGGGGCTGCCACAGCGCGGCCAGTATCGGCCCCAGGATCAGCTTGAGGATCCAGTAGATCACCGCAGGTCACCCCATCCATCACCGAAGTTTTTCCCCGTTGATGCTATCCGGAATCCACCCCCATCCGGTGGAACCCGCGGTACGGGTGCCCCCGGGCGGGCGCCGACATTCGTCTTTTCCCAAGCAACGAGAATTTCCCGCCGCCTGGAAAGACGAGAAGAGGAGAGAGGAGAATGCTCCGCGACCTTCGGTAGCGGGTCGGCGGAATTTCTTCTGCGGTCAACGCCCGACGAATTCAATTGAGTCCGGGGTGGTCGCCTTCGCCCGCCCCGGTGGGTTCGGGAATGGCGTCGATGTGGGCCGGTCCTCTTCGGGCTCAGGCGGGAGCACCCGCGGTGGCGCGGAGGAAGTCCGCCAACGACTCCCGTGTTTCGCGCAGCGCGTCTATGCGCGCGTCGATCGCGTCGAGCTCGCGGCGCAGCGTGGCCAGCAGGTCCGGGCAGGGCTCCAGTGCCGGCACCTCGCCGCGCGCACACGGCAGCACGTCCCTGATGACCTCGGTCGACAGGCCGGCCGCGAGGAGAGCGCGGATCTGGCGGACCGTGGCGACAGCGTCGCCACGGTAGGCGCGGTAGCCGTTGGCCGACCGCTCAGCCCGGATGAGCCCCTGCTCTTCGTAGTAGCGCAGCAGCCGGGTGCTGACCCCTGTGTGTCGCGACAGTTCACCGATCCGCACGGCCCCACCTCGACTTGACCTTCTCATCGATGTGAAACTTTATCGTCATCCCATGACCACGCGACAGCAGCGTCCTCCGCTGGACGACATCGACCTCTCCACCACCAAGCTGGGCAGCGGCCCCGGCCTGCTCCTCGCCCACGGCGCAACGGGGTGGGTGGATGCCAACTTCGGGCCGATCCTCGCCGATCTCGCCCGCCACCACACCGTCGTCGCCCCCGACTACCCCGGTTCGGGCTCCACGCCGCGCGCGGCAGCCCCGCTCGACCTGGACGCTCTTGCCGACCGCGTCGTGGCGACGGCTGTGGCGGCCGGGCTGGAGGAGTTCGCGATGCTGGGCTACTCGTTGGGCACCATGGTCGCCGTGCGTGCCGCCGCCCGGCGCCCCGAGCGGGTCACCGCGTTGGTGCTGACCGCAGGGCTGGCCTCCCCTCTTCCGCACACCCAGCGCGTGCTCGACGCCTGGTACGAGGAGACGGCCGCCGCGCAGCTCCCCCCGGAGCAGGCGGGTGCCCTGGAACAGATCGACCTGGTCCGCAGGTCGGACACGCGCGCCGACCTGGCCAGCATCACGGTGCCCACCCTGGTGGTGGCGACCATGGCCGACGAACTGGTGACACCCGACCACTCCGACGTCTTGGTCGAGGGGATCGCGGGCGCCCAGCGGGCCGAGCTGCAGTGCGGCCACCTGCCCTTCGAGGAGGCACCCGACGCTTGGGCGCGCCTGGTCAACGGTTTCCTCGCCCAGGTCCCTGACGCCCCCGCCCAGGTGGCGCAGGCGTGAGGGCGGCCGCCCTCACGCTCGACGCGCTCCTGGAGGGGCCGCCCTCCGCGCTCACCCCGGACGGAAACGGTTGTGCTCCGCGCGTGGCCGCGGCGCCTGGCCGCACCCGAGGCGGAGCACGGCGGCTGAGGACCCCGCGGCCGGGGTGAGGGGGGTCCGGAAGCGGAGGGGTAGAGCACGGCGGAACAGGTCAGCGCGCGCTGGTCGGGCGCGTGCGGCGGGCGGGCAGGAGCGCGCAGTCGCCGCACTTGGCGCAGCCCGGGATGCGGTAGTAGAGGCAGCACGTCGAGCGGGAGAAGAAGCGCGCGTCGGTCGCGCCTGGTCGGGCGAACTCGCCCAGCCCGGCCAGGGGCGGGCGGTTCATCAGCTGGGTGGCCAGCGCCATAACCGCCGCGGCGTGGCCGGGCCGGGCTTCGGCCAGCTGCTGAACGGTCCCGGCCAGGGATGATGCCGCGTTGCCCCACAGCAGCCGCGGCGCCACCTTGACCTGGGCGCGTATGGCCTCGCCGATCGGCGCGAGCACAGCCGTGATGACGTGGTCGGACACCAGGTCCGCCCCGTCGCGCCCGCGGGCGGGAGCCGTGGGTGACGCCAGACCGGGGCCGTCGCGCAGCGCGAAGACCAGCGGTCCTGTGCGCGCAGGGCTCCAGTGCAGCGCGGCGGGGTCGGGCACGCGGTCGTGGCACAGGGCGGCCGCGATAACCGGCGACAGCAGTCGGGAGGCCAGCCCCTGGTAGAGGATGGACGCGGCGACGCGGGGTTCCACCTGGTCCTCGGGCACCTGGGCGCGCCCAGCGAGCCTGCGGCGCACGTCGGCGATCTCGGCGGCCAGAAGCTCCGGCCGCCGCCACAGACCGTCGATGGGCACCCAGCCCTCGCCGGCCAGGTCCGACTCTACGGCGAAGAACGGGTTGATCGTGCCGATGTCGCTGAGCACGGCACGGAGCATGGGATCGGTCATCGGATCCATTCTCGCGGAGCGCGCCCCGGCGCGGGTGTCGGGTGGGGTGGCTCGGGGGCCGCCCCACCCGACCTCGCCGGCCTTCGGCGCGGAGCCGCACTTGGCCTGACGCGGTTCAGGGCCGACCGTCCTGCCCTCGACCGGGCGGCGTGCGTAGGCGCGCATCGCGGCGGGTGCCCTCCCCGCGCGGCACGGGGAGGGAAAATGCTTCTAGTCGCACTTCTTCCAGGAGAAGTGGTAGACCGTTGTGATGCTGCCGTCGGTCGAGTCCATCGCCATGAAGCTGGTGGTATTCGGGTCGGACGTTCCCGCGTTCACGCGCAGCTCGGTGTTGATATTGAAGTTGCGTATCGCGTTGCAGGGGGCGTAGACGTACACGCCGGTCTCATCGCCGAACTGCCAGTTGTCCGCGTGGGGACCATCGAGGTTGTGGGTGACGGGAACCGTCTCCGGCATCCCCTGGAAATAGTAGTTCGCCTTCTGCGTACCAGTCGCGCCTTTTTTCAGGTCCGCATATCCGCGGTAGTCGGCCCGGGCGATGGCGTAGGTGTATCCCTGCGGAACTTTCACCTGAACGGCGAGCTGGCAGTTCTTCCGGGAGTCGGTGGGCTTGGCGCCGGCGCCCGCCATGGCGAGGTATTCGCTGTAGGTGACGGTGAAGGCGGTGTTGTCGGGAGCCACGGCCACGGCGGCGGTTCCGGGGCGGCAGCCGGATCCGTTGACGGTCACCAGGTCGATGGCGATCGATCCCGGCGGCGGCGGGGTGATGACGAAATCAGCGCTCGCGGGCGCCGCGAGCAGAGAGGACAGAAGGGCGGCCGCGCCTGCGACCACCGAAAGGGACTTGAGCATGGGGGATCACTTCCGATCGTTGTGATGGAAGAATGTGTGGGGCACGTCCGCCGGGCGCCCCAATGATTACATTCGCGCCACGGCTTCCAGGGCACCCGGTGGGGTGCGCATTCGACGAGATGATCACCTCACTGTTCACTTTCGGCAGTACAACTCGATCCGAATGCGTAACGGCATGTTATTTCCATCGCAACAGGGCGTCAATATCTTCCCCGTGGAATTTCTTGATCATAGAAAATTCTCAGCAATCGAACGGTATAACCATTTGTCGTCCGATCGTTGGATGACAGCCAGTTGGGAATGCGTTTTCCATTTGCCGACGCCATTCTCGGTTGAATTGATCACCGCACACCGAACCGCGGGCGCCCGAGACCCGGATCGGCGGGGCGTGAGGACCCGGACACCGCTGGTGCACGGGCGGCCTCTGCTGGCCCGCAGCCAGCCGCGGGCCAGCGGGCACCTACCTCGCACCCCGCCCCCTGTGATAAAAGTTAGGCGTGCCGAACATTAGAGATTGGTCGCCTTTAACACGATCGCTGACGACTCTTCCGGCCGTGGCCGCACTTGTGGCCGCGGCGGCCTGTTCCGGGCCGTCCTCCTCCGCCTCCGATGACACGCGGCTCAAAGTCCTGACCACTTTCACGGTGATCGCCGACATGGCCAGCAACGTCGCCGGGGACAAGGTCGACGTCGCATCGATCACCCGCGTCGGCGCGGAGATCCACACCTACCAGCCCACCCCCGATGACCTGGTGCGCGGTCAGGACGCCGACCTCATCCTGGCCAACGGGCTCGGCCTGGAGGCCTGGTTCACCCAGTTCACCGAGCGCATCGACGCCCCCAACGTCACCCTCTCGGAGGGCGTGGAGACCATCCCCATCACGTCCGGCACCTATGAGGGCAAGGCCAATCCGCACGCCTGGATGTCGCCGGACAACGCCATGATCTACGTCGACAACATCCGCGACGCGCTCGCCGAACTCGATCCCGACAACGCCGACATCTACGGCGCCAACGCCGACGCCTACAAGGAGGACCTCGCCGAAATCCGCGATTTCCTCGACACCGAGCTCGGCGACCTTCCTGAGCACCAACGCGCCCTGGTGACCTGCGAAGGGGCCTTCTCCTACCTCGCGCGCGACGTCGGGCTGAAGGAGAAGTACCTGTGGCCGGTCAACGCCGACAGCGAGGGCACCCCCCAGCAGATCGCTTCGGCCTCGAAGTTCGTGCGCGAGAACAAGGTCCCCGCGGTGTTCTGCGAAACCACCGTGAACGACGGCGCACAGCGCCAAGTCGCCGAGGAGGGAGGGGCCCGCATGGGCGACAAACTCTACGTCGACTCCCTGTCCGAGCCTGACGGACCGGTTCCCACCTACGTCGATCTGCTGCGCTACGACGCCGAGGCGATCGTGGCCGGACTGACCGGACAGGAGGACACATCATGACACTCGCGGCCCCATCCTCCACCCCGACGATGGCCGCGCCCGCCGTTCGGGTCAGCGGCGTCACGGTGCGCTACGGCGACGTGCTCGCGCTCGATGGTGTGGACCTCGCCCTGACCCCCGGCCGCGTCTGCGGCCTGCTGGGAACCAACGGCTCGGGCAAGTCCACCCTGTTCAAGACCATCCTCGGGCTGGTCGCCGCCGATCGCGGCCGCGTCCACCTCTACGGGCAGAGCCCGGACGCGGCCCGCAAGGCCGGGCTCGTCGGGTACGTCCCCCAGTCGGAGCAGGTGGACTGGGCCTTTCCAGTGCGCGTCATCGATGTGGTGATGATGGGGCGCTACGGGCACATGGGCATCACGCGGCGCCCGAGCCGCGCCGACCGCGAGGCCGTGGACCAAGCCCTGGCACGCACCGACCTCACCGGTCTCGCGCACCGGCAGATCGGCGCTCTGTCGGGCGGCCAGCGCAAGCGGGCATTCGTGGCACGCGGGATCGCCCAGGGCGCGAGCGTGTTCCTGCTCGACGAGCCGTTCGCCGGGGTGGACAAGCGCTCGGAGGCCACCATCATCGAGGTGCTGCGCGCCATGCGCGACGACGGGCACACCCTGCTGGTCTCCACGCACGACCTGGCGAGCGTGCCGACGTTCTGCGACGAGGCGGTGTTGCTCCAGCGGCGGGTGATCGCCCACGGCGGCCCAGAGGACGTCTTGACCCCCGACCGGCTGTTCGAGGCGTTCGGGATCGAGTCGCATGCGGCGGAGGACACGAGATGAGCGCCTGGGGAGGCACGGACTGATGGCCGGTTTCGTGGAATGGCTGCTGATGCCCTTCCAGTTCGACTTCATGTGGCGGGCGCTGCTGGTCAGCACCGTGGCCGGGATCGTGTGCGCGATCCTGTCGTGCTGGATGACACTCATCGGCTGGTCGCTGCTGGGCGACGCGGTCTCCCACGCGGTCCTGCCCGGCGTGGTGCTCTCCTACCTGCTGGGCTGGCCGTTCGCGGTCGGCGCGCTGGTGTTCGGCGCGGGGTCGGTGGCGCTGATCGGCACGGTTAACCGCACCTCCCGGGTCAAGGAGGACGCCGCCATCGGCATCGTGTTCACCGCGATGTTCGGTATCGGGGTGGTGATGATCTCCAAGATCCCCAGTGACACCGACCTGATGCACATTCTGTTCGGCAATGTCCTGGGCGTCTCCGACTCCGAGATCGCGCAGATCCTCGTCATGGCGGCGGTGGTCCTGGGCGTGGTGCTCGTCAAGCACCGCGACCTGACGCTGTTCGCTTTCGACTCCATCCACGCCCACGCGATCGGACTCAACCCGCGCCGGCTGGAGATCCTGCTGCTGGGAATGTTGTCGGTGACGGTGGTGATCGCGCTGCAGGCGGTCGGGATCATCCTGGTGGTGGCCATGGTGATCATCCCGGGTGCCACGGCCTACCTGCTGACCAACCGCTTCGAGCGGATGCTGCTCATCGCGGTGGGGGTGTCTGTCACCGCGTCCGTGCTGGGCACCTACGTCAGCTTCCAGGCCGACGTCGCCACCGGCGGGGCGATCGTGGTCGCCCAGGCCTGCGCCTTCGCACTGGCCTACCTGTTCGCCCCAGAGCACGGCCTTGTGCGGCGCGCCGCACGCCGCGCCCGACAGCAGGAGCGCGAAGCGAAGGAGCGGGACACCATCGCGGCCTGAACGCGGGGCGGGGGCGGAGCACCACTGCGGCGTCCACACTGTAAGACGTATTTCTCATATTCTGATCGCCCGGGCTAGGTTTCCCTACCGGAAGCACAGGCTCATCCACCCGACAGGACGGTGATCGGACATGGTCCGGCCGCAGGCGGTCTATCCCCACGGACAGCACGCGTCGGTGGTGCGCTCCTACCAGCGGCGCACGGTCGCCAACTCGGCGGCCTACCTCGCCGATGAGCTTCGCCCCGGCTCCGCGGTGCTGGACGTCGGGTGCGGCCCGGGCAGCATCACCGCCGACATCGCCGAGCGTGTGTCCCCGGGGCGCGTGGTCGCGGTCGACGCCTCGCCCGAAGCGGTGGCCACGGCCCGGAGGACCGCGGCCGATCACGGGGTGCGCGGAGTCGAATTCGCGGTCGCCGATGTCCACGCCCTCGACTTCCCCGACGCCACGTTCGACGTCGTCCACGCCCACCAGGTCCTCCAGTATGTCGCAGATCCGGTCCGAGCCCTGAGCGAGATGCGGCGCGTCTGCCGCCCCGGTGGGACCCATCGGCGCCCGCGACGCCGACTACGCGATGATGGGCTGGCACCCCGAGGTGCCGGAACTGGGCGCGTGGATGGCGCTGTATCAGCGCGTCGCCCGGCGCGACGGCGGTGAACCCAATGCCGGACGGCGCCTGCTGTCCTGGGTGCGCCGCGCCGGGCTCACCGACGTTACCTGCACGACCTCCACCTGGTGCTATGCCACGCCGGACGAACGCGCGTGGTGGAGCGAGGTCTGGAGCCAGCGCATCACCTCGTCCGGCCTGGCGGCGCAGGCGCTGGGGGAGGGGTTGGCCACGGCCGACGACCTCCAGCGCATCGCCGACGGCTGGCGCGCCTGGGGGCGGGCCGAGGACGGCTGGTTCACGATCGTCCACGGCGAGGTGCGCTGCCGCGTGTGAGGGGGCCGGAGCGGCGACAGGTGAGCGGCCGTCCCGTGCGCGTCGCGGCCTACTTCCAGGTGGGAGCCCAGCCAGCGCTGTCCGACACGCCCGGCGGCAGCGGAGGAAGCAGCCCCGCGCCCGGGGGCAGCTCGCGGGGCGCCTCGGGCGCGTCCGCCTCCGGCCGGTCGTCGTCCACGGGGGCCGGGGCCTCCGTGGCGGCGGCAGTGTCAAGCCGCGCGACGGCCGCCTCCCCCTCGGCCGCGCCCGCAGCGCAATCCACCGGGGCCAGCGGTTCGGCGGGTATGGCCGGGTCCGCCTCGGCCGCCGGCGGCTCCTGCGTGGGGGCGGCAGGGGCCGGTTCGGCGGGTGCGGGGCTCAGCGGGTGGCGGACCGCTCCGGCGGGATGCAGCCGCGCCCACCAGTCGGCGGCCTCGTGAGCCGGAATCTCGTCCTCCACGCGCAGCCGACCCACCACGCGCGGGTGGCGCCGCCCCGCGCGCCAGCTGTGGGGATGCGACCGCGCCTCCAGAACGAGTACCCGCTCGCCGCCGACAACGGGGATGTCGACGGGGGCAGTCTCGTTGCCGACCCAGCTGCCGTCGCCGCCGACGAGGTCCCACCTGCCGGTGACGATCTCGGCCTGCGGGTCGCTGTCCCGGTCCTGGGAGGCCGCGACCCAGCTCGGGTGGGGACGGGTGCCGGGAACGCCGCGCCCCTCGGGCCCGACGAGGGCGTCGGCGAGCAGGGTGTGCAGCTGGAAGTTGTCCGCCACGCCGTCGAATCGGACCCGGAACCCGCGCCCCGAGGCACGGTCGAGCACGAGGGCATTGTCGGCCGCGGCCATCCGCAGCAGCGCGTGGACCTCCTCGTATTCCGCGATCTCAGCGGAGAGCTGGCGCGCGATGCGCGTCAGCTCCGCCAGGTGGCCCACGTCTCGCGGTGCTGCGCGGTCGCCGCGCAGGGCGGCGCGCGTGTCGGCGTCGTTGAGGACGGTCCTGGCGGCCAGAGCGTAGCGGTGGGAGACCCACCATCCGGTGGTCGCCAGGCGCGCAAGTTCGTTGAGGTAGGGGGCGACGCGCTGCTCCTCGGCCTCGGTCACCTCCATGGGCGGGGGAGGTGTGCCGGCGCCGGTTTCCTGCCAGGCCGCCAGGAAGGCCCCGGCGGCCTGGCCGTAGGTGGCGAGCTGACGCATGACCTCCACCCCGGCCGGTCCCGCGGGCGTCCCGGTATCCATCAATGCTCCGGCGACAACGGCCAGGTCGGCGGCGATGCCGGCAACGGGTTCGCTCTGCCGCATGACCGGCACGAGCGCGTCCAGGGCGAGGATCCGTTCTTCTTGCGGCACGTGGGAGGAGAGCCGGAAGACCTCGTGCATGGCGGAGCGGAAGTTGGGTGACTGCGCTACGGCTGTGTCGAGCAGCTCCTGAAACGCGGCGCGGAACTCATTGATCACATACGGAATCTTTGCACAGAAACCTGTCCAAAGATCCCCTCGACCTCGGGGTGACCGGGCCCGCGCACGGCCCTCGCCGGATGCGTGCTTTATGGGGTTGCGGGGACGGCCGGGGCCCGTGATGGTGGGACACCATGACGCACCGTGCCCGCCCCACCGTCCCGCCGGACGGCACAGGCCCCCATCGGCCGCTCGCCCTGGTCACTGGGGCGGGGCGGTCGGTCGGCATCGCCACGACCATCGCCGTCGACCTGGCCCGCGACGGATGGGACGTGGCCTTCACCTACTGGTCGGCCTACGACGCGCGGATGCCCTGGGGCATGGAGAAGGAAGCCCCCGCCGAGCTATCCCGCCGACTGGGCGAGGTCGGAGCACGCGCGTGCGGCATCGAGGCAGACCTGAGCGACCCGCGGGCGCCCTCTCGACTCTTCGACGCCGTCGAGCGCGAGCTGGGCATGGTCACGGCATTGGTCATGGGCCACTGCGAGTCGGTGGACTCCGGACTCCTGGACACCACGGTGGACAGCTTCGACCGCCACGTCGCCGTCAACGCGCGGGCGGTCTGGCTACTGATCCGGGAGTTCGCGCTGCGTTTCACCGGCCCGCATGGCAGCGGGCGGATCGTCGGCCTGACCAGCGATCACACCGTGGGCAACCTGCCCTACGGCGCCAGCAAGGGGGCCATGGACCGGATCACGCTGGCTGCCGCACAGGAGTTGGCGCACCTCGGAGTCAGCGCGAACGTGATCAACCCCGGCGCGATCGACACCGGCTGGATGAGCGAGCAGCTCCGGGGCGACGTCGTGCACCAGACGCCGCTGGGGCGGACGGGGCGGCCGCAGGACTGCGCGAACCTCGTCACTTTCCTTCTCTCGCCGCGGGGCGGCTGGATCAACGGGCAGTTACTCTCCAGTAACGGCGGCGTCGGCTGAGCGGCCCGAGAGCCCTCCGCACCAGCGCACCCAACCGGCACCGAACGGTGATACGCGCCACATTTCCGTGCCGCGCCATGCCCTGAGCATCCCGATAAGTGCTGACCTCACGGCCCTGACGCGCGCGAAGTGATGTGTCTGTTTCGCGAGTGTTACGACGTGACATATCCCGGCAACGGCCCCTTCCTAGCGTCGACACCGAAACCGCAGGCAAGCAGGAAGGCCGGGACGTGAGCAGCACCCATTCCCCCCAATCCCCCCAGGCCGCAGTCGGCGAACAACGCCGCGGTGGGCGGTGGATCGCCCACTGGGACCCCGAGGACACGACGTTCTGGGAGCACAGCGGGCGGCGTGTGGCCCGGCGTAATCTGTGGGCGTCGATCTTCGCCGAGCACATCGGGTTCTCCGTATGGAGCCTGTGGTCGGTGCTCGTGCTGTTCATGACCCCTGAAGCCGGGTTCTCCTTCGCGCCGGAGCAGAAGTTCCTTCTGGTGTCGGTGGTCGCGTTCGTCGGCGCGGTGCTGCGGGTGCCCTACACGCTGGCCGTGCCGCTGTTCGGCGGGCGCAACTGGACGCTGATCTCGGTGAGCGCCCTGCTGGTGCCCACCGGCCTGGCGGTCGTCCTGATGCAGCGCCCCGACACGCCCTTCTGGCTGTTCGTGGTACTGGCCGCCACGGCGGGCCTGGGCGGGGGGAACTTCTCCTCCTCCATGGCCAACATCAACTTCTTCTTCCCCGAGCGGGAGAAGGGGTGGGCGCTGGGGCTCAACGCCGGCGGCGGCAACATCGGCGTGGCCACCGTGCAGCTCGTGGGCCTCGGCGTCATCGCGCTGTTCACGGTCAGCGCCGGGGCGTTCGTCCCCCTGTTCTACGTCCCGTTCCTGCTGCTGGCGCTCTGGGTGGCCTGGCGGCACATGAACAACCTCTCCGGTGCCCGCACCGATGTGGCCGCGCAGGTCGCCGCTATCAAGGACCAGCACTTCTGGATCATGTCGGTCCTCTACATCGCCACGTTCGGGTCGTTCATCGGCTTCGGGTTCGCCTTCGGCCTGCTGCTGCAGAGCCAGTTCGACCGCACCCCCCTGGAAGCCGCCATGGTCACCTTCATGGGCCCCGCGCTCGGTTCGCTGATCCGACCGGTCGGCGGGTCCATCGCCGACCGGTTCGGCGGCGCCCGCGTCACGCTGTGGAACTTCATCGCGATGGTCGCCGGGACCGGTGTGGTCATCGCGTCGGTGGCCTCGGACTCCCTGCCCGTGTTCATCACCGCCTTCGGTGTGCTCTTCGTGCTGACCGGCATCGGCAACGGCTCGACCTATAAGATGATCCCCGGCATCTACGCGGCCAAGGCCCAGAACATGATCGCCGCGGGCACCCCGCGCGAGGAGGCCCTGTCCCAGACCAAGCGCGTCGCCAGCTCGATGCTGGGCCTGATCGGCGCCATGGGGGCCTTCGGCGGGGTGTGCATCAACCTCGTCTTCCGCGAGTCCTTCGCCGCCACGGGGGCGGCCACCCCCGCATTCATCGCCTTCCTCGGCTACTACGTGGTGTGCATCGCGATCACCTACTTCGTCTACCTGCGCACCCCGGTCGGCGCCACCCCAGCGCCCGCCCCCACCGGCCGCGCCCACAGCGCCCCCGACGCCGACACGGAGCGCGTCGCCTCATGACCACGACCCACTGCCCCTACTGCGCCCTGCAGTGCGCGATGCACCTGGAGCCCGGCCCCGACGGCGCGCTGGCCGTGCGCCCGGCGGACTTCCCCACCAACCGGGGCGGGCTGTGCCGCAAGGGCTGGACCTCGGCCGAGGTGCTGCGTACCCCCGACCGGATCACCTCCCCGCTGCTGCGCAAGGACCGCGACGCCGAGTTCACCGAGGTCGGCTGGGACACCGCCTTGGATTATGTGGCCGAGCGGCTGGCCTGCCTGCGCGCCGACCACGGCCCGGATGCGGTGGCGGTGTTCGGCAGCGGCGGGCTGACCAACGAGAAGAGCTACCTGCTGGGCAAGTTCGCCCGCGTGGCGCTGGGCACCTCCCAGATCGACTACAACGGCCGGTTCTGCATGTCCTCGGCCGCCGCGGCCTCCACGCGTGCCTTCGGGCTGGACCGGGGGATGCCCTTCCCGCTGACCGACGTGGGCGAGGCCGAGGTGGTGCTGCTGGCCGGAGCCAACCCCGTCGAGACGATGCCACCGATGATGGGCCACCTGTCCGCCCCCACGCTGATCGTCGTCGACCCGCGCCGCTCGGCCACTGCGCAGCAGGCGCTCGCCGACGGCGGCATGCACCTGGCTCCCCGCCCGGGCACCGACCTGGCCTTGGCCCTGGGGCTGCTGCACGCGGCCCGCGTCCACCACCTGCTGGATGAGGACTACATCGCCGCGCGCACCACCGGCTTCGACCAAGCGTGGGCGCAGGCCGCCGCCTGGTGGCCCGAGCAGACCGAGCACGTCACCGGCGTCCCGGCCCACCAGATCCGCGACGCCGCGCGGCTGCTCGCCGAGGCCTCGGGCGCCTACATCCTCACCGGGCGCGGCACCGAGCAGCACGCCAAGGGCACCGACACGGTATCGGCGTGGATCAACCTCGCACTCGCGCTGGGCCTGCCGGGACGGCGCGGTTCGGGCTACGGGTGCATCACCGGGCAGGGCAACGGACAAGGCGGGCGCGAACACGGCCAGAAGGCCAACCAACTGCCCGGCTACCGCAAGATCGACGACCCGGCCGCGCGCGCCCATGTCGCCGGAGTGTGGGGGGTGGACCCCGACCGGCTGCCCGGCCCCGGACGCAGCGCCTTCGAGCTGCTCGACGCGCTGGGCACCGCGACCGGCCCGCGTGCGATGCTGCTGTTCGGCTCCAACCCCGTGGTCTCCGCCCCCGACGCCGGTCGCGTACGCGACCGCATCGCGGCCCTGGACCTGCTGGTCGCCGCCGACTTCGTGCTCTCAGAGACCGCCGCTATGGCCGATGTGGTGCTCCCCATCGCCCAGTGGGCCGAGGAGACCGGCACCATGACCAACCTGGAGGGGCGCGTCCTGCGCCGCCGGGCCGCCGCGACCCCGCCCGCGGGGGTTCGCACCGACCTGGAGGTCCTCAACGGGCTGGCCACGCGCCTGGGCCAGAGCCCCGACCGGTTCCCCACCGACCCCGACGCCGTGCTGGCCGAACTGGGGGCCGCCTCGGCCGGCGGCGCGGCCGACTACTCCGGCGTCACGCCGGCCCGCCTCCAGACCGGAGAGGCCCTGCACTGGCCGGTGCGGGCCCGGGCCGAGGCCACCCCGCGGCTGTTCCTGGACGCCTTCGCCCACCCCGATGGGCGCGCCCGCTTCACCCCGGTGGCCCACCGGCCCGCGGCCGAGGACACCACCCCCGACTACCCGCTCATCGCCACCACCGGCCGGCTCATGGGCCACTACCAGTCCGGCGCCCAGACACGGCGCGTCACCGAGCTCGCCCAGGCCGAACCCGCCGCCTATGTCGAGGTACACCCCGATACCGCCGCCCGCTGCGGGCTGTCCCAGGGCGCTTGGGCCCGGGTCACCTCACCGCGCGGGACCACCCTCGCCCAGGTCCGGCTGCGTACCGAGGCGCGGCTGGACACCGTGTTCCTACCGTTCCACTTCGCCGGCGAGCAGGCGGCCAACAACCTGACCAACCCGGCGCTGGACCCCACCAGCCGAATGCCGGAATTCAAGGTCAGCGCGGTCCGGCTGGAACCGGCCGCGCACCACACCGGAGGGGAGAACCTGTGACTCAGCCCGTGCGCCACGTCGTGGTGATCGGCAACGGCATGGTCGGCGCCCGGTTCGCCGAGGAGGTCGCCCGACGCGACCCGGCGGGCGAGCGCCTGCGCCTGACCGTTCTGGGCGCCGAGGACCACCCGGCCTACAACCGGGTGCTGCTGCCCGGCGTCGTCGCCGGAACCTATGCCCCGGGCGATATCGCGCTGCCCTTCCCCGAATCCGACGCCATCACCCTGCGCACCGGCACCGCCGCCACATCCCTGGACACCGCCAACCGCCGGGTGCGGCTGGATGACGGGTCCGATGTGGAGTACGACGAGCTGGTGCTGGCCACCGGGGCGCGCGCCTCCTTCCCGCCGGTCAGCGGTGTGGCCGCCACCGACGGCACCCCGGAGCCCGGCGTGACCGCGCTGCGCGACATGGCCGACTGCCACCGTGTGCAGGCGCTGGCCCGGCCCGGCGCGCCTGTAGTGGTGCTGGGCGGGGGCGTGCTCGGTTTGGAAGCGGCCCGCGCGCTGGCCGAGCGCGGCGTGCGGGTGTCGGTCGTGGAGTCTTCGCCCTGGATCATGCGCCGCCAGATCGACCAGCCCTGCGCCGAGATCCTGGCCGAGTGCTACAAGGCGTTGGGGATCACCGTGCACTCCTGGCGGGTGGCGGCCCGGTGGATCCCGGGCACCGGTCTGGAGCTGGACGACGGCCGGGTGCTGGCCGGCGACGCGCTCGTGGTCACCGCGGGGGTGCGCGGCAATACCGAGCTGGCCAAGGACGCCGGGATCGAGGTCGAGCACGGGATCATCGTGGATGACACGCTGACCACCAGCGACCCGCGGGTGCACGCGATCGGCGACTGCGCCCAGCACGCCGGGGGCGGCGCGGGCCTGGTCCAGCCCGGCTGGGAGCAGGCCAGTGTGCTGGCCGATTTGCTGACCGGGGCGGCGCTGGAGGCCCGCTACAGCGGGGCGCGCACGGTGACCCGGCTCAAGGCCCAGGGCATCGAGCTGACCGCGATGGGCGAGGCCGACGCCGATGACACCGCCGAGACCGTGACGATCTCCGACCCCTACGGGCGCCGGTACGCGAAACTGTCGGTGCGTGAGGGCCGGGTCGCCGGGGCGGTGCTACTCGGGTTCCCCGAGGCGGCTTCCACCATCGCCCAGGTGTTCGACACGCGCTCCCCGGTGCCGGCTGACCGCCTGGCCCTCATCCAGGGCCGCCCGCAGCCCGAGGCCGGAGCGGGACAGGAGACCGGGGAGGCCGACCCGGTGGTGTGCCGGTGCAACGCGGTCACTCGCGGCGATCTGGAGTCGGCCTGGCTGGACGGTGCGCGCACCCGTGAGGCCATCGCGGAGGCCACCCGGGCGACCACGGGCTGCGGCGGGTGTGTGCGCGATGTCAACGCCCTGCTATCGGGGTGGAACGACGCCTCCCCGGCTGCTGTGGGCTGAGGAACGGACGGCAGGAGGTCGGCGCGTTCGGCCGGTGAGGTGTCGGCACGACGACGATCTCGCGTGCGGGTTCACCAACGAGGAAGCTGAAGAAAGCCCTCACGATCCCGGAGACCGAGCTGTCGTACTCCTCCGTACCGCTCGACGGGCCGACCTGCGTTGTTGACTCCCCATCCCAGATCGGCGAGCTCCATTGCCAGGCGCTCGACTTGCGCGGCAACACCGACGGGCAGGCCGTGGAGGATGGCTGGGGACCGCGGGCGTACTGCCGTTCGCTTCGCAGCGCCTCTGGAGTTGCGGCCGGTTGTGGCATGATCGCCTCCTCCCGGCAGTGACGCTGTGGGCCTGGAGATGCCGGGAATGATCGGTCCATGAGCGCTTCCTCCACACTGCTGCCCATCGGGCCGCCACTGTTCGCGGCCATCGTCCTGGCGACGCTGATCGCCGCCGCTCTGGCGGCGCTGGCCCGGATGGGGCACGGTGCCGCCGTGCTGCGGGCCGGGGCGCGGGCGGTCGTCCAGCTGGGGGCGGTGTCCCTCATCATCACCGCGGTGGTGACCTCCGGGCCGCTGACGCTGCTGTATGTGGCGGTCATGCTGGGTGTCGCCGGGTTCACCGCGGGGCGGCGGTTCACCACGCGGCGGTGCGCCGTCCTGGCGGTGGTGCCGATTGCGGTGGCGGTGGTCCCGTTCTTGGGGGTGCTGCTGGCGGCCGGGCTGGTTCGGACCGTGGGGCTGGTGCTCATTCCCATCAGCGGGATCCTGATCGGCGGCGGGCTGACCGCCACCTCGCTGGCGGGGCGGCGGGCCATGGATGAGCTGGCCGCGCGCAAGGGGGAGGTGGAGGCGGCGCTCTCGCTGGGGATGAGTCCGCGCGACGCGGCGTTGGAGATCTGTCGGCCGGCGGCGGTCTCGGCGCTGATTCCGGCGTTGGACCAGACGCGCACGGTGGGGCTGGTGACGCTGCCCGGCGCGTTCGTGGGGATGCTCATGGGCGGGGCGTCGCCCGTGGACGCGGGGGCCGTGCAGCTGTTCGTCCTGACGGGGCTGCTGCTGGTGGAGGTTATCGCGATCGTGGGCTGCCTGGAGATGTTCGCGCGCGGGGTCTTCCCGCCGCGGGAGGCGCGGTAGGGCCCCGCGCGGTCAGCAGCGGTCAGTAGTTGGTGTCGGCGCCGCAGGCGGGACAGGTCTTGCGCCAGGTCTCGATCATCGCGCCGCAGTTGGAGCAGTTCTTCTGGTCGATGTGTGGCGGCTGGAACAGGGGAGACTCGGCCAGCTCCACGATGCCCTTGCAGAAGGGGCAGTTGGCGTAGTAGCCGATGTCGCCGTCCGGGACGAAGTCGTTCCAGCACCGCGGACAGTTCATCGAGGTGCGGGAGCTGCCGCTGGCCGGAAGCATGGGCGAGCCTTTCTCGACGGTGGCCACATGTCCAGACTACGCGCGCACCCTCAGCGCACGCAGCACGACCACCCCCCGTATCCGGTGTCGTCCGCCGCGCGAGGACAGTCGAAATGACACGGATACACGACCTATGACCTATATAGCGGTATATAAAACGAATTCATAACCGCGGGGATGATGTGATCCGCCGGTGCTTCGCTATACGTTCCAGGCGTGTGCAGTCCCCCACTCGTCGGCCGGGACAGGGAACTGGGGGTCCTGGCCCGCGCCACCACACAGCAGCGCGCCGCCGTCCTGATCGCCGGAGAAGCCGGAACCGGCAAGACCCGGCTGGTCCAGGAGCTGCGCGGCGACCACGACGCTGAGGCCCACCCGCGCCCCGGACCGTTGCTGGGCTACTGCCACCGCGCGCCCGCCCCCTTCCCCTACGGTCCGGTCATCGAAGCTCTGCGCGGCGCGCCCATCCCCACCGGACTCAACCCCGTCTGCGGCACCCTGCACCCGCTGCTACCCGAGTGCGCCCACCTGCTGCCCGAACCGCCGCCACCGCTGCCCGACCCCAGCAGCGAGCGCCACCGGCTCTTTCGCGCCTTCCGCGAGATCCTCACCGCCCTCGGCCCGGCCGTCCTGGTCATCGAGGACCTCCACTGGGTCGACGCCCACACCCGCGCCCTGCTGGACTTCCTCGTCCCGCGCCTGCCCGACCAGCTCACCCTCGTCCTGACCTACCGCCCCGAAGACCTGCCCGCCGACTACCCCGTGGCCGCCCTGGCCGCCCGCCTCCCGCACGGCACCTTCCGCGCCGAACTCGACCTGCCGCCCCTGACCGTCGAGGACGTGCACCACCTGTGCGCCGCCCTGCTCCACGGCCGCCCCCCGCCTCCCGAGGACTTCGCCGCCCGCCTGCACGCCCACACCCGCGGCAACCCGCTGGCCGCCGTCGAACTCCTGCACCACCTGCGCACCACCCGCATCACCCCCGCCACCCCCTCCTGCCTCGAAGACGCCGGCATCCCGCCCACGTTGCGCCACGCGCTCCTCGAACGCCTCTCCCAGCTCGGCCGCCACGCCCGCGCCATCGTGCAGGCCGCCGCCGTCCTGGGCGAGCCCGCCACCGAAGCGGTGCTCACCGCCGTCGCCAAACTCACCCCCGCCCACGCCGCCCGCGGCCTGGACGAAGCCCTCACCCGACGGGTCCTGCGCACCGAGCCCGACGGGACCATCGGCTTCCCCCACGTCCTCACCCGCCGGGCCGCCTACAGCGCGCTGCCCCTGCCCAAGCGGCGGCGCCTGCACCGGCGCGCCGCCGCCGTTCTGCGCACCGAACCCGGCCCGCCCTATGCCGCGATGGCCGCGCACAGCCGTGAGGCCGGACTGCACGACGCCTGGACCAGCTACGCCGAGCAGGCGGCCGACCGCGCCATCGCGGCAGGCGACGACGGCAGCGCCGCCGAGCTGCTGCGCGACGCCCTCACCCGGCCGCGCCTGGCCTCGGAGGCCCGCCACCGCCTGGCCGTCAAACTCGGCCGCGCAGCCCTGACCGGCCTGGTCACAGACGAGACCATCACATTGCTGCGCCAGATCATCGACGACCGGGCGCTGCCCCCCGCAACCCGCGGCGAACTGCGCCTGGAACTGGGCCTGCTGCTGCTCAACCAGGCCGGGCAGGGGACCCAGGCCCGCCACGAACTGGCCCGCGCCTGCGCCGAACTGTCCCGCCGCCCCGCGCTGGCGGCCCGCGCCATGTCGGCCCTGGCCGTGCCCCGCTCCACCCCCGAGCCCGTCGACGCCCACCGCCAGTGGATGCAGCGCGCCACCACCGCCGCCGGGCACAGCGGAGACCCCGTGGTCACCACCGCCGTGGCGGTCAACCGCGCCACGCTCCTAGCCCAGCTGGGCGACCCGCAGGCCTGGGAGGTCGCCCTGCCCGACCCCGCCGACCCGCTGGACCGGGCGCAGCGGCGCGAGCTCACCCGCGGCGCCCTCAACCTGGCCGACGCCGCGGTGATGCTGGGCGACTACCCGCGCGCCGAGCACTACCTGCGACTGACTACCGAGTTGGCCACCACCACCGAGGTGCCCTTCACCCTGGCCCTGGTGGGCGCCGAGTCGACCGGGCTGCTGCTGGACTGGGTGCGCGGCCGGTGGGACGGGCTGGCCGAGCGGGCGGGCAGCGCCGCGCGCTCCCCGCACCTGGCCGACCTTCCGCTGGTGGCGGCCGAGATCGACCTGGTGCGGGCCAGCCTGGCGCTGGCCCAGGGGGACCCGGCCGAAGCCGAGGACCTGCTGCGCGGGGTCAGCAGCGGCGCCACCACGGCCAATCTGGTGCCGATCCGCGCCGCGGCGGCCGGGACCCTGGGCCGGGTGCTGCTCTCCCGCAAGGACGCCGCTGAGGCGTGGGAGTGGATCGATCCGGTGCTGGGCCTCATCCAGTCCAAGGGGATCTGGGTGTGGGCCAGCGACCTGACACCCGGCCTGGAGGCGCTGCTCGCCCTGGGCCGCGACACACTCGCCGCCGACCTGCTCAAACGCTTCGCCTCCGGGCTGGAGGGCACCGCGGCCCCGGCCGCGGCGGCGGCCCTGGACCGGTGGCGGGGGCTGCTGGCCGACCATCAGGGCGACACGGAGCGCGCCGTGGAGCTGTACGCGCGCGCCGAGGCCGCCTACCGGGCGCTGCCGCGCCCGTATGAGGCCGCGCAGGCGATGGAGGCGCGCGGACGCTGCCTGCTGGCGGGCGGGCAGACCACGGTGCTGGTCGAGGCGCTGCACGCGTACACGGCTGTGGGGGCGTCCTGGGACGCGGCGCGCTGCCGCCGCCTCCTGCGCGAGCAGGGCGTCAGCACCCCCCATGTCGGGCAGCGCGGCTATGGCAGCGCGCTGTCGCCCCGCGAGCAGGAGATCGTGCGCCTGGCCGCGGGCGGGCGCACCAACCGGGAGATCGCCGCGATGCTGTACCTGTCGCCGCGCACGGTGGAGACGCACGTCGCCAACGCCCTGAGCAAGCTGGGGCTGCGCTCCCGCAAGGAGCTGGCGCGGGGCCGGTGACGCAGACGCCCCGCTCCGCCGCGGCGTTCCCGCGGCGGATGACCTACGGCCGCCCCGCGCGGGAGTCCGCGCCGGTGTCCGGATGAGTTGCCGGCCCGGCACGGTCCGGGGTGGGGGTGACCTGCCCGGCGAGGGAGGTCGGTACTACGTAGCCCGACACCACGGCCAACTTTACGTAGTTGATACGTATTTTCACTACCTCTCGCTCGGCCGATGCTGCTCTCGGGAGTCGCCTGAGGTTCGGCCCCGCTCCCGTTCACCAGGCGGCCCCCAGACATCCCCCACGCCCCGTCCCCACAAGGGGCCCACCGAAGGGTTGCCGACACGATGCGAAGAATCTTTGCCGTGCTCGCCTCCGCCGCTCTGGTACCGGTGTTCGCCATGGCACCAGCCGCGGCCGCTCCCGCCCCCGCTGAATCCGGCCCCGCCCAGACCTACATCGTGGTCCTGGACGACGACGCCAACCCCCGCGAGGTCGCCAAACGACACGGGGACCGCCCCAACGGCATCTACAAACACGCGCTGACCGGCTATGCCGCCGAGATGACCGCGGCCGAGGCCCGCCAGCTGCGCTCCGACCCCGACGTCGACATCGTCCAACAGGACGCGGTCGTCCACACCACCGCCCAGGACACCCCCACCGGCATTTCCCGGGTCTTCGCCCCCGACAACGAGAACCTGAAGATCAACGGCCAGGAGGACTTCACGGCCGACGTCGACATCGCGATCATCGACACCGGAATCGCCGAGCACTCCGACCTCAACATCGTCTCCCGCACCGACTGCACCACCGGCACCTGCCGCGACGGCTCGGGCACCGACGGCCACGGGCACGGCACGCACGTCGCGGGCAGCGCGGCGGCCATCGACAACGGGTCCGGTGTCGTCGGCGTGGCCAACGGCGCCCGCCTGTGGAGCGTCAAGGTGCTCGGCGACGACGGCGGTGGAACGCTGTCCGCTGTGACCGCCGGCATCGACTGGGTGACCGGCAAGGCCTCCGAGATCGAGGTCGCCAACATGAGCCTGGGCTGCGACGGCTGCTACGACCAGGCCATGAGCCAGGCCATCTCCTCCTCGGTGGACGCCGGCATCGTACACACCGTGGCCGCCGGCAACTCCCGAAAGAACGCCCAGAGCTTCTTCCCCGCCAACCACGACGACGTGCTGACCGTCTCGGCGATGGCCGACTCCGACGGCGAGCCCGGCGGCACCGGCGGACCCTTCTCCTGCCGCACTGACCAGGACGACACCCTGGCCGACTTCTCCAACTACGGGACCGTCGTGGACATCACCGCCCCGGGCGTGTGCATCTACTCCACCTGGACGGGCGGCGGCTACAACACCATCGACGGCACCTCCATGGCCGCGCCGCACGTCGCCGGGGCCGCGGGCCTGCTCGCGGTCGGCGACAGCAAGCCCACCAACCGCGCCGACGTGATGGCGATCTACGAGACCCTCAAGTCGACCGGCAACGACGGTTGGGACGACACGTCCAACGACGGCGTCAAGGAGCCGCTGCTGGACGTGGGCGACGCCTCCACCTACCCGTCCGACGGCGGCGGTGGGGGCGACAAGCCCACCGCCGTCATCGGACACACCTGCGACGACACCTCGCGGACCTGCGAGTTCGACGGCACCGGCTCCGCCGCCCCCGACGGCGAGATCACCGGCTACGCCTGGGACTTCGGCGACGGCACCACGGGTGAGGGCGCGGCCCCGTCCCACACCTACACCGCGGACGGCACCTACACCGTCACGCTGACCGTCACCGCCGACAGCGGCGCCACCGGCACGACGTCGGTCGAGGTCAAGGTCGGCAGCGAGCCCGGCAACGAGGCGCCCACCGCCGCGTTCACCGCGACCTGCTACGCCTACTGGGACCTGTGCAGCTTCGACGCCTCGGGCGCCAGTGACCCTGACGGCACCATCGCCTCCTACGCCTGGGACTTCGGCGACGGCACGACCGGCAGCGGCCAATCCACCTGGCACTTCTACAACACCGGCGGCACCTACGAGGTCACCTTGACCGTCACCGACGACCAGGGCGCCAGCGGGACGACCAGCAAGAGGATCACCGTCGGATAGCGGCCCTCGCGCTGACCGGCGCGCGCCTGCCTCTGGCGCGTCTCGGCATCCGGGCGGCGTCTCCGCACCCCGCGCCCGCGGGGGAGGGGGCGCCGCCCCTTTCGCGCGCGTCCTGCCACGCACCTCGCGGGGCGGGGGAGGGGTGGGCCGGGACGCCGGGGGTGCTTCCCGGTGTGCGTGGCGGCGGCCCTGCGTCCCTGGCGTGCTCACAGCCGCCTGGGCGCGCGGTCCACCCAGCACCCGGTGGCGGCGTTCACCCGAAAGCTCGGTCCTTTCAGGACCGAGAAGCGGGCACCGGGACCCACTCCGGCAGCGGCTCGGCGCGCTCGCGCCACCCCGCGGGCAGCTGCCCCCAGGGCAGCCGGGTGCCCACGATGCCGCCGACGATCGCGCAGGTGGTGTCGAGGTCCCCGCCCGCCGCTGAGGCCGCCGCGGCGGCCGCCCACAGCGCCCCGGGCAGGTCGTCGTGGTGCTTGGCCGCCGCCCACAGCGCGAACGGCACGGTGTCGCGGGCGCCGATGAGCTCGCCGCAGCCCAGCTCCGCGGCCACGGCGCACGGGTCAGACGAGATCAGCAGGGCGCGCGCGTCGTGCACGGCCTCGTGGACGGCGCCGGAGGGGATGTAGTCGAGCACCTCGCCGAGGAACCCGCCCGCCCCCAGCGGTTCGCACCGCACCGCCACCGCCGCAGCGGCGGCCACCGCCACCGCCCCGGCGATGCCATCGGGGTGGGTGTGGGTCACCTCCGCCGAGAGCCGCGCCTGGCGGACCGCCTCGGCCACGTCGTCGGCGAACCAGGCCCCCAGCGGGGCCACCCGCATCGCCGCGCCGCTGCCCCACGAGCCGGCCCCATCGAACTGGGCGGGCGCCAGCGTGCGCCAGTCACCGCCCGCCCGCACCGAGCGCAGCAGGTGGTCGGTGGCGGTGTGGTAGCCGCGCAGCGCGTCGTAGTGCGCGGCGAAGCTGGCGACCAGCGCGTCCTGGTCGACCCGCCCGTAGCGGTAGAGCACCGCATAGACCGAGCACGCCATCTCGGTGTCGTCGGTCCACTCCCAGGGCCCCGGCGGCAGCGTCCGCTCCCGCACCGCCTCGGCCCCATCCGGCGCGAACAGGCGCGCCCCGAACGCATCGCCCAACGCGAGCGCGTTCAGCGACACCGCCGCGCGCCCGGCGTGGGTGGAAGCGTTGGACACCATGGCACCTAGCACCATGCCCACCGAGACCCCCCGCCTACCCCGCACGTGCGCCCCCAGCCCGCCACCTGGAGCGCTCACTCCCAGGTGAGCAGGGATGGCAGAAGAACGAAACACGCGCGTCACACACGGCTGACCACGCGGAAACACCCTCTGGGTTGCCTGGGAAACCACGGAGGCGACCGGTCGGCGCCGCCACCGGCTCCCCGCCGACCACCAAGGGAGAAGAAGTCGCAAATGAGACAACTCGTCGTCATCGGCAACGGCATGGTGGGCCACCGCCTCGTCGAGGCGGTCCACGACCGCGACGCTGCGGGCGCGTGGAACATCGTGGTCCTGGGTGAGGAACCGCGCCCCGCCTACGACCGGGTCGCGCTGTCCTCCTACTTCGACGGCGCCACCGAAAGCGACCTGCGCCTGGCCGACCTGGGCGAGAGCGTCGACCTGCGGCTGGGCGAACGCGCCACCGCCATCGACCGGGAGAACACGACGGTCACCACCTCCTCCGGCGCCATCGTCCACTACGACACCCTCGTGCTGGCCACCGGCTCCTACCCGTTCGTGCCGCCCTTGCCCGGCCACGACCTGCCCGGATGCCACGTCTACCGCACCATCGACGACCTGGACGCCATCACCGCCTCCGCCCGCGACGCCGCCACCGGCGTCGTCATCGGCGGCGGCCTGCTGGGCCTGGAGGCCGCCAACGCCCTGCGGCTGCTCGACGTCGACACCCACGTCGTCGAACTGGCCCCCTGGCTCATGCCCGCCCAGGTCGACGAGGGCGGCGGCGCCCTGCTGGGCCGCCTCATCGAAGAACTCGGCGTCACCGTGCACACCGGCACCGGCACCTCGCGCATCGAGGCCGGCGACGACGGCCGCCCCACCGCCATCCACCTCGGGGACGAGCGCATCCCCACCGACATGGTCGTGTTCTCCGTGGGCATCCGCCCCCGCGACGACATCGCCCGCCACGCCGGGCTGGACATCGGCGAGCGCGGCGGCGTCGTCATCGACGACACCTGCCGCACCAGCGACCCCCACATCTACGCCATCGGCGAATGCGCCAGCCACGACGGCACCGTCTACGGGCTCATCGCCCCCGGCAACGCCATGGCCGAGGTCGTCGCCGACCGGCTCGTCGGCGGCGAGGCCGCCTTCACCGGCGCCGACACCTCCACCAAGCTCAAACTGCTCGGCGTGGACGTGGCCAGCTTCGGCGACGCCCACGGCCGCACCGAGGGCGCCCTGGACGTCGTCGTCAACGACGCCGCCGGCCGCCGCTACGCCAAGCTCGTCGTCTCCGACGACGCCACCACCCTGCTCGGCGGGGTCCTGGTCGGCGACGCCTCCGCCTATGCGGCCCTGCGCCCCCTGGTCGGACACGAGCTGCCCGGCGACCCGCTGGGCCTGATCTCCCCGGCCGGAGCCGACGGCGGGGGCGTGGGCGCCGGCGCCCTGCCCGACGACGCCCAGATCTGCTCCTGCAACGCCGTCACCAAGGGCGAGCTCACCCAGGCCATCACCGATGGCGCCTGCGACGTGCCGGCACTCAAGGGGTGCACCAGCGCCGGTACCAGCTGCGGCTCGTGCGTGCCGATGCTCAAGCAGCTGCTGGCCGCCTCCGGCGTGGAGCAGTCCAGCGCCCTGTGCGAGCACTTCACCCACTCCCGGGCCGAACTCATGGAGATCGTCCGGGCCACCGGCACCACCACGTTCTCCGACCTCATCGCCCGCCACGGCACCGGCCGCGGCTGCGACATCTGCAAACCGGCCGTCGCCTCCATCCTCGCCTCCCTGGGCGGCGGACACATCCTGGAGGGCGAGCAGGCCGCACTGCAGGACACCAACGACCACTTCCTGGCCAACCTCCAGCGCAACGGCACCTACTCGGTCGTGCCCCGGGTCCCCGGCGGCGAGATCACCCCCGACAAGCTCATCGTCATCGGCGAGGTCGCCCGCGAGTTCGGGCTCTACACCAAGATCACCGGCGCACAGCGCATCGACCTGCTCGGCGCCCGCGTCGAGCAGCTGCCCGCCATCTGGTCGCGCCTGGTGGAGGCCGGCTTCGAATCCGGGCACGCCTACGGCAAGGCCCTGCGCACCGTCAAGTCGTGCGTGGGCACCACCTGGTGCCGCTACGGCGTCCAAGACTCCGTGCGCATGGCCATCGACCTCGAACTCCGCTACCGGGGCCTGCGCTCGCCCCACAAGATCAAGGCCGCGGTCTCCGGGTGCGCCCGCGAATGCGCCGAGGCGCGCGGCAAGGACTTCGGCGTCATCGCCACCGACAAGGGCTGGAACCTTTATGTCGGCGGAAACGGCGGCTTCACCCCCCGCCACGCCGAACTCCTGGCCTCCGACCTCGACGACGCCACCCTCATCCGCTACATCGACCGGTTCCTGATGTTCTACATCCGCACCGCCGACCGGCTGCAGCGCACCTCCGCCTGGATCGAGAGCCTCGACGGCGGCCTGGACCACCTGCGCGACGTCGTCGTCCACGACTCCCTGGGCATCGGCGCCGACCTCGAACGCGACATGGCCGCCCACGTCGCCAACTACGCCGACGAATGGCGCGGCGTGCTGGAGGACCCCGACAAGCTCGCCCGGTTCACCTCCTTCGCCAACGCCCCCGAGGCCCCCGACCCCACCATCACCTTCGACACCGAGCGCGACCAGCCCGTCCCGGCCGGGCCCGTCGCCCTGGGGATGCCGCACCTGCCCACCAACGGCACCACCCCCGACGGGGACACCGCCCGCACCGCCCCCGACGGCTCCGCACCCGTGGAGGTCTGACGAGATGACCGCACCCGCCCTTCCCGCCCTGTCCACCACCCCGGACGGCCAGTGGGTCCGCGCCTGCCCCGCTGAGCGGCTCCTGCCCGAGCGCGGCGTGGCCGTCCTGCTGCCCGACGGCCGCCAGGCCGCCCTGTTCCGCACCCACGACGGCGCGCTGTACGCCCTGGACAACATCGACCCGTTCAGCCGGGCCGCGGTGATGTCGCGCGGCATCGTCGGCGACCGCGGCGGGGAACCGACCGTGGCCTCACCCATGCTCAAGCAGGTCTTCTCCCTGCGCACCGGCGCCTGCCTCGACGACCCCCAGGTGCGCCTGGCCACCTACCGCGTGCGCGAGCGCGACGGTGTGATCGACGTCGGCGTCCACCCCGACGAGGCCCCCCAATGAGCGCCGGAATCGACCACCTGCCCGGACCGCGCACCGAACCCGCGGCGACCGTGGCCCCACTGGCCGGGTTCACCGTCGCGGTCACCGCGGCCCGACGCGCCGACGAGCTGGCCGCACTGCTGCGCCGCAAGGGCGCCGAGGTCGTGTGCGCCCCGGCGCTGCGCATCGTCCCCCTCAGCGACGACCAGCGCCTGGCCGCCGCCTCACGCCGCCTCATCCACGACCCCGTCGACATCGTCGTGGCCACCACCGGCATCGGCTTCCGCGGCTGGGTCGAGGCCTGCGAAACCTGGGGTCAGGCCGAACCGCTCATCGCGTCCATGGCCCGCTCGCGGCTCATCGCCCGCGGCCCCAAGGCCAAGGGCGCCATCCGCGCCGCCGGGCTCACCGAGGAGTGGTCGCCGCCCTCCGAATCCTCCGCCGAAGTCCTGGACTACCTGCTGTCCACCGGCGTGGAGGGGCTGCGCGTGGCCGTGCAGCTCCACGGCGAGCCCCTGCCCGACTTCTGCGCCGCCCTGCGCATGGCCGGAGCCGAGGTCGTCGAGGTCCCCATCTACCGGTGGACCACGCCTGAGGACGTCGGCGCCCTGGACCGGCTCATCGACGGCGTCACCGGCGGCGGCATCGACGCGGTCACCTTCACCAGCGCCCCGGCCGCCGCCGGGCTGCTGGCCCGCTCCGCGACGACCGGCACCCAGCCCCACCTGGTCAACGCGTTGCGCAGGGACGTGCTGGCCATGTGCGTGGGCCCGGTCACCGCCCGCCCGCTGATGGCCCACGACATCCCCACCGTGTGGCCCGCCCGCGCCCGCATCGGCGCCCAGGTCCGCAAGCTCACCGAGGAGCTGCCCGACCGCTTCCCCGAACTGCCGGTGGCCGGCCACCGCATGCGGCTGCGCGGCCACGCCGTGCTGCTCGACGGGGTCGTGCGCCCCCTCTCACCCGCGCTGATGCGAGTGCTGCGCGAACTGGCCCGCCGCCCCGGCCAGGTACGCGACCGCGCCGACCTGCTGGCCAGCCTGGGCGGCGAGGCCGACGCCCACGCCGTGGAGACGGCCGTGGCCCGGCTGCGCACCGCGCTGGGCGATCCCAAGATCATCCAGACCGTGGTCAAGCGCGGCTACCGCCTCGCCCTGGACAACGGCGACTGCCCGACCTCAGGAGCCTGATGTCTGCCTCACCCCGCACCCCCGCCCTGGCCGGACTCCCGCGAGACGCGTCCGCGCCCACGCTGCTGCTGGCCGTGCACGGAACCCGCGACCAGCGGGGTGTGGCCGTGGCCCGCGCGCTGGCGCGGCGCGTGGGCGCGCGCGCCGGTGTCGCCGTGCGGCTCGCCTTCGCCGATGTGCTGGCTCCCGATGTGGGCGAGGTGGCCGCCGCGGTCGACGGCCCGGTCGTGGTGGTGCCGGCGTTCCTGGCCGCCGGGTACCACGTGCACGTGGATATCCCCGAGCAGCTCGCCCGGGCCGGGCGAGCCGATGCCGTGGTCACCGGAGCTCTGGGTGGCGACCCGCGGCTGATCACCGCCGCCGCGCGGCGGCTGGGGCGTGCGGGATGGACGCCGGGTGACGCCGTGGTGCTGGCCGCCGCCGGGTCGTCTGACGCGGGCGCTCGCGCCCAGGTGCACGACGCCGCCGACCGGCTGTCGGGGGCACTGGAGGCGCCGGTGGAGGTGGGCTACATCGCCACTGCCACGCCTCGGGTGCCCGAGGTCGTGCGGCGCGTGCGGCGCCAGGGGCGCGGGCGGGTCGCGATCGCCTCCTGGCTGCTGGCGCCAGGCCTGTTCCACCAGCGGCTGGCCGAGGCGGGAGCCGATGTGGTGGCCGCTCCGCTGTGCCCGGACGACGAGGTGGCCCAGGCGGTCGTGGCCCGCTACCGGGCGGCGCTGGTCCCCCAGCCCGCCTAGCGCAGCGCTCCCGACGCGCCCGACCCCTGGGGGCGGGCGCGTGCTCGGCGCCACTCGGCCAAGGGCAGGGCAGCGGTGGGGGTGGCGGGGGTGGCGAGTGGTCCTCGCCGGTTGAGCGCCGCGGGGCATCGCCTCCCCCGCGAGCGGCGCGTGCACATTCCGGGGCCCCGTCAGCCGCGTCGCGCCGTCGGGCGGAAGCGAGGGTCCGGCGGGTGCCGGAGCGGCGCTTGGCCCCGGTGTTCCCCGGGGCGGTGATCGTCACCGGACGCCGGTCACCCAGCACGCGCACGCGAGGCTCCCGCGGATGTCGGCACGCGGTGGTGGAGCGTCGACCACCTGCCCGCACCGGCAGCACTTGCCCTCGCACGCCTCGGGTGTCGGCGCGGGCGCGGCGGCCACCCGGCGCTGCTCGCGGTGGTGGTCAACGCTGTCTGTGCGGCGTCGTCGCCGTCTCCTTTTCTCCTCGCCTGCTCGCGGCCGGGTGGTGGCGGAGGTGTGGCCGGATCCGGCAACACGCCTTCCTTTTTCCTCTCTAGAGGGAATGTAGAAGGGGGTGCGGACCACGCGACGCGATGGGAGAGCCATGTCCCCCGCCAGGCGAGCAATCGAGTCCCGCGAGGCCTGGGACCACGACGACCCGCGGCTGGACCGGGCCGCCGGGGCGTGGGTGGGCGCCGCCGCGGCCGCGTGCCTCATCGGCACACCCCCGGCGATGACCGCCGAGATCTGCCACCCCGACGGGGAGGGCACCGGACCGCCGCTGCTGGCGTGGCTGATCGCGACGGCGCTGGGCAACGTCGGCGACCCCGTGGCGGCGGCCAAGGCGGTGGACGGCCCTCTGGAGCGGCAGTGGACGGCGGCGTTGTGCCGCACCGTGGGTGAGGGGCGGGTGCCTCCGGTGGAGGCGGGCGTTCCTGAGCGCGGTCCGATCGCCACGGGGTGGCGGTCGGTGCAGGGCGCCCCGGTGCCGCCGCTGGATCCGGCGCGCGGGAGCTTCCCCTGTTCCCACCTGGTCGAGGCGGTGTGGAGGGCCTATGCGCGCGGCGGCGACGAGGCCGCGATGTACGCCGGTGCGCTGGCGGGGGCGCGCTGGGGGATGTCGGGGGTCCCGCTGGAGGCGCAGCGGCGGCTGGGCGACATTGTGGCGCCGCGCGTCCTGGTGACACGGGCGGTGGTGCTGGCGCGGGGCAGCGACCCGCAGCGGTGGCCCGAGCGGGAGCACCATCCGGCGGGCGCCAGTCCGCACATCCGCCACCCGTTCGCTGTCGAGCACCCTTATGACCCGGGGGTGACCCTGTGCAATCTGGCTTATGTGCGCACGCGGCGCGACGCGGAGGCGGTGGTGACGCTGTGTCGCCGGGGGCCGGGGGACGCGCCGTCCCATCTCGCAGCGGGCGACCGGGTGGAAGTGTGGCTCGCCGACCGGGAGGCGGTCAACCCCAACCTGCACTTCGTGCTGGACGAGGCAGCGGCGGCGGTGGCGGCGCTGCGCGCGGAGGGCAAGCGGGTGCTGCTGCACTGCGCGGCCGGGCAGTCGCGCACGCCCGCGGTGGCGGCGCACTACGCGGCCGCGGCGTGCGGCGCCGGTGTGGTGGAGGCGCTGCGGACGACCATCGGCGCGGTGGGCGGCCATGTCAACACTCCGGAGCTGGCCCGGGCGGCAGCGGCGCTGAGCGGCGTGGCGCTGGTCGACCCGGCGGCGGAGTTGTTCCCCACCGGGCCGCCCGCCCAGCGGCCGGCACCGCCCCGGTGAGGCGCGGGGCCGCGAGTGTCGAACCGTTGCGGGCTCGCTGCCGCCCGGGCGGCGGTGGCTGCCTTAAAAGGATTCGACGCTCGCGGCCTGGCGGGTGTGGCGGGCTTCTTTGTGGCCACGCGAGGTCGGGCGGGCTAGACCTTGCTTTCGTGGAGGCGGAGCGCGACGCCCACGGCGAACAGGGTGGGCGCCCACTGCCCGACGAAGATGCCCCAGCGGTCGGCGCGGGCGGTGCCGGCGTCCTCCGCCTTCCTGGAGGCGAGCCAGGTGAGGATGCTGAGTCCGATGGAGGCCGTGCCGGCGGTGTAGGCCATTTCTGAGGTGACGCCCATTTCGGACAGCTTCGCGATCATGGTGCTCCTCGCGTATTGATCGACAGGTCGGTGGGCAGCTACCCGAGGCGCGGTGGGCGGAACCTCCATGAAAGGTCAAAGGGAATGCACTTTGACCTGCGGGGTTATGGAGCGCTGCGGGTGGCGGGCGCCGCGCGGGCGGCCCGCTGCCGGAAGATGCGGGCCACCCGGGCTCCCGCTGTGCGTGCGGGGGGCGCGGGGTGCGGGCGCCCGCTCCGCCGCGGGATACTCCATCGGTGATCACGTCCACGCGCCCGGTTATGTCCGTTTTGCCGGGATAATTTTCGTGATTATCGCGGATGAATTGTGGCGAAACGGATTTAACCGGCTGCGGATGGTCACTTATCCGCTTTTCGGGCCGACCGCGAAGTGACAGAGGGCCCCGGCCCCTGCCGTGGCGCCACTGCTTCCGCCCGTGGGCCGCGTGCGGGTGGTGGGGGAGCCGACGGATCGACGGCGGGTCGGGGGCCGCGTGGGTCGGGCCTACCGGCCCACCCCGTGCCCCTCTTCACCGGTGCCGCTTATCACCCAAGGACACCGCAAGGGCGGCCGCCCGCCACGGCGCACGGCCGGCCCCGGCCGCCGGTGCCATCGCCGCCGTGGGGCCCGCGGGCCGCGCGTCTTCTTCGTCCCGCGGCCCCCATGTCCGCGGTGACCTGCGGGGCAGCGGCGCAGGGCGCCCCGCCCCACTGCAGGGGACGGGCCCGCGTGCGGCCCACCCGTTGACCGTTACCATCCCGTGACGGTAGAAACATGGACACCCCACCGTGAGTGGGTCAAACACGGATGAACCAAGACGCATGCTCTCGATCACACCATGAACTACGCAGGGAGTCGCAAAGCAAACCCAACGTAGGCAAACGAAGTGACAAGTGACACAAACCCCCCAAATTGGTTTCCGTGACCCTCTCGTTATGCATACGCTCAGCCAGGTCGGTTTAAAGCCCCTGACCTGCGGCTTAACCCCAAACCGACCCCCCACCCCCTGTTCCGGGTGGATGTGCTGTGCCCCCGGCGCCCCTCTGGTGGCCCCCTCGGTTCCACGGCCCGTGGCGCACGGCTGGTCCCTGTCCCCGTTCAAAGGACGTTCCTCGTGGGCAATCATGAGCCCTCTCGTATTTCGCTCCTCAAAAACCTGAAGACCAAGCGCGCCGTCGTCCTGACGGCGGCCGCGGGCGCCGTCCTCATCACCGGCGGTACCGCCGGCGCGGCCGTCCTGGGCGACCTCGGTGGTAGCCCGCAGAGCGCCGCCAACGAGATGAAGGTGCCCTCCGCCGAGGTCAACGACCTCGCCGACGGTGCCGACACCCCGGCCACGCCCGACGCCGATGAGCGCAAGCAGAGCGAGGAGCAGCGCGACCAGGCCTCCCAGGAGGCCGCCCAGTCAGTCCAGGCCTCGGCATCGGAGCCCAAGAAGAAGGAAGAGAAGCCGGAACCCAAGGAGGAGCAGTCCTCCGCCCCGTCCTCCTCTTCCTCCGGCTCCAACGGCTCCGGGCTGACCCCCACCGGTGACGGCGGCTCCTGCCAGGCGTCGATGTACAGCGACCCGCAGCCCACCGCCAGCGGTGAGACCTTCGACCCCAGCGCCATGACCGCGGCCCACAAGACCCTGCCGATGGGCAGCATGGTCAAGGTGACCAACCCGTCCAACGGCAAGTCGGTCACCGTGCGTATCAACGACCGCGGCCCCTATGTCGCCGGACGCTGCCTGGACCTGTCCACGGCGTCCTTCACCTCGATCGCCTCGGCCGGCCAGGGCGTCGTCAACGTCGACTGGCAGGTCGTGAGCTAGGCACCACGTCCGCACCCCACCTCCGGGTGGGAACCGGCCGGTGGCTCCCCGGGGTGGCGTCTGCCCCCCCGGGGAGCCACACGCGTCCCCGCCCCCCTTTTGCCCGCCCGGCGCCGCGCACACGTGTGACATCGCCGGACGCGTGTGCAGCGCGTGGCACAATGCCGACAAGGCGACGCAGGGAAAGGGACGAGGCCGGTGTTTCGCAACGAGACCGGATGGGTCATCTCACCCACCGACCTGGTCGACGCCATGGAGTGCGACCACCGCAGCGCGCTCAAGGCCGCGCTGGCCGCCCGTGTCGAGGGCGTCCCCGCGCCCGCCGAGATCGACCCGCTGGTCGCCCGCAGCGGCGCCGCCCACGAACAGGCCGAACTCGACCGGCTGCGGCAGGTGTTCGGCGACGGCGTCGTCGCGATCGACAACCCCGAACCCACCCACGCCGCCATGGCGGCCGCCGCCCGGGCCACCGCCGCGGCTATGGCCTCCGGCGTCCCCGTCATCTACCAGGGCGTCTTCTACGAACCCGGCGACCACGGCGTTGCCTTCCACGGCCGCGCCGACTTCCTCATCCGTGACGACACCGACCCCGCCACCGGGCAGCACCGCCCCGGACGCGGCACCTACGAGCCCTACGACACTAAGCTGGCCCACCACCCCGGCCCCGGGGCGCTGGTGCAGCTGGCGGCCTACGCCGCCGCCCTCGGCCGGATGGGGCCCGCCGACCCCGAACACATGTACCTGGTCACCGGCGACGGCGCCACCCACGCCTACCGGGTCGCCGACTTCACCCCGCTGCTCTCCTCGGTCTCCGACCGGCTCGCCACCCGGCTGCGCGGGCCCATCGCCGCCCCCGACCCGCTGTGGGGCGAGCCGCGCCCCTCCTGCGAGCGCTGCGGCTACGCCGCGATGTGCCGGGAGGGACGCACCGCCTCCCGCCACCTCACCCTGGTGGCCGGGATCCGCTCCGACCAGGCCCGCAAGCTCAGCGACGCCGGCATCACCACCATCGACTCGCTGGCCGCGGCCACCGAGGAGGACCGGCCGCCCACCCTGCCCCGGCACTCCTACACCCGGCTGCGTGAACAGGCCGCCCTGCAGGCCCGCCAGGACGCCACCCGCACCGCCGCCAACCCCACCGGCGAGGTCATCGCCCAGGTGTATGCCCCCGACGGGCTGGCCGGCCTGCCCGCCCCCAGCCCCGGCGACATCTTCTTCGACATGGAGGGCTACCCCTACTTCGACGGCGCCGACGGGCGCGGCCTGGAGTACCTCTTCGGCGCCGTCACCGAGGAGGACGGCGCCGCGCACTTCCACGCCTTTTGGGCCCACGACCGCGCCGAGGAGAAGCAGGCGTTCGAGGACTTCGTCGACTTCGCCACCGCCCGCTTGGAGGCCGACCCCCAGGCGCACATCTACCACTACGCCTCCTACGAGGTCGACCGGCTCAAGTCCCTGGCGGCGGCCTTCGCCACCCGCGAGCGGGAGGTCGACCTCCTGCTGCGCGACCACCGCCTGGTCGACCTGTACACGGTGGTCAAGAAGAGCCTGCGGGTCTCCCAGCGCTCCTACTCCATCAAGTACCTGGAGCCGCTGTACTTCGAGGGGCGCGACGGCGACGTGGCCACCGCCACCGCCAGCATCGACGCCTACGCCGACTACCTCGGCGCGCGTGAGTCCGGCGACACCGACCGGGCCGACAAGATCCTGTCCGACATCGGCGCCTACAACTACGACGACTGCGTGTCCACCGCGCGGCTGCGCGACTGGCTGGAGGAGCGCCGCGCGGCCGAAGGCATCACGGCGCGCCCCGCCGTCCAGACCGAGCTGAGTGAGGCCGAGGACGACAAGCGGCGCAAACGCGAGGAGAAGGAGGCGCGGCTGCGCGCCCTGACCGACCCGCTGCTGCGCGACGTGCCCGCCGACACCCACCGGCGCGACGCGGCCCAGCAGGCCCGCGTCCGCCTGGCGGCGCTGGCCGGGTACTACCCGCGCGAGGAGAAGCCCTCCTGGTGGGAGTACTTCCGCCGGGTCTCGGCCCCGGTGGAGGAGCTGGAGTCCGACAACGACTGCCTGGTACCGCTGCGCGTGGCGGCGGGGGAGTGGCAGGAGCCCACCGGCCGCCAGCGCCTCGCCCGCCGCGAACTGGAGCTGCGCGCCGACCCCACCCGCCCCCACCCCTTCTCCGCCGACGACCGCGTGCGGCTGCTCTACCCGGGCCCGCCCGTCACCTGCCACCGCCCCGAGTCGACGCGCTCCGCGCGGCCCTACTCATGGGGCCAGGGCGCCGACACGGTGGACGCGACCGTGACCGCCGCCTCGGCCGACCGGCTCGTCGTGACCGAGACCGCCGACCCCGAGCAGCTCTACGCCCGCGCCCCGGCCGCCGTGCTGCCCGGCCCGCCCATCCAGGCGGCCCCCAAGGACGCGGCCCTGGAAGCCCTCGTCGAGCAGACCATCGCCCACCAACCGGACTGGCTGCGCCTGCCCGGAGTCGACGTGCTGCGCCGCCTGCCGCCCCGGCTGCGCGGCGGCGGCGCCCTGCCCGACCCCGCCGAGCACGGCGGCGACCTGATCGCCACCGCCATCGCCGCCGTGGACCGCCTGGAGGACTCCTACCTCGCCGTGCAGGGCCCGCCCGGGGCGGGCAAGACCTACCTCGCCGCACAGCTCATCACCCACCTGGTGGGCCGGGGCGCCACCGTGGGCGTGTGCTCCACCAGCCACAAGGCCGTGGAGAACGTGCTGGCGGCCGCCGTGCGCGCCGGCCAGGACGCCCGCGCCCCCGTCCCCGCCGCCAAGCGCCCCAGCGGCAAGCAGGCGCCCGACCCCGACCTGCCCTGGGAGCAGCCGCGCAGCCTCAACGCGCTGTCCGCCTGGCGGGCCAAGCAGGAGGGCGGCTACCTCGTCGGCGGCACCGCCTGGGGCATGGCCAACGCCACCATGCTCGACGACCCGCTGGACGTGCTCATCATCGACGAGGCCGGGCAGTTCGCGCTGGCCGACACCCTCGCCGTCTCGGCCGCCGCACGCAACCTCGTCCTGCTCGGCGACCCCCAGCAACTCCCACAGGTCGTCCAGGGCACCCACGCCGAGGGCGCCGATGCCTCGGCGCTGGAGCACCTGGTGGGCGGGGAGGAGATCATCGACGCCTCCCTGGGTTACTTCCTGGACGAGACCCGGCGCATGCACCCGGCCGTGTGCGCCCCGGTCTCCGCCCTGTCCTACCGCGGGCGCCTGCACGCCCACCCCTCGGCCGCCGAGCGCGGCCTTGAGGGCAGGGAGGCGGGCCTGTACCAGGTGCCGGTGGCCCACAGCGGGCGCAGCACCCACAGCCCCGAGGAGGTCGAGGCCGCGGTCGGCCTGGCCGCACGCCTGGTGGGCGCCGCCTTCACCGAGCCGGGCGCCGACCCCCGCCCGCTGCGGCCCGACGACATCCTCATGGTCGCCCCCTACAACCTCCAGGTGCGCACCCTGCGCCGGGCGCTGCGCGAGGCCGGGATGCCAGGGGTGCGGGTCGGCACCGTGGACCGGTTCCAGGGCCAGGAGGCGCCGGTGGTGATCTGCTCCATGACGGTCTCCAGCGCCTTGGAGGTCCCGCGCGGCCTGGACTTCGTACTGTCGCGCAACCGGCTCAACGTGGCCCTGTCGCGCGCCCAGGTCCTGGCGGCGCTGGTGTACTCCCCGGACCTGCTGACGGCCGCCCCGCGCTCGGTCGCCGAACTGCGCGTCCTGGCCGGGTTCGCGGGCCTGTGCCACCGGGCACGCCCCTGGCGGGGGCACGCCGCGCCCTGACGCGGCGTGCCCGCTGGCGCACGATCCGGCGCCCGAGGCGGGAAAAACGCCACGAGGATGACGACACTCGCCCACCCGACCTCTTGATCGACAGCCCCGAGCCGAGTTGGATGGTCGATGTCGCATCCGGGCAGCGCCCCTCTGCCCCGATGACCACCGAACACCACATCACCGAGACCGACATTGATCCGTTTCATCCGTCCCGCTGAAAGGCATCACCGACACCGTGCTCGATTCTCCGTCCACGCCGCGCACGCCCCGGCGCGGCGCTCCACGAACCCTGTGGGAGAAGGTGCGTTCCCCGTTGCCGCCGGTTGAAAATGGAGGCCCGCCCATCCGCAACACCCGCCACCCCCTGGGCGTCCGCATCACCGCGGCCGTCCTGGGACTGGCCGGCCTGATCCTGGGGCCCATCGGGTACCTCAACGCCGTGGCAGCCGACGCCAGCTCCGCCGCCGAGTGGTACACGCTGGGCGTCGGCGCCGCCGTGGGCCTGCCGCTGCTGGCCGCCGCCATCACCACGGTCGCCGGGGACCGTACGGCCGCACGCTGGTCGCTGGCGCTGCTGCTGTGGCCGATCGCCTACATCACCGCCATCCACCTCCTGGCCGCCGTGTGACCAGGGCACCGGCCCCCGCCGCCTAGGGTGGGGGCCGGTGCGGCCGAGCCGGGTGGCCGCGCGTGAGGCGATCGGAGGGGCGCGTGTCACCCAAGAAGAAGAACCCCCGCACACCGCGCGAACGGCGCACCGGGACGCGGGACACCCGCCGCACGGCGGCCGCCGACCCCGCCCGCACCGCGCGCACCCCGGTCGCGGTGGAGGAGCCCGCGCGCTGGCCCGTGCTGGTGTGGTGCCTGCTGACGGCGGCCTGGATCGGCGGGTCCCTGCTGTTCTTCGTGCTCTACCTGGCCGAGGGCTTCGCCCTGCTCAACGCCGCGGAGATCACCGACGCCGCTCGGCGCGCCACCGCCTGGTACCTCGTGGGGCTGGTGGCATCCGCCTTGGGCGTCCCCGTGGTCGGCGCCGTGGCCGCCGCGGTGCTGCGCCGCAGGATCGCCGCCGTCATGTTCGGCCTGGCCCTGCTGCTGTCGGCGGCGGCCCTGTTCTCCCTGGCGTCCCCCGCCGACCTGGTTTCGGCCATCGGCGCCGCACTCGGCTGACCAGCCGCACACCGCCCCCGCGAGGTCCGATCCGGGGGCGGGCCGGCCGCGGCCGCGCGCCCCATAACGCCCTTCGGTCCGCGATGCGCCATGATGGACCACCGTGGACGACAAACCCGAAGACCACCCCGGCGGCGGCGACGTGGCCGAGATCGTGCCGGCGGAGGTCCGCACCCGGCTGGAACACGGCACCCACAGCGTGCTCGTGGACACCCGCGCCCTGGAGGAGGTGCGGCGGCGCTTCGACGACGAGCAGGCATCGGCCCTGGGCCGCTACCTGGCCTCCGCCCAGTCGCACAACACCCTGCGCGCCTACCGCACCGACTGGTGCGCCTTCACCGCCTGGTGCCTGGCCGAAGGCCGCCGCTCCCTGCCCGCCGACCCCGTGGACGTCGCCGTCTACCTCGCCGCCGCGGCCGACACCGTCGGCCGCGACGACCCCGCCCGCTGGGCGCTGTCCCCCTCCACCCTGGAACGCAAGGCCGCGGCCATCGCCGCCGTGCACGGGGCCCACGGCCTGGCCTCACCCACCCGCGCCGACGTGGTCCGCATGACCCTGCGCGGCATCCGGCGCCAACGCCGCGCCCGGCCCAACCGCAAACGCCCCGTGCTCCTGCACACCCTGGAAGCCCTGCTGGCCGAACGCCCCGCCCCCGGCCACCCCACCGGCACCGCACGGCGCCGCGACGCGCTCCTGCTCCTGGCCGGGTTCGCCGGCGCCCTGCGCCGCAGCGAACTGGCCGCGCTGACCTTCGACGACATCGCCGTGGACACCGACGCCACAACCGGCGAACCCCTGCTCGTGGTGGGCCTGGCGGCCACCAAGACCGACCAGGAGGCGCGCCACGCCCAGCAGGTCGCCCTGCCCCGGGGCAGGCGCAGCACCACCTGCCCGGTCTGCGCGTTCGCCGAGTGGGCCGACGCCGTGCGGGCCCACCGCGACGGCGGAGCCCCCGGTCTGCGCGCGTTCTTGGAAGCCGACCCCCAGGCGGGCGCGGACCACCTCGCCGCCGCCCCGCCCGCCCACCGCTGCCACACCTACACCGGTACCGACCTGGCCGACGGCACCGCCCGCCCCCTGTTTCCGCCCATCGACCGGCACGGCCGCCTGGCACCCCGCACGATCTCCGGGCGCGCCGTCGCCGACCTGGTCAAACGCTACGCAGAACGGGCGGGTCTGGACCCCCGCGCCTTCAGCGGGCACTCGCTGCGCTCCGGGTTCGCCACCCAGGCGGCGCTGGGCGGCGCCGCGGACCGCGAGATCATGCGCCAGGGCCGCTGGACCAACCCGCGCACCGTGCACGGCTACATCCGCACCGCCAACCCGCTGGAGGACAACGCCGTCACCCGCCTGGGCCTGTGAGCGCGCACCTCTGGGCCCCACGGGCGCGGTCCGGAACCGTCCCGGAAGATCGGGGTGACCACAATGTGTCCGTTATGTGCGAAGATGCCGGGGTGATCGATGAGTTTCGCGCTGCTTTCCAGGAGCTGATCGACGCCTCAGTCGCGACGGATCCGCAGCCCTTCCCCGCCGCAGCCCACAAGGTCTACACGCTGGTTCCCCACGTGCCCGAGGAAGAACGCGAACTCGCACTGGAGGCGTTGGCCCCCCTCCTCAGCGGAGGGCACGCCCTGCCCGGCGTCGCCGCCGACCTCAGCCTCATCGCCGGGGCGATGGTCGAATCCGGCGCCGCCCCCGGCACCACCGGCGTGGAGGTGGTCCGCCTGCTGCGGCTGATGGGCAAGGGCGCCGCCGTGTTCCTCTCCGCCTGGGACCGCACCGGCGGCGGCCCCCCGCCCGACCCCGACACGGTCACCGCCGAAGCCGAGGAGCGCGTCGCCACCGACCTGGCCGAGGCCGCCCCCACCGCCACCGTGTGCTGGTGGACCATCCGCCGCCACGGCCTGGCCGCCAAGACCATGCTCGGCAGCTCCGCCGTGCGCGCCGCCATCCGCTCCGACCCCGCCCTGCACGCCGAACTCGTGGCGATCTCCAACCAGCTCTCCGCGGCCCTGTGGGAATTCGACGAGGTCCGCGCCCTCCTGCGGATGGCCGAAACCACCTCGGTCCTCGTCTTGGACCGCGCCTCCGGACGGGGGTTCCGCATCCTGTTCGACGGCATCGGCGACAACTTCCAACTCCACGCCCTGCTGGCCGACGCCCTCATCGGCCCCGAGGGCCGGGGCCTGCCCGGAGAACGCCCCGACCCCCGGTGGACCGCCTCCTACCGCTCCAGCGCCCCCGACCCCGAGGCGCGCATCGTGCGCGGCTGGTGGAACCTGACCTCCGCCGACGGCTCGTGGATCTGGAACGACGGCGTCCCGGCCGACATCCCCGCCGTCGACGGCGAACGCATCGTGGTGCTGGACGCCCAGCCCTTCGCGCGCACCTGGAGCGCGGGACGCCGCCACCCCCAGGTCCCCGCCTGGCTGGAGGTCGACGAGGAGCTCACCAGCGACGAGACCGCCCTGTGGTGGCGCCGCGTGGCCACCAGCGCACCCCCGGCGGTCGCGGACGCCCCCGCCCACGGCACCGAGGAGCCCGAGCCCGCCGCACAGCAGGAGGACTCCTCTGGCGCCACCGGCACGCCCGCCCCGACACCGCCCGGCTTTCCCTCGACCGTTCCGGAAGGCGGCGCGGCGGTGCGTCCCGCGATGGAGGAGATTCGCGCCTCGGCAGGGCCGCTCACGCCCGCGGCCAAGCGCGTGGCGCCCCAGAGCACCACCGAACCGCCCGAGCCCGCCGAGCAGGAGGCGCGGCCCGCCACGGACGACGCGCCGGCGCCGGGCGCACACCCCGACCCGCCCGCGGACACAGGTGAGGACGCGCGACCGGACGCGACGGCCCCCGACGGCGCCGCCCCGGCACCGGCCGCGCAGGACCCCGCGCTGGGTACCGGCGACAACGACGCCGAGGACCCCCTCGGCGACCACCTGGACGGCGTCACGGCGGCCGCCCCGGAAGACGGCCCGGCGCAGGACCCGGCCGCACAGGACAGCGACACCGCGGATACCGCCTCTCCCGCCGGGGATGCGGCCGATGCTCGCGGCGAGCCCGCCCGCGTCGACGCCTTCCCGGAGCGCATGCGCGGCTCCCTGCGGGTCAGCGCCGAGCGGGACGAGCCCGACACATGGGAAGCATCCGCCCCGGCCCAGGCGGGCCACGACGCGACGCCACCGGCGGACAGCGGCCTCACCTCAGCGGAGGCGCAGCCCGCGGCACTCTCGCACGGGGACACCACCGCCGGCGTCGAGGCGCAGGCCGCGGCGGGCGACACCGCCGCACCTGGTGGCCCCCTCGGCGCGGAGTCGGGCCCGTATTCGGCGGCGACCGAGGTGTTCCCGGTGATCACGGACGAGATCGCCGCCATGTTCGACGCCGAACGGGCCGCCGGGGAACGTGCCGACGGACGCGGCGCGGCCGAAACACCCGCCAGTGAGGAGCGCGCGGACAGCGACGGTCGGGCGCCGGGCGCGTCCTTCCTGCCGCCGCTGCCGCCCGGCGTCTCCGACAGCTCGCGGTGGGGGCCCAACTGGCTGTGACCCCTCCGCAGGTGCGGGAGCGGCCCCGCTGAGGTGCCGGCCCCACCGGCCGGGAGCCCACGGGGTCGGCGTTCGCCAGCGACGCCGCCAGGTGCCGCCGGTCGCGCGGGGGGAGGGGCGGTGCTGTCCGCGCGCCCGCCTGGCGGTGCGGGGCGGGTCAGGCGGTGCGGCGGTGACCGCCGGGGCGGGGCGCCGCCGCGGGCAGCGGGGAGCGCTCGTCGTCTTCGTAGTCCTCGTCGTAGAGGCCGTCGAAGTACTCCTCTTCGGTGACGTCGTGGGCCTGTTCCGCGCCCCTCCAGCGCGAGGCCAGGAACATCGGGACCACCAGCGCCAGGCCCAGCGGCACAAAGACGCCGAGGGGCAGCAGGTCCAGGGCTCCGCTCAGGCCGGGGCTGCCGGGCAGGCGGTCGGCGAGCTCGGGGCGCAGAACGACACCGGCGGTCAGCCCGACCAGGGTGAGCCCCGCGATCCCCGGCACCAGGGGGGTCAGCCGGGGTGCCGCCATGGCCACCGCCACCAGCAGCGCGAGTGCGCTGACCACCGCGAGGGTCGCGGCGCCCCCGGCACTGAGGAACGTGGCCTCCTGTGCCTTGAGCTCGGTCAGGCGGGGCAGGGCCCACCCGGCCCCGAGGACGACGACGGGGGCCAGGACCAGGCCGGTCAGCAAACCGACGAGGTGTCGCATAGGGGGTGCTCCTCTCAGGACGTTGGCTAGGCACCCTAGCGACATTTCCCCACCACTGACCATGTCCGACAAGTCGGATGCGGGGGGCCGCGTGCCCCGCCGTCACCACCGCCCCACCCTTCCGGCCCTGCCAGCCGCGACCTCACCCCGCCGGCGGGCTCTAACCTGGAAGACGTGAGTACCGCAGACGGGTCCACCGACCCCATCAACGACCCTGACATCATCAACCTGGCCACCAAGGTCTTCGACTTCGCCCGCAACGGCGACACCGAATCCCTGGGCGCCTACCTCGCCGCCGGCGTCCCGGTCAACCTCACCAACGACAGCGGCGACACCCTGGTCATGCTCGCCGCCTACCACGGCCACGCCGACACCGTCGCCCACCTGTGCCGCCGAGGCGCCGACGTCGACCGCCTCAACGACCGCGGACAGTCACCGCTGGCCGGCGCGGTATTCAAGGGCGAAGACGAGGTCGTGGCCATCCTGGTGGAGCACGGGGCCGACCCCGACGCGGGCACCCCCTCAGCAAAGGAGGCCGCACACATGTTCAACAAGAGCCACTACCTGCGCCTCTTCGACACCCAGGACTCCTGAGGCGCGCATGGCCGCCCCCGACCCGCGGCCCCAGCCGGTGTTCGACCCGACGCTGCCACCGGCCGTACGCGAGCTGCTCGCCGCCCACCCCCACGCGCTCATCCCGGCCACCCGCACACCCCCGCCACCCGTGCGGACCCGCTGGGAGTTCCCCGAGCTGCCCGACCGCGTCCCCACCCACCTGGCCATCGTCTCCGCGCTGTTCCTCGTGGCGCTGATCACACGCTCCGGGGCGCTGATCCTGGTCACCGGCCTGGGACTGGTCCTGGTCGCCGTCAACCTCACCATCGCCGGGCTGCTGTCGGCCCGGCGCGTCACCGAATCCCCGGCCCGCGCCGCAGCACGCCGCCACCACGGCCGCTATCTGCTGGCCGATGACGTCGACGCGCCCGCCCGCGCCCTGCTGCACCGCGCCCAGCAGGCGGTCGACGCCGTCACCGCCTCACCGCTGGCGGCCACCGGCCACGTCGAGGCGATCGACCACGCCGTGGTACTGCCCGAACAGCTGTGGGACATCGCCACCCGGCTGCGCCACCTGACCGACATGCGCGCCCGCGCCAGCGTTTCCACCGACATCCACCTCGACGTCGACGTCTCAGCGCTGCTGGCCGAGCGCCACACGGCCCTGCGCGCGGCCGACGCCGCGGTCACCGCCCGGGTGGAGGCACTGGAACGCTACGCCGCCCACCTCGCCGCCGCCGAGGAGCACCACCGCAACCTCGCCGCCGTGCGGCAGCTGATGGAGGAACAGCAGGAGTACCGCGACCTGCTGGCGGCCAGCGCCGCCGACGAGCAGGCGATGCGGGCAGTGGAGGAGCTCACCGACCGCGCCCGCCTGGCCGAGGCGGACCTGCGACGGTCGCTGGAGGAGGCCGCGCAGGCCGCGCGTCTGCTGGCCCCGGGGGAGGGCCCGCCCCCGCCCGCACCGGGCCGCGGGGACGACGGCACGGCCAGCTGAGCCGCGCCCCGCCCGCCTCAGGTCGCCCAGTCCACCGCACACCCGTCCTCCAGGTACACGGTCAGCCCCGCATCCGCCGCCTTGAGCGCCGTCGCGATCCGCCGCCCCCGGCCCGCGGGCAGCAGCAGCCCGAAGTCGGAGGCGTCGGCCAGCATGGCGTCGCTCAGCTCCTCAGCGGGCAGGCGGACCTCATCGAACTGCCCCGCCCCCAGCCGCCCGGCGAAGATGAAGATGGTCGCGGGCCGACGGTCCGGGCTCAGGTCCGGCGGAATCCAGTCCACACACGCCAGCCCGTCCAGGTCGGGGACGAACCCGATCTCCTCGGCGCACTCGCGGCGGCAGGCCGCCAACGGGGACTCCCGCTGCTCGATCACCCCGCCGGGCAGGCTCCACCCGGGCTTGTAGGTGGGCTTGACCAGCAACACCCGGCCATCGGGGGCCCGCAGCAGCGCGCTGGCCGCCCCGCGGCTGCGCGGCAGGCTCTCGAAGAACTCCAACTCGGTGTCGGCCATGGAACGACACCCTATGCAACGGCCCCGACACGCGCGCAGCAGGCCCCACGCGTGTCCATGCCGTACGCCGCGGAGCGCGCTACCGCTCGCCGATGTCCAGCGGCCGGTCGCTCACCGGTGTCCTGCCGAGCCTGCGCCGCAGCTCATAGGCGCCGAGCACGACCGCCACGCTGGCCATGCTCGTCAGCAGCGGCCCGCGATGCTCGGGCAGGAACGCCATCGCCACCAGGACCGCCACCAGCCCCGCCAGCGTCACCCAGCTGAGGTAGGGGAAGCCCCACATGCGGAAGGTGAGCCGTTCGGGTTCGTCCGCGCGCAGCCGCCGCCCCATCACCAGCTGCGAGGACACGATGGTGATGAACAGGACCAGCAGGATCGCGCCGATGGAGGCGATGAGGAAACCCAGCACCGTCTCGGGCCACAGGTAGTTGCCGATCACCGACACATACCCCACGACCGTGCCCAGCAGGATCGCGCGCGTGGGCACACCGCGCCCGCTGACCGACGACAGCGCCCGGGGCGCGTCTCCCTGCCGGGTGAGCACGTGCAGCATCCGCGACGAGGTGTACAGCGCGGCGTTGAGCACGCTGAGCACCGCCACGAAGACCACGGCCTCCATGATGAGCGGGGCCGCCGGGACGCCCACGGTCTGCATCACCGACACGAACGGGCTCGTGCGCAGCCCCGTGTCGTTCCACGGCAGCACCATGACCACCACCAGGATGGAGGCGATGTAGAACAGGGCGATGCGCCACAGCACGTTGGTGGTGGCCCGCGCCACGCCCTGCTCGGGCTCGTCGCTCTCCCCGGCGGCGATGGTCACGATCTCCACGCCCCCGAACGAGAACAGCACCACGACGGTGGCGGCGAACACCGCCACCCACCCGTTGGGCGCGAACCCGCCGTGCGCCCACAGGTTGGCGACGCTCGCCCCGTCGGTCCCGGGCCACATCCCGGCCGCGTACAGGCCGCCCAGGACGAGGAACGCGACGATGGTGGCGATCTTGATCAGGGAGAAGAGGGACTCGGTTTCGCCGAACACCTTCACCGAGATGAGGTTGGCCCCGGTCATGACCACCAGCAGGAGCAGCGACAGCAGCCAGGTGGGCGCCTGGACCCCCGCCGCCTCCACCCACCCGGAGAGGATCGAGGCCCCGGCCACGGCCTCGGCGGCGACCAGGACGCTGTAGAGCCACCAGTACAGCCACCCGATGGAGAAGCCGACGCGCGGTCCCAGGGCCATGCGGGCGTAGTCGGAGAACGACCCGGAGGCCGGGCGGGCCACCACCATCTCGCCCAGCGCGCGCAGGGTCAGCAGGACGAGGGCCCCGGCGATGGCATAGGAGACGATCGCGGCGGGACCGGCGGCGTGGATGACGGCACCCGACCCGATGAACAGCCCGGCGCCCACAGAGCCGCCGATGGCGATCATCGTCATGTGCCGCCGCCGCAACGTGTGCGCGAGACGCGGCGCCGCATCCGGGGATGTACTGGTATCCGCCTCAACGGGCGAAATGTCGTGCGAGGTCACGACCACACACACTATGCGGCAGACGGCACCACCGGCGCAGCACACACCCCCCACCACCCCACCTGCCAAGCGAGTGTGGGAGAGATCACCAACGAGGGGGACCGCCGCGTGGCGGCAGCGCGGTCGGGGCACCGCCCTCGCACGGCGGCCTGCCGCGCCCGTCACCCGGCACACCGCTACCCGCACGCACCCCCGCCGTAGCGGCACCCGCCCAACGCCGACGGCACCCAACCCGCGCCCGGAGGCCCCGGCCGACATCGGCCTCGCGCTGGCCCCGCCGCCAAGCCGACCCGCGGCCGCCCCGTCAAGATCGGGGGCACCGGCGAGCCCGAGAAAGCCCACCGCCGGAGCAGCTGCACCGGACACCGGTGGGAACCAGGTGACACCGCCGACCCGGCGCGGCCGCGCCCGAACCTGCGGCGCCGTGGGCCGGCATGGCCCCTAGCGCGGTAGCGGGCGGCCCAGCCTGGGACTGAGATGGGGCAGCCCCGGAAGCGCTCAGTGGCCCAGCGCTGCGGCCGACCCTGTTCGACGGCGCGGCGGGCCGACGCAAGGTGGCCGGCAGGCGCGAGCCTGGCATCGGTAGGGGCAGCATGCCGCGCACAAGGACCCGCGGTGCTCAGAGCGGACGTCGGAGATCCACACCGGCACCGAAGACCCTCCCTTGTTATGTCCAACCCGCCCCGCTGGGCCACCAACCTCGGTGGTCAGGACGGCTCGGCGCCGGGGTCCGGTGCGTCGACCTCCCCGGTCTCAGGGTCCACCGCACTCTCGCCGTCCGGGGCCTCGGCGTCGCGGACGGTCCGCAGGGGACGCAGAGCGTCGTAGGCTTCACCATCGCTGAGCACTCCGCTGCTCGCGGCGGCATGCAGTTCCTCTTTAGCGCGCAGGATGCACTGCCGTGAGCGTCCCGCAGGGCGTTGCAACCGTCCGGCGCGCCACAGCGGCTTCAAGGCCAGGTAGGCGTGGGCGTCGGTGAGCCGTCCGTCCTCCAGGGCCGCCAGGAGTTCATCTGTCGCGCTCATCGGCCGTTCATCTCTTCTCATCTCCTCGCCGAGGGGTGGGCAGGGGGTGGGGGACGGGGCCGTTCGGCGTCGAGGGGTGCCGCCGGGGCACCGTACGCGCTCGCCTGTGCCCCTCTGGCCCCGAGCGTAGGAGACACCGCCGCCGGCACGTGGCGGTTTAACGCAAATCCGCCATTCGTTCACCCCGCCGGGGCCATCCGGCCACGCACCACAGCGTCTCCTCCACCGCGACGCGCGGTATTCCCCCGGGCGGGGGAGGCCCCCACCCGCCCACCCGTGCCACGATCGTGGTGTGTCGATCATCCGCCTGCTGCTCACACCGCTGTGGGGCGCCACCACCTACGCACGCTGGGTCTACATGGTCATCGGTGGCGCGATGTTCCTGCCCTACCTGCTGGCGACCCTGGTCCTGGGCTCGATGGTCGTCACCCCCGCCACGCCCGGCCCCGACTCCGGCCTGGGCACCCTGGCGGCGGCCCTGGTTTCGGCGCTGCTCCTGGTCGCCGCCTCGGCCTGGATCCCCGGCGCCCGCTCCTTGGAAGGCCAGGTCACCCAAACCCTGCTGCGCGGCCCCATCACCGCCGAGCACGTCGCCGAGTCGGCGTCCTGGCCCTCCCGCGTGCGCACCGGGCTATGGCTGGTCCTGCACCTGGTGGGGGGATTCGGGGTAGCCCTGGCCACCATGGTCGGCCTCACCGAGTCCGCGGCCCTGGCCGCCACCCCCTTCGTCGCCGACCACATGGCCATCGCCCAGGGCCCGCTCACCTTCGCCGGCGCCGACTGGCCCTCCGGCGCCGCGCGGTGGCTGGCCCCCGTCATGGGGCTGGGTCTCCTGCTCGCCCTCATCTACACCATGGCACTGATCGGCTGGGGCATGGCGCTCCTGGCCCCGCGCCTGCTGGGGCCCTCGACCGCCGAGCGGCTGGCCGCCGCCCAGGAACGCGTCGACCACCTGGCCGAACGCAACCGGCTGGCCCGCGAACTGCACGACTCCATCGGCCACGCCCTGTCCGTGGTCGCCCTGCAGTCCGGGACGGCCGCCCGCGTGCTGGACTCCGACCCCGCCTTCGCCCGCCACGCCCTGGAGACGATCGCCGCGCAGGCCCGCACCGCCACCGCCGAACTCGACCACGTTCTGGGACTGCTGCGCGAAGAGCAGCCGAGCACCGCCACCGCGCCCCAGCGCGGCCTGGGCGACCTGGCGGGACTCATCGAGGCCACCCGCGCCATTGGCGGCCAGCTCACCGCCCGCGTCGACGGAGACGTGGGTCGTGTCCCGGCCGTCGTCTCCCGCGAGACCTACCGCATCTGCCAGGAAGGCATCACCAACGCCCTGCGCCACGGCGGCCAGGTCCCCATCGCCCTGCACGTGACCATCGAACCCGAACGGCTCAGCGTGGAGATCACCAACCCCCACACCCCCGCCACCGCACCGCGGGCCCTGCCCGCGCTGCGCCGCAGCGGCGGCCACGGCCTGGCCGGCATGCGCGAGCGCCTGAGGACCCTCGGCGGCCGCCTGGAGGCCGGACCGCACGACGGCCACTGGCACCTGCGCGCCGAGATCACCTGGGGAGCAGGCCGATGACCCCGCCCCAACCATGCCCCGACGCCAACGACGGGCCGGTCACCGTGGCCCTGGTCGACGACGAAGCGCTCGTGCGGGCCGGGCTACGCGCCCTCATCAACGCTGAAGACGACCTGCGGGTCGTGGCCGAGGCCGACGACGGCACCGGCGTACTCGACCTGGCGCGCCGCACACGCCCCCACATCGTCCTGATGGACGTGCGCATGCCCCGCCTGGACGGCATCCAGGCCACCGCCACCCTGGTCAGCAGCCTGGACACCCCACCCAAGACCATCGTCGTCACCACCTTCGAAAACGATGACTACGTCTACGGCGCGCTGCGCGCGGGCGCCAGCGGCTTCCTCCTCAAACGCAGCCGCCCCGAGGACATCCTCGCCGCCATCCGGCTGGTCGCCTCCGGCGACGCCCTGCTGTTCCCCGCCGCCATCCGCGCCCTAGCCGCCACACACGCCCAACCCGCCACCCCCGCCGCCGCCAGGATCACCGCACTCACCGAGCGAGAAGCCGACACGCTGCGGCTCATGGCGCGCGGCCTGTCCAACGCCGAGATCGCCGCCGAACTGTTCGTCGGGCTCCAGACCATCAAGACGCACGTCTCCAACATCCTGTCCAAACTCCAGGTCCGCGACCGCACCCAGGCAGTGATCGCCGCCTACGACTCCGGGCTCATCCGCCCCGGCGGCACCACACACTGACCCGCCGCCGTACACCGCACCACCCCCCAGCGCCCTGTTGTTCCTGCTCCCGAGGCCCGCATGCTGGTGGGCGGATCGTGCCGCAGTTGAGGTGGTGGATGCGCACGGGTGGGCCTCCCGGTCACCGGCGTCTGCGTCCCCCGGTCCTCCCTGACAGGCGCGGTCTGCCACAGGGAGGGACCCGCCGAGTGGGCAGGCGGGAGAAGCGCGGAGGTCGCAGCGCCGGTCGGCCGTCCGCAGCCCCCGACGAGCTGGCGCACCGACTCGACCATCTCCGGCGGCGCGCCGTCCACGCTCCCGGTGTCGAACGGCGGCTGCGGGTCGTACTCCAGCACGAGCCGGATGCGCTGGGCGGTGTCTACGCCCCGCATCGGCGCGGCCAACCGCAGCCCCATGCCGATCCCGGCCGAGACCCCGGCCGCGGTGACGACGCCCCCTCGGATTCGGACGCTCCCACGGGGGAGGGGTCAGCTCGTGGAGGCGTCGACCTGCGCCGGGCCGATCTCGGCCTCGTCCAAGAAGCACCACGCCCACACCTCGCCCGGCTCAGCCGACACCGCGATGGGATGCCCCACGGACCCGGCATGCTCCTGGGCATGCCGACCCGGCGAGGAATCGCAGCACCCCACATACCCGCAGGTCAGACAGATCCGCAGGTGAACCCAGTCGGTGCGGCCCCGGCTCAGGCACGTCGTGCACCCGGGACTCTTCGGCAGGACCGGGCGGATCTCCTCGGCATGCGGGCAGGCCGCCGCGGCGTCCGGGGCGAAATCCACGACCACCGTCGGATCGGGCCGCGGCACCTCCAAGTGCTCGGCCCCCAGCACGTCCAGCACCGTCCGCGTCAGTGGCTGGGCGACCGCCCGCTGGGAATCCACCACGCGTGTCACCCCCGCGCCGCTGAGCCCCGACACATCCACCGAGTCCACCGGCCGGGCCACGATCGGCACGCCCGGCGCCACATTGCGCAGCGCCTCGGCGATATGCGTGGTCTCCTCGCCGCTGTGCTCGCAGATCACGATCAGCCGCACCTGGTCCATGCCGACATCGTGCAGCACCCCCGCCTTGATGACCTCGCCTCGCACCACCCGGTGGCCCTCGGCCTCCGCCTGAGCGGCCAGGTCGGGGTTGAGCGTCGTGACCGTGACCGGGATGCCGCGGGCCCGCAGGTAGCCCCCCAGGTACTGGGCCACCGGCCCCCACCCCGACACCAGCACGCGCCCCTGCTCCGGCCGGTGCTCCGCGCCGTCCCGCGGCGCCACTGCGGCCCGGTGCCCCTGACGCACCCCCACCGTCCTGGCCAGCCGCTCGCCCACCGCCGCCAGCGCCGGCGTCGCGGTCATCAGCACCACAGTGACGGCCACCAGCAGCTGCGCACCCTGGTCGCCCAACCCCAGCGGGCTCATCCCCGATGCCGCACCGACCTGCTGCAACACAAACGAGAACTCCCCGATCTGGGGGAGCAGGAACGCCCCAGCCACCACCGTGGGCGCCCCCACCCGCAGCGTGGACGCCGCAAGGTAACCCGCCGCCAACTTGATCGCGACCACCGCCAACGCCAGCACCGCCACCAGCCACCACAGCTCCACCACCACGCCCACATCCAGCAGCATGCCGATGGACACGAAGAACACCGCGCTGAACAGAATCTGCAGCGGCATGATCTCGCTGAGCGCGTGCGCGCTGTGCCGCGACTCGCTGAGCACCATCCCGGCCAAGAACGCCCCCAGCGCGTCACTGACCCCGGCCAGCGAGGTCAGATAAGCGACGCCCAGCGCGATGGCCACGATCGTCAGCAGGAAGATCTCCGGAGAGCACAGCCGCGCCACCCGCTCCAACAGCGGTGGCATCACTTTGCGCGCCACCACCATCACCGCGGTCAACACCAGCGCGGCCGTCCCCAGCGCCCGCACGATCCCCCACGGCTCCTCGCCCCCAGCGCCGGGGGACGTCACCCCCGCCAGCAGCGGGATGAGCAACACCATGACGACCACGGCCAAGTCCTGGAAGATCAGGATGCCCACCGCCACCTGCCCGGTCGGCCGAGACGTCATCCCCTTGGCCGCCACGATCTTGAGCACGATCGCCGTCGAGGACAGCGCGACCAGGAACCCGGTGAACACGCCGATACGCCAGTCCTGCCCCGCGGCCACCACCACCGCCGCGGTCAGCGCGACCGTCGCGACCACCTGCACACTGCCGCCCAACAGCACATAGCGGCGGATCTTGGCCAGACGCTCCAGGGAGAACTCGATCCCGATCGTGAACAGCAGCAGCATCACACCGATGTCGGCCGCCGCCCGGACGTGGCCCACATCCGCCACCACCCCGGCCAGCAGGAACCCCACGATCGGGACCACCCGCAACCGCACGCACAGCGCACCGATCAGCCCGGCCACGCACAGCAGCGCGACCACAGGCCCAAGAAACTCCGGAGTCTCCCCGGCCGCCAGCATCATGGCCGGCCCCCTCTCCCTCACCCCCACGACCCCCAGCCCACGCGGGGAACCCCAGGTCAGCCTAACCAAGCCCCCGCCTCCCGCCCGGCCACGGCACGGCCGCACCCCCGCGAACCGCCTCAACCCACAGCGGCCCACAGGGACAACGGACCGCCACGCAAGCGGGCCAGACCGCAAGGGAGCAGACAAACACCCGGGTCAGGGGAGGACCACCCGTTCAGAACCGCGGCGCGCACACGCCCCCCACAGCCACCGCACCTCACCCGGCGCTGACCACCAGGCCCCCGCCGACACCGACATCCACCGCGACGCGCGAAAGGTCACCGACCACCGCGTCGGCCCGCAGATCAGCCGCGCCATGGGTCGTGGTCACCGCGACCGTCCGCGCGCCCGCGCCGCGGGCAGACGCGAGCCCGGCCGGGGCGTCCTCGAACACCACACACCGGCGCGCGTCGACCCCCAACCGCGTCGCACCGAGGACGAAAGGCTCAGGATCGGGCTTCCCACGGCGCACATCGTCGGCGGTCACCAGCACCGGCGCCGCCAAGCCCACCGCCTTCAACCGCGCCTCGGCCAGCGCCCGCGTGCACGATGTCACGATCGCCCACGCGTCATCCGGCAGCACCCCGCGTCCCGGGCAGCACCCGCAGCCCAGCGGCACGGTCGATCTCCAACTGCTCGATACGCGCCACGGCCGCGGCCACCTCGCCGTCCGGAAGCAGCGCCGCCGCGATCTGACGCGCCGGGATCCCGTGCCCCGCCTCCGCGGCGAACCGCTGTACGGAGATCCCGTACTCCGCGGCCCAGGCCGCCCAGCATTCCTCCACCACCGGCCCGGAATCGACCAGGGTTCCGTCCATATCGAACAACAGCGCATCCGCGGAGAACATCATCCTGCGGAGTCTAGAAACGCCGCGCCGCCCGCACCCACCGCTGCCGGGCGTGATACCCGACACCCCGCCCCGCCCGCACCCGCCCGGTCACACCTGAGGGTCGGACGACCGGGCCGCGCCCGGCGGCGGAACCTCGGCGCCGCGCACCGACACCGCATCGGCGATATCACCCACCAGCTTCGCGAAGTTCTCCGGCTGATCCAGGCTCACCATGTGGCCCGCCCGCGGCACGTTCAACAGGCGCCCATCGACACACGCCTCCAAGAACCGCCGCTCATGGATCCGAAACGCATCACGCGCCCCATTGATCAGCCACACCGGCCCCTGGTACGCGCCCAACGCCTCCAACACCTCCATGTCGGAGATCTCGTCGATCACCGCCCGCGCGGCCTCCATCGCCAACCCGCCGTCCAGCGCCGCCGCGGCCCCATCGCTGGGCAGCGTCAACCGATGGAACCGCTCGTTGACCGCCTGCCCGTGGTCGGGCAGGCGGTCCAACAACACCGCCGGGATCCGATACACCTGCGCCAGCGTCTGCGCCGGACGCGCCGTACAGCCCGCCGCCACCAGCCCCGCCACCCGGCCCGGATGCGCCGCCGCCACCGCGATGGACACGAACCCGCCCAGGCTCAACCCCACCAGCAGCGCACGCCCGCCCACCGCGTCGATCGCCTCGGCCACAGCCCCGATCGCGCCCGGCAGGGTAAACACCTCACCCCGGCGCGTACCGTGCCCCGGAAGGTCCACCGCCACCACGCGGCGCCCCTGAGCCTCCAGCATTTCCTGCTGCGGGCGCCACATCGTGCCCGACAGCCGCAACCCATGGACCAGCACGACCGGCAGGCCCATCGCCCCGCCCCCTTCCGCTCGCTCAACCAGCACCGACTCCACTTGGCACCACCTGCAGTACCCGCACACCCGCCGACCTACCAGGCGTAGGCCACCGTCACCGGAGCGTGATCCGACCACCGCAGGTCATGGGCCGCCGCCCGCTCCACCCGCGCCTCCTTGGCCGCACCGGCCGCCCCCGGCGTCGCCACCTGGTAGTCGATCCTCCAACCAGCGTCGTTGTCGAACGCCCGACCACGATAGGACCACCACGAATACGGACCCTCCCGGTCCGGAAGCAGGGCCCGCACCACGTCCACATACCCCGCCTCGTCGAAGACCCGCGACAGCCACGCCCGCTCCTCGGGCAGAAACCCCGAGTTCTTCCGATTGTTACGCCAGTTCTTCAGATCCGCCTCGCGGTGCGCGATATTCCAGTCCCCGCACACCACCAGCTCACGCCCCTCGGCCTCCACCTCCGCGCGGCGCCGCACCAGATAGGGCAAGAACGCGTCCATGAAGCGCTCCTTCTCCGCCTGACGCGCGGTTCCCACCTCACCCGACGGCAGATACAGACTGGCCACACTCACCCGGCCCAGGTCGGCCTCCACATACCGGCCCGCCTCGTCGAACTCCGCGGCACCGAACCCCACGCGCACCGCCTCGGGCCTCCCACGCGTGTACAGCGCCACACCCGCGCGCCCCGTGGCCGCCGCCGGCGCCAGCACCACGTGCCACCCGTCAGGCGCGACCACCTCCCGCGCCAGCTGGGCGCGTTCGGCCCGCGTCTCCTGCAGGCACACCACATCGGCCTCCGTGGCCGCCAGCCACCCCACGAAGCCCTTACGAGCCGCCGCCCGCAGCCCATTCACGTTCACCGTCGAAATCGTCATGACCACGACGGCCAGCGTAGCCGCGCCCCCGGCCCGCCCCGCATCACCCCGCGGCGCCCTCCCGCGCCGAAGCCGCCCGCGGCTCCTGGTCAACCAGCCGACGCAGCACCCCATAGGTCCGGTTCGACCGCGCCGCCTCCCGCTGCGCCGACGCTGTCACATCGATGTAGGACTGCGAGGACGTGATCGACGTGTGCCCCAGCAGCCGCATGATCTCGGTGACCGACGCCCCGTCCTCCGCCAGCCGGGTGGCGAACGTGTGCCGCAGCGCATGCACCAGCGTGCCGCGCGCCACCCGGTCGTGCACCCCGGCGTGCTTGTAGCACTGCCGCACCAGGTACTGCAGCCCGCCCCGCCGCAGCGGACGCCCCCGGTTGTCCACCAACAGCGCCTCCGACCCGCGCACCCGCGCCCCGAACCGCACCTCGCGCGTGTGCAGATACGCCTCCACCAGCGCCTCCAGCGGCGGCTCGATAGGCAGCGACCGCGTCACACCGCCCTTGCCCACCACCCGGATCCGCCGCTCGCCCGCGCGCCCACTCAGCGCGTCCACCCGCAACCCCAGCATCTCCGCCGATCGCAGCCCCGTCAGCAGAGCCAGCGCCAACACCGCCAGGTCCCGCTCCGGCCACGGATCACGCGCGCGACGGCACCCGGCCGCCAGCGCCTCCAACAACCGCTCGGGGGTGTCCTCGCCCATCAGCGGCTTGGGCTCCGCCGGTTTGAGGCGCGGCCGCTGAACGGCCGGCATCGGGTTGCCCTCCACGATGCCCTCGGACACCAGGAACCCGAAAAACCCGTTCCACGTCGACCACGCCCGCACCACACTGGAGGCCGCCCGCTCGGCCGCGAACTCCGCGAACGCCTGGCGCAGCATCCCGCCCGACAGATCGGCCAACCGCACATCGGCGCGCCCGCACCGCTCCACCTCGGCCACACACCCCAGCACCCCCAGCAGATCCCGCCGGTAGGCCGCGATGGTGTGCGGCGACGGCTTCGCCGACCGCCGCGCCACCAGATACTCCTCGACCGCATCCACAGCCCGCATCGACGACGCCTGGATCCCAACCTCCGCAACGCTCATGCCCCACAGCATCCCCGATTCCCCCGCACACGATCACCCGCGGCCACCGATTCGGCACCCCCGATCCTTCAAGGGCGAGTGGGAGCGATCGGGGGCGGCTGAAGGGGGAGGGGCTGGTCACGGGATGCGCCGGGCCACCCACATCGACACCACGTGCAGCGGCCCCTCCAACGGACCGCGCCCCACCAGCGCCCGCCACAGCGTCGCAAACACCAGCGCGCCCAGCAGCACCGACCAGTCCAGCGCGTCGGTCACCGGCTGCAGCGGTGTGCCCTCCAGCAACCCCAGCTCGGCCACCCAGATGAGCAGGACGTGTCCCACATAGGTGGTGAGCGCGAGCGCCCCGACCGCCGCCAACGGAAACAGCACCCACCGCAGGTAACGCCCCACCAGCAGGAACAGCCCCAAAACCGCGATGGCCACACCGCCGGCCCCGACGACCTCGAACGGCGTCCCGCTGTGCGGCGCGGCCGTCAGCAGCCACGTCCAGTCGTTGACCGGAACCGTCCCGGGCAGCCCCTCACGCAGCGCCTCACCCAAGGTGTCGGTTCCCGCGCTCTCGGCGTCGAAGGACGCCTCCAGACGCGAGCGCACGTCCAGCAGGCGCATCAACGCCCACGAGGCGGTGTAGGCCGCGGCGGCCAGGCTCGCGCCGACGCCGACGAGCGCCAGCTGCACCCTGGGCGAGCGCAGGTTCAGGCGGCCGATGGCAAGGCCGGCCAGCACGAACGGCATCCAGGTGATCGCCGGGTAGGAGCCGGTGATCAGGAAGTTCACCAGGCCGTCGTCGGCCCAGGCCACCAGGGGGTCATAGGAGTTGATGGTCTCCACGGGGCCGTCGAGCGGACCGCCGGGCTCCATCAGTCCACGCAGGTAGAAGGAGATCACGGGACCGATCACCGCGAGGAGTGCGGCGGTCCCGGCGACGATCTTCCACCGCTCGTCCATCAACGGGGCGCAGAGGACGAAGAACACCGCGTAGTAGGCGAGGATCACCGAGACGGGGACGCCCGTCATGGTCAGCAGGGTGCCGATGGGAAGCATGATCAGGCCGCGAATGACCACCCGCCACAGCGCGACACCCATGTCGTGGCCGCTCTTGGGCGCCGAACCGCCGGACAGCAGGGCGACGGACACGCCCGCCAGCAGCGCGAAGGTCGCCGCCGAACGCCCGGCGACCAGCTCCGTCAACGTGCTCGCGCCGTCGGCGTCGGTCCAGCCGACACCCACGTGCACGACGAACATGCCCAAAATGGCCAGCCCGCGGGCCATATCAATGCCGACGAGGCGGCTGGCGTCGGCGGTACGCAGCCCACGCGGCAGCCAGGAGCGGCGGCGCGGCGTCACAGCAGCGTCGTCCGCCGGGGAGCGGCGGGGGAGCGAGGTGCCGTCGGGGGAGCCGACGGCACCGGTGGGCCGTGTGGGCGCCGTGACCCCGTCCGGCCCGGGGGCGTCGCCGACGGTGTCCTCGGGGGAGGGGCTCTCAGGAGAGGAGCTGATTCTGTTCGACACTCTTCGAGGATCCCCCGCTCGTCCCTCTGGTGCAGAGGTATTTCCCAATTGTGACCGGTTGTGGCCGGGAGTTCGCGCGCCGCACGAATTCGGTCAACGGATCACGTTCGCTCGACGTCTCACGCTGATGAGCTGTTATCCGCAGACGAGCGTATAGCGGGGCCACCTGCGCGGGAAGGGGAGGGGCGCCGGATGCGACACCAGTCACAACCTCGGGGGAGACGGGCGCGGCGATTCCGCCGGCGGGGTGGTGGCGTGGTCACGCTTCGGGTGGGCGGGGCGCGAACGCGGGGACGAGGGGTGCTCAGGGAGCGAGTAGCGGCGCCACGAATGCCGGGGACGGTCCAACGTTTGAGGCGAGCCGGGACTCAAGAGTCGGACATCTTTAGCAATTCATGCATAACGCATTTTATGCATGAAACATGAGCCCCGAAGGTCAACCCGATCCCCACGGCTCAAGGCAGGGCCGCGGCCGAAGCCCGGCCTGCTGGGCAGCCTTGTCGGCGGTGGTCCATGCTCCATTCGGTGTTCTTGGGTGAAAAGCGACACAGAGGACGGAGGGAGCCAGGGGGTGCGGGTCCCGCGGCACGTGTGGCGGAATGCGACACCGGAGAAAAATTTCGGAAATGGGCGCCGCGGTCACCGCCGCCCAGCAGACATCGAACAAACGCCGTCACCAGCGGCAGCAACGGCGGGCGGCCGATGAATGAGATCTGCGCTGGCGCGATGCTCCCGGACCGAAAACGGCTCCCACAGCTCCACCCGTGCGAAGCGAAAACAGCGAAAACCCGGCCGTGCCGACACCGCCCACATCACTCGTCTCATTTGCCGCCAGCCTGGACGACCCGTCCAGCCACCCCTCTCAGGCCCACCTCGGCAACGCCGATAATGCACATTATGTAAAGTTGAACGCTCGACGCCCCTGCGATCCCCGGCCGCGTCAGACCCCGCCGTTGCCCGCGATCACGCGCACGAACCCCGGAGTCTCCCCCGCGTCCGCGCGCAGCATCGCATCTCTCCCGCGCGACGATGTCCACGCCGTCCTCCAGCGGCGTACACGCCTCATTCCACGCCAACCAGTACTTCCCACCCTCTACCAACGTGTCCACACGTTCCACGCGCACCGCCCGACTTGACTCAAAATTGGCACGCCGCTACCCCGCCCTGTGGGACGGCCGATAAGCCGCCTGTCAGAAGGGCCGAATCCGCAATAGTGATAGGGGCCGATCAAGACCTCTTGGGGCCCATCATGTGCCGCTGCCCCTTCTGCCACGCAATGTCAAAGCTGGAACTGCGCGCTCAACGCTCCGGCGGAACAACACATTCCACACTCGGCATGACCCCTCATGATCCCGCGCCCACCCCCACCAAAAGTTGTCCACCGCACCCCACCACCCCGAACACCCCTCCCCCACCCACCGATCCCAATTTCCCTACCCCGCCCACTCACAGGGGCCTAAGGTTGGGACATGGTCTGGCAGCGCGACGTAGATCTGGTGGTCCCCCTCTGGCAAGGCGGCGACGATGTCCGCATCGCCGCCGGCGCCTCCGCCCTCGCCCACCTCATACCCCCCAGCGGCAACCGCCTCCACGTCGCCGTCACCGACGGCCCCCGCACCACCGTCGACGGCGTCCGCAGCCTCGACGCCATCCACGGCACCCTCAAAAGACTCCGCAACCGCCTCACCCGCCGCGACCCCCACCGCACCCTCACCCTCGGCGGCGACTGCCTCTCCGACCTCGTCGCCGTCCAACACCTCGCCAACCGCCACCCCGACATGGTCCTCTACTGGGTCGACGCCCACGCCGACCTCAACACCCCCGCCACCTCCCCCAGCGGCCGCGCCCACGGCATGGGCCTACGCGCCCTCCTCGGCGAAGGCCACCCCCACCTCGTCGGCCCCAACGGAGGCGCCCTCTCCACCCCGGCCGTCACCCTCGTCGGCAGCCGCGACCTCGACCCCGCCGAAACCCACTACATCCGCCACCACGGCATGGCCTGCGTCGACACCGTCGAAATCATCGCCGACCCCACCCGCGTCACCACCCCCCGGCCCTCCGGAAGCCCCGCCTACGTCCACCTCGACGTCGACGTCTGCGACCCCTACGACCTCCCCGCCGTCGCCGTCCCCACCCCCGACGGCCCCCGCGCCGACTCCGTCGCCGAAGCCCTCGCCGCCATCCGCTCCCACCACGACATCGTCGGCATCGGCATCTGCGAATACGCCCCCGTCATCGAACACGACGAATCCCGCCTGACCACCCTCATCTCCTCCCTCGACCTCACCGACTGACCCCACCGCCCACCCCCACCCCCACCAGGCGCCTATCCTGACGGACGTGGATGTCGCGATCGTGTGCCAAAGCTGCCAGGGCAGCGGCCTAAGGGTGGGAGTCGTCGGCTACGCCGGCGACGACGGCGTCGGCGAAATGGTGATCCCCCGCCGCTGCGCCGACTGCACCGGGTCCGGACGCCTCATGACCTCGGGATGGTCCGCACCCCCCGAACCCGCCCACGACCCCGGCCCCTGACTCACCGGCGGCCCCCACCCCCACCACCCCCGCTCACGGCAGACGCAGCCACCCCGTGCGCACCTGCCAGTGGCGCCCCGCCCGCAGGTGCGCCACGATCGCCCGCTCCAACCGCGTCGCCGGAGAAAGCCCCTCCAACCGCTCCACATCCGGGCGCCGAAACACAAACCGGAACACATCCCGATCCCCCGGACTCGACCGGTCCACCAGCGTGAACCGGCGCTGGAACGCCATGATGTTCGACTCCGCGGGCAGATACTCCGCCAACTGCGAATCCAACAGCCACGACGTACACGTCGCCACCACGTACTCCGCACCAAAACACGACGCGAAGAACCCCCGCGCACGCGACAACGACGCGTCGATCGGCCCCGGGGCCAGCGACTCCCCCGCCGGGATGTGCAACCGCAGCGTCGGCGCCCCATAGGCCAACTCCGGCGCCAACCCCGCTGCCTCCTCCTCCGAATACCAGGTCACCGTCGCCTGTTCGACCAGCCGCGCGGGCTCATACTGCAACCGCCCCAGCTCGTACAGGCCACCGCGGAACTGCAACGCGATCCACGAAGCCACCTCCAGCCCGACCCGCCCGAACATCGTCCGGTTATGGCCCACATGGCGCCCCACATCGCGCAGCGTCGCCGCCGCCACCTCTGGCGGCACCCCGCGGCGGTCCTGCCACGCGCGCAACGCCGGGACCGCCGCGGCGAACGCGAACACCGGCGCGCACCGCGCCCGCGCGTCCTCCACCCCCGCCAGCGGCGGCCAGTACCGCCACTCCCCCCGCCCCGCCGACAGATCCTCCAGCACCCGCGCGTACATGCGCTCCACCAGCCACAGCAGCTCCGGCGGCCACGCGTCATCCGGCCACAGCCCCACCAGCTCCGCCTCGTCCTGGGCGCTCAAGGCGAAGGGGGCCAGCGCCTCTGGCGCCCGCGAACGGGACGGCAGCGGGCACCCGCCCTCCGGCAGCGGCAGGTCGGCCGCCTCTATCAGCCAGCCGCGCATCTCCTCACCCAGACCGAACCGCCGCACCACCGCATCGACATCCATGGCCCACATCGTGACGCCATCCCCACCGCCGACGCCACCACCCTGCGCCCCACCTCCCCACGGCGACCGGTGACCGTCATCGCCCGCGGTTGAGGCCACCATCACACACAGGGGAATACTCTGGAACACGACCACAGCAACACCTACAAATCTCCAGAAAAGGGGACGACCACCGATGCACGACCCGGCGCAGCAAGTACGCGACTGGCTCGCCACCTATGACACGCCCACCGCATCGGTGGCCCACCTGCTGTGCGACCGCCATCCCGCCGACGCCGCCGCCGTCACCGAGATCGGCCCTGACCTCCTCCCCCACGACCTCACCTTCGGCGAACTCGCCGAACGCTCCGCCGCCCTGGCCGGTGCCATGGCCGAGCTCGGCATCACCCGCGGCGACCACGTCGCCACCCTCATGGGCAAGGGCACCGAACTCGCCGTCGCAGCTCTGGCCATCTGGCGGCTCGGCGCCGTCCACGTCCCCCTGTTCACCGCGTTCGCGCCCAGTGCCATCGCGCTGCGCCTCACCCACTCCGGCACCCGCCTCGTTTTCTGCGACGACGACCAGCGCCCCAAGCTCGACCCGAGCGACGACGTTCCTGTCGACGCCCCGTGGCATATCGCCACCACCGGCCCCGCTCCCCTGCGCGAGGGCGACTACACCATCGCGGGGCTGACGCGCGGCAGCAGCGGGCGACTGGCGCCTGAGCCGGTCGCGGTGGGTGGTGACGCGCCCTTCGTGCTGCTCTATACCTCGGGGACGGCGGGGCCGCCGCGCGGGGTGGAGGTGCCGGTGCGGGCGCTGGCGGCGTTCCACACCTATCACCGCTATGGGCTGGATGTCGCCGATGACGACGTGTATTGGAACACCGCCGACCCGGCCTGGGCGTACGGGCTCTACTACGGGCTGGTGTCCCCCCTGTTGGCGGGTCACCGTTCGCTGCAGCTGCGGGCGGGGTTCGACCCGGAGTTGACCCTCGACGTGCTGGCGATCTTCGGGGTCACCAACCTGGCCGCGGCGCCGACGGTGTACCGGACGCTGCGGGCGACGACGAAGACGCTGCCGCCGGAGATCGCGGTGCGCCGGCTGTCGAGTGCCGGTGAGCCGTTGAACAGCGATGTGGTGGCGTGGGCGGCGGACACCTTCGGGGTGCCGCTACGTGACCACTATGGGCAGAGCGAGCTGGGGATCTGTGTGGGCCAGCAGAACCACGACGGCGCGTCCGCTGATATGCGGGTGGGATCGCTGGGCACGGCGCTGCCGGGGTGGTCGGTGACGGTTCTGGAGCCGGTGGCTGACGGTGAGGCTCCTGTGGGGGCTTTCGGTCGGGTGGCCGTGGATGTGAAGGCGAGTCCGTTGATGTGGTTCCGGGGGTACCGGGACAATCCGGTGGCTTCGGCGGCGCGGTTCACGCCCGATGGGCGCTGGTACCTGACCGGTGACACCGGCAGTCGGGACCGCGAGGGGTATCTGTACTTTTCCAGCCGTGACGATGACGCGATCCTGATGTCGGGGTACCGGATCGGCCCGTTTGATGTGGAGACGGCGCTGCTGCAGCACCCTGCGGTGGCGGAGGCCGGGGTGTATGGGGTGCCGGACGAGCTGTCGGGGCAGACGGTGGCGGCCAACATCGTGCTGCACGAGGGGACGCGCCCAAGTGATGGGCTGGCTGAGGAGCTGCGGGAGCTGGTGCGGGCGCGGTTCGCCGAGCATGCCTATCCGCGGCGGATCACGTTTGTCGACGAGCTGCCCAGGTCGGCGTCCGGGAAGATCCGGCGAGGGCGGCTGCGCCCGGCCCAGGGCTGAGGCCAGTGATGGGCGCTGGCGGCGCGGGTGGGTGTGGGCCGGGGCGCGGCGTGCCGGTTAGCCGCGGGGTTGGGCGTCGGCGACGAGTTCGTCGATGCGTGCGGCCAGTTGCATGTCGTTTTCGGTGATGCCGTGGGCCGCGTGGGTGGTCTGGTGGAAGGTCACCTTGTTGTAGCGGATGTCTATGTCGGGGTGGTGGTTGGCCTGTTCGGCGACGTGGGCGATCGCGGTGACGAGGTGGATCGCGCTCATGAAGTCGGGCATCTTGACCGTGCGGCGGATCTCGTGGCGTTCGCGGTCCCATTCCCAGTCTTCGAGGTGGGTGAGGCCGTCGGTGATCTGCTGTTCGTTGAGTAGTGTCATCGTGCGCTCCCGGTGCGGTGTGGTCGCTGGGTTAAGCGGCGCGTGAGGGTTCCTACCTCGGTGATGGGCCGGTCAATCATGGGTGGGCGTGGGTGGTTGGCGTCTTTGGACAGTGTGGACTGGTGTGCTGTCGGTGGGTGGGTCCGCGCGCCGTTGTGGTCCGATGCGGGTGTGCTGATGGTGGGCTTTTGGGAGAAGAGGTGCGGCGTAGCCGCTCCCCTTTTGTTGTTTGTGGGGGTGGTTTTGGAAAAAACACACGGCCACCTTTACGGTGTAGATTCACAGTTGGGCGCGAGGAAGGGGGCAGAGCCCGCTCGGAGGCGCTGACTCAGGTCGCCCTCACCGACGTCCCGCGAGCGGCCGCCGTCGACGCTCTCCGGACGGCTAGCAGGATGACGACCCCCACCACCACGGTCACGTATCCCGTCGGCAGGCCCTCGGGGCCGCTGAACGACCGCGCCACGAGGTCGCTGGCGAGCACGACGAGCGCCCCCAGCGGCCCGGCCAGCAGCGCCGTCCATCCCGGGTGTCCCGACATCAGCAGCCAGGCCACCCCTCCCCCGGCGACTCCGGCCAGGGCCATCGGGCCCGCAAGGGCCACCCCCGCCCCCACGGGAAGCGCGGCCAGGCACACGACCGCCATCCGCCCGCTCCACGGACCCGCTGCGACCACGGCGGGGGCTCGCCAAGCCGCCGCGGCCCCCAGCAGCGCCGCTGCCGCGCACAGTGCGCTGAGTATCGGTGCGTGCTCCACCCCGATGAGCGGGGATCCCACGACCAGGCGGTGCGCCAGCGGTCCCACGACCCCACCGGCCGCGCTCACCACGAGCCACAGTGCCGCGACTGTGCACAGCACGTCGAGCGCCGTGCCGGCCACCAGTGCGGTGCCGGGCCCCGGGTCCCCCGCGCTGCCGCGACGCCACCGCAGGACCAGCCCCAGACCCAGACCCGCCGCTGCCGCCCCGATGGCCCCGGCCGTCGCCGCTCCCAGCGGCCCCTGCGTTCCGCCCGGCAGCTCGGGGGCCAGTACGATCGCCAGCATCGCCGCCCCGCCCATACCCGCGGTCCGGGGGCCGGCCAGCGGGGTGCGCCACGCGGTCTGGAGGAGGGCGGCGGCCACACCGAACGCCGCGCCCGAGGCGGCACCCGCCAGCAGGCGGGGCACGCGCACCTCCCAGACCATGAAATCCACCGACTGCGGCGAGGTGCCCGGCTCCCCCAGCGCCTTGGCCACCCCGAGCCAGGGCACCGGGAACTCCCCCACGAGCAAAGCGGCGGCGGCCGTCGCCGCGAGCGCACCCACGGCACCCATCAGGACCCACACCCGCCAAGCCACGTGTTCCCGGACCATCGCCGCCCTTTCTTCCGCCTCTTCCGCGATCGGGTTGTGCGCTGGTTCAGCCGAACCTATCCCGCCTCACATGCGGGGGCCAGAGGTCCGCGTTCCGCCAGGGGCGCCTGCGGCGCGGAGGAACCAGGAGCAAACACGCCGCGAAGCGAGGTGGGAACGTGGCGTGAGTAAATCCTCAGCCCCATCCCCGCGGGTCGGGCGGAAGGCCGGAGGAGTCGTCGTCCTCCACATCAACCGTAGGGACGTCGCTGGTCGGCGACGGGTCGTCGGTGGGCTGCCAGGTCCCCCGCGGGTCCGGCGTCACCCACGGCTCGTACGTGGGCCGGGGCGTGGTGCTCGGCTCCTCTGAGGAGGGCGAGCCCCCGCTCGGGAACGGCTCCCCGTCGGCTCCCCCCGCCTGCGACGACAGCCCGGTGAGCCACAGGTAGAGCAGGATCAGCAGGGCCACGAACAGGAGGAGCACCAGCAGCAGGCCCAGCACGACTCGGCGGTCGGTCGTCGCCTCGGTGGCCGACGCCCCGTCGCGGTCCGCCGCTCCGGACCAGCGGACCGCGGCCGGGGTCGAGCGGGTGGCCCAGTGCGGGGCGTAGCCCGGGGCTCCGGGGCCGTGCTCCTCCGCGCCGACGGCGACCGGGGCGAGGAACGCCTCGGCACCCGCCCGGTCGGGGGTGTAGGGCGCGGCGACCCAGGACGCGGCGGGGTTGGTGGTGTTGGAGGCCAGGACCCGCGGGGCACCGGCGAGGCCGGCGCCCTGGGTGACGGCGGCGGCGAACCGGTCGCGGGCAGCCGGGTCGGCGGCCGCCCCCTCACTGAGCATCGCGACGCTGACGGGCTGGCCGTCGCGGTCGTGGGCGAGGTAGACGACGCCTTCGGCACCGTGGCTGAGTCGATGGCTCAGTCGGTAGGCACCGAGCTGGCGCGGGTCGGTCTGCTGCAGCGGCACGGGCACGGGCGGACCCCCTTCGCACGATTGCCCCGCTATGGCCGTTCTCATCCCGGCACGAGCGGGTAGCATCGCCGTTGCGTCACCATCAACGTACCCGGCGGGATGTCGCCGCTCGTGGAAAGGCTGGGCCGCAGATGCCGGATACCGATCCCGTGCCCCCTCACGACGGTGCTCGCCGCGCGCGGCCCGACAACGCGGCCGCCGGGGAGCCGACGCGGCTCCTGCGCGCGGCGATGCAGGAGGTCTCCACGGTCATCGTCGGCCAGGAGCAGATGGTGGAGCGCACGATGGTCGCCCTCATCGCGCGCGGGCACTGCCTGTTGGAGGGGGTGCCGGGCATCGCCAAGACGCTGGCGGTGTCCACCCTGGCGAAGGTGACCGGCGGGTCGTTCGCTCGGGTGCAGTTCACCCCGGACCTGGTGCCCTCCGACATCGTGGGCACGCGCATCTACCACCCCTCCACCGAGCAGTTCGACGTGGAGCTGGGCCCGGTGTTCGCCAACTTCGTGCTGGCCGACGAGATCAACCGCGCCCCGGCCAAGGTGCAGTCCTCACTGCTGGAGGTCATGGCGGAAAAGCAGGTGTCGCTGGGCGGCACCACCTACCCGCTGCCCGATCCCTTCGTGGTGATCGCGACCCAGAACCCGGTGGAATCGGAGGGGGTGTACCCGCTGCCCGAGGCCCAGCGCGACCGGTTCTTGATGAAGGTCGTGGTTCCCCACCCCCGGGCCAACGAGGAGATGGAGATCCTGCGGCGGATGAGCACCACCCCACCCGAGGCGCACCAGGTCCTCGACCCGGTCACCCTCCTGGAACTCCAGGCCGACGCCGAGCGCGTCCATGTCCACCAGCTCATCGCCGACTATGTGGTGCGCCTCGTCATGGCCACCCGGGAACCCGAGGAATACGGCATGCCCGACCTGCGCCGGGTCCTGGAGATCGGGGCCAGCCCGCGCGCCACGCTCGGCCTGGTGGCAGCGGCGCGGGCGCTGGCACTCATCCGAGGGCGCGACTACGTGCTGCCCGAGGACGTGCGGGTGCTGGCGCGCGACGTCATGGCACACCGCCTGGTCCTGACCTTCGACGCGCTGGCCGACGGTGTCTCGACCACCCAGGTCGTCGACCGGGTGCTGGCGACCGTCCCCCCGCCCCGGGTGATCTGGGACGACCCCGCCACCGGCGAGCACAGCGCCATGGCCGCCCGGTAGGCGACCATGCGAGGACACCCGCAGCCGTCCCCGGGGCTCGATCCGCGCCTCCACGCCGCGCTGCGGCGCTTGGACCTGCGGGTGGTGCGCCGACTGGAGGGGCTGCTGCACGGCGAGCACCTGGGGCTGCGCCTGGGGCCGGGCAGCGAGCCCGCCGAGGCGCGCCTCTACCAGCCCGGTGAGGACGACGTGCGGCTCATGGACTGGTCGGTGACCGCGCGCACCACCGCCCCGCACGTGCGCGACCCCGTGGCCGACCGTGAGCTGGAGAGCTGGACGCTGCTGGACCTGTCGGCGAGCATGGACTTCGGTACCGGCCACCACGAGAAGCGCGACATCGCGATCGGCGCGCTGGCCGCCGTCAACGTGCTCACCCAGCGGGTGGGCGACCGGTTCGGCGCCCACTTCCTGCACCGCGGGCAGATCCGGCGGTGGCCGGCCCGCTCCGGCAAGACCGCGCTGCCGGCTCTGCTGGCCACGGTCGCGGCGGCGCCGCGCACCCGGCCCGGGGCGGACGGGGGCGCCACGTTCGCCGACGCGCTGCACGACCTCTCCCGTACCCGGGGGCGCCGCGGGTTGCGCGTGGTCATCTCCGACTTCCTCGACACCCCGCCCGAGGCCGGTGCTCTACCCCCCTGGGAGCGCCCCATGCGGCGGCTGGCCGTCCGCCACCAGGTGCTCGCCGTGGAGGTGATCGACCCCCGAGAACTCGACCTGCCCGACATAGGATTGGTCGCGATGACCGACCCCGAGTCCGGGCGTACCCGGGAGGTCCACGTGAGCGCGAAAGTCCGGCGCGACTACCGTGCGGTGGCCCTGGCCCAGCGCGCCGCGGTCCAGGCGGGGCTCCGGCGGTGCGGCGTTCCCCACCTGGTGTTGCGGACCGACCGGGACTGGATCGTGGACATGGCCCGGTTCGTGGTGGAGCAGCGGCGCACCGCCCATCGGCTCGCACGGCACACCCCGGCGGTACCGCGGTGACGCGCCGCGGGCGACCACGCCCCACAGAAAGGACGCCCGGGTGACCTTCCTCTCCGTCGGCTGGCTGTGGCTGCTGTCGGCACTGGCCGCCCTCATCGCCGTCTACGTCTGGGCCCAGTACCGGCGTCGCGAGTACGCGGTGCGGTTCACCAACCTCGCCCTGCTGGACCGGGTGGCCCCAGACCGGCCCAACTGGCGGCGCCACGTCAGCGCCGCCCTGTTCTTCCTGACCGTCGCGATGATGATCGCGGCGATGGCGCGGCCCGCCATGCCCGTCGAGGTGCCGCGCGAGCGCGCAACGATCATCGTCGCCATCGACGTCTCGCCGTCCATGGCCGCCGCCGACATCGAGCCCGACCGCATCAGCGCCGCCAAGGAATCGGCCCGAGGCTTCGTGGATTCGCTACCCGAGCGATTCAACGTCGGTTTGGTGGCGTTCTCGGCCACCGCGGGGGTGGTGTCCTCCCCCACCCAGGACCACCAGGCCATCAGCGACTCCATCGAGGGTCTGCAGATGGCGCCGGGCACCGCGATCGGCGAGGGCGTGTTCACCTCGCTGCAGGCCATCAACTCCTTCGACGAGGACGCCGGAGAGGACCCGCCCCCAGCGGCGATCGTTCTGCTGTCGGACGGAGAGAACACCAGCGGGCGCCCCATCACCACCGCGGCGCGGGCCGCCGCCGACGCAGAAGTGCCCGTCTCGACCATCGCGTTCGGCAGCGGCGCCTCCATCATCGAGATCAACGGGCAGCCCGTGGAGGCCAACATCGACAAGGGCGCCCTGGAGCGGCTCGCCCAGAGCACCGACGGCACCTTCTACGAGGCCGCCACGGAGGCCGAACTGACCGGGGTCTATGAGGACATCGGCACGTCGCTGGGGTCCGAGACGATCCACGAGGAGATTGTGACGTGGTTCGTGTTCGGAGGATTACTCAGTGCGTTCGCCACCGCTGTAGCCTCGCTTCTGTGGTTCCAGCGCCTGCCCTAACCGCGCTGTGATGCCTCCCGCCCGCGCGGCGATGGCACACGACCGGTACCGTGGGCATGTTTCTGCTGGTGCAGGATGCGACGGAAACTAAGGAACGATGCCGGAATCCACCCCCACCCCCACGGTGATCTTCTTCGACCTCGACGACACCTTGCTGGACGACTACGCGGCCAGCTCGGCGGGTCTGCGCGCCCTCATGGAGCGGTTGGGCCACCCCGACTTCAACGCGGCGCGCCGCCTGTGGGACGTCCAAACCGATATCTCGTTCGGGGCCTACCTCGACGGGCGCCTCACCCTGCAGGAGCAGCGGCGCGAACGTGTGCGCGCGCTGGCCGTGCAGGCGGGGCACTCCCAGATCGCCGATGAGCACTGCGACGAGCTCTACCAGCAGTACCTCGCGGCGCACCGGCACGCCTGGCGTCCGTTCTCCGACGTCCAGCCCGTGCTGGGCGCGCTAGCGTCGGCCGGGGTGGCGCTGGGCGTCATCACCAACGGCGCGGAGTCGATGCAGCGCGAGAAGCTCGCCGTTCTGGGCATCACCCAGCACTTCAGAACCATCGTGTGCGCCGACACCGCGGGGTCGGCCAAGCCCGACCCCCGGATCTTCCACTCCGCCTGCCAGCAGATGGGTGTGGCGCCGCAGCAGTGCTGGCACGTCGGCGACCGCGTGCGCACCGACGCGCTGGGGTCCAGCGCCTCCGGGCTGCGCCCCATCCTGCTCGACCGCTACGAGCGCTACGCGGGGGAGGACACCACCGGGGTGGCCACCATCCGCAGCCTGAGCGACCTGCTCCACCTCGCCGGTGTCCCCGGCCCGGCCGCCATCGGCGCGCCCGGCATGGAGGCCCAGTGAGCGACACCGCGCCCCGCATGGCCCGCCGCGTGTGCGCCCACCTTATTGGGCGCACCGCCGAAGGGCGGGCCGTGGGCGTGGTGGCCCCCGAGGGCGGGTGGGCGCTGCCCGGCGCGCGGGTCCGCTTCGGTGAGGATCCCGCCGAGGTCGCCCGACGAGCGGGCGGAGCGGCGCCCGGCGCCGCGCTGGTCCCGCACGATGTGCGCAGCGAGATCGTGACCGTGCGCGACGCGGCCGGGGAACCGGTGCCCATGCATGTCGACCGCGTGTACTACACCGCGCCGGTGGCCCCCGAGGAGGCGGCCGGCCGGCCCACCCTGCCCCTGGAGCGGGCGATGGCGCTGCCCGCTCTGCCAGCGGCCGGGGCACTGGTGGAGGAGGAGCCCGCGCGGCCGACGCCCAGCCTGCGGCGGTTCGCCAGCTACGGGATCGTCACCGACGCGGCCGGCCGCATCCTGCTGTCCAAGATCGCGCCGGGGTTTCCCGCGGCGGGGTGCTGGCATCTGCCCGGTGGCGGGGTCGATGACGGCGAGGACGTCCGCGCAGCGCTGGAACGCGAACTGTTCGAGGAGACCGGGCAGCGCGGCGGCACCGGCGACCTGGTCACCATCGCCTGGCACCACCGCACGGGCGAGATAGGCCCGCAGAGCCCGGACACCGAGATTTACGCGGTGTGGGTGTTCCTCCACGTGCACGTGGCCGATCCGACACCGTTGCGGGTGATCGAGACCGACGGGTCGACCACTGACTGCGCTTGGTTCACCCCCGAGGACCTGCCACACCTGCGGCTCTCGACGACGGCGCGGCGCGGCCTCACCGCGCTGGCGACGCCCATCGCGCCCTGACCAACCACACGGCGGCGCCCACGGCCAGCACGGCGGCACCGGAGACCACCGAGGTGAGCGGCAGGCTGAACGCCAGCACCACGCACCCGGCCAGGCCCACCACAGGCACCAGCAGCGGGGGCCGGTTCTCCTCTGGGCCCAGACGCAGCGCCGAGGCGTTGGCGATGGTGTAGTAGACGAGCACGCCGAAGGCGGAGAACCCGATCGCCTCACGCAGGTCCACCGCGGCCACCAGCACCGCGACGACGGCGCCGACCGCGACCTCGGCGCGGTGCGGGACACCGAAGCGCGGGTGGATCGCGGCCAGGTAGTGGGGCAGGTGGTGGTCGGCGGCCATCGCCTGCACAGTGCGCGACACCCCCAGCACCAGAGACAGCAGCGCGCCGAGGCTGGCCAGGGCGGCGCCCGCGGCGACCACGGGGACCAGGCCGGGCCACCCGGCCGCGGCCATCGCGTCGGCCAGGGGTGCGGAGCTGGCGGCCAGCCCATCGCGGCCCAGCACCATGAGGACGGCGGCGCCCACCAGCAGGTAGACGATCAGGACCCCGGCCAGGGCGATGGTGATCGCGCGCGGGATGGTGGTAGCGGGGTCGCGGACCTCGCCGCCCAGCGTGGCGATGCGGGCGTATCCGGCGAAGGCGAAGAACAGCATCCCGGCGGCGCCGAACAGCCCGAAGGAGCCGGGCCAGTCCCCCGCGAGCGACAGTTCGGCGGCATCGGCCCGGCCGCTGGCTGTGGCGGCCACGACGACCGCGGCCAGGACCGCGAGGACGGCCGCCAGGAGCAGCCGGGTGATCCACGCCGATGTTCGCACGCCCCGGTAGTTGAGGGCGGTCAGCGCGACCACGGCGGCCACCGCCAGTGGACGCTCCCAGCCGGGCAGCGCGTAGGCGGCGAACGTCAGGGCCATCGCCGCACACGAGGCGATCTTGCCGACGACGAACGCCCACCCCGCCAGGTAGCCCCAGAGTTCGCCGAGGCGTTCGCGCCCATAGACGTAGGTGCCGCCGGACTCGGGGTGGACGGCCGCCAGGCGCGCGGAGGAGGTGGCGTTGCAGTAGGCCACCACCGCCGCGACGAGCAGGGCCACAGGCAGCCAGGCTCCGGCCGACGCCGCCGCGGGGGCGAACACGGCGAAGACGCCCGCGCCGATCATGGCGCCGGCGCCGATCGCCACAGCGTCGGCGGTGCCCAGAACTCGGGCGGGTTTCGCCTGCGAACCTGATGAGGTGGTCATGGAGGCAGAGTCTGCCGCGACAGGATCACGCCTAAGTCAACTGGCCGATGTCGGCCGACCGAACGGTACGGAGCGGCATCCCGAACAGGGCGCATACGTGGGGTTGCGGGGGGTGGTGTGGGGATCGCTACACTCGTCGGCCCGGGAAGGCAGAAAGAGGGGTCGGCTCGTGGGCCCGCGCCGGGGCATCCACCGCACTGGGTTGGGAGACCGGCGCCCCCACCTCTCGGCCCCGGCGCCGCTTTTGCCTGCGGGACGCCGGAAAGGTAGCCGTCGTCCAGGCCGCCCACGGGCCGCGGCTCGGCCAGAACGCCAAACGCTCGGCTGGAGAGGCTCCAGCCGAGCGTCGTGGTGGGTCGGCGGCCCCGGGTGGCGGCGTGGAGGCCGGGGCCGGGCGGTCAGGGTCTCCACGGAGTCCCGGTGTGGTCCGAGATGTCTTCGGCCGCCACTTGGCGCAGCTGCCGGGCGAGATCCGCCAGTGCCCGCGATACCGCGAGTTCGTCGCCGATCTCGGGGACGTCTTCGTCCGCAGGGTGTTTGCGCGCCATGCCGTGACCGCGCAGACTTGACCCGTCCTCGGAGTCGAGACCCGCCTCGGCCCACGTGCGGGCGGAGTCCTCGGTGGTCTCCTCGGAGAGCAGGATGTCCACGTTCCACCGCTTCATGGTGTGCATTGAGCCCACCTCCACCTTTCAGTGCCCGGATCGGCCAGCGGTACCCCCGACCGGGCCTTGTTCGATATGGGCGTCGGGTCCTGGGTAGACCAGGACTTCGTGGTCCGCGTCCTCGTCCAGCCAGCGGACCTGGTACGGCGGTGCCCCCTCGGAGCCCCGGACCTCGGTCACTACGCCGGTGCGGCGGTGGACGTCGTGGCGCGGGCCCTCGACCACCAGACGGTCTCCGATGCGTGCTCTCATCGCGCCTCCAGGGTCCCTCGGATATGCCCTATTCTTCGCTGACAAAGCCGCGTTTGCAATGGTCAAAGGGCATATATGCGCTGGTCGGAACGCCCCGGGGCACCGAGCGGTCCGGTGGCGGCGGTGGGTGGGCTCAGGAGACGCCGGCGGACAGGGTGCGGCCGCCGTCCAGGGTGAGGGTCTGGCCGGTGATCCAGGAGGCGTCGTCGGAGGCGAGGAAGGCGATAGCAGCGGCGACGTCCTCGGGGGCACCGAGGCGGCCCAGGGGGTAGGTCGTGGCGATCTCGGCCTCGTTCGACTGCACCAGGGCGGTGGCGAAATCCGTCTTGACGACGGCGGGGGCCACGGCGTTGACGCGGATGGCGGGGGCGAGCTCGCAGGCCAGCTGCTGGGTGAGGTTGATCAGGGCGGCCTTGCTGGTGCCGTACACGCCGATGCCGGGTGCGGGGTGCTGTCCGGCCAGGGAGGAGACGTTGACGATGGCGCCGCCGTGCTCCTTCATCCAGGCCTGGTGGACGGAGGCGGCCCACGACGCGGCGGCGATGACGTTGACCTCGTAGATCTTGGCCATGGCGGCGGGGTCGATGTCGATGACCGAGCCGACGACGGGGTTGATTCCGGTGTTGTTGACCAGGATGTCGACGCGGCCGAAGGTGGCGAGGGTCCGCTCGATGACCTCGGCGCGGTGGTCGGCGTCGTGGGCCTTTCCGGCGATGCCCAGGGCGGTGTCGGGGCCGCCGAGGTCGGTGGCGGCCTCGGCGAGGGGGTCGGGCTTGCGCGCGGTGATGACGACCTTTCCGCCCTCGTCGACGATGCGCTGGGCCGCGGCCCGTCCGATGCCGCGGCTCGCGCCGGTGATGACGGCGACTTTCCCGTCGAAGCGTCCCATGTCGGCCTCTCTCCCTTTTCGTCCTGTCTCGGCGCCGATCGTCGCGGGTGACCGCGAACACAGTGCACAGCGTACCGACCGGCCGGTCTGTTGTGCCGACGGGGTGGCGCCGGGCTCGCCGGCGGCTCGGCCTAGGCATCGGTGCTGGTAGCGTCGGCGCGTGGCGCAGCACTACTTCGACTCCGATCCGGACGCGGCGCATCGGCGCGCGACCGTCGACCTCGTTCTGGCCGACCTCCACCTCCGGCTGGAGACCGACCGCGGGATGTTCTCCCCCGACAAGGTCGACCTGGGCACGCGCGTTCTCCTGGAGAGTGTCCCGGCCCCGCCCGCGCACGGGCGGCTGCTGGATGTGGGCTGCGGCTACGGGCCGATCGCGCTGACGATGGCTGCTCGGGCTCCCGAGGCGTCGGTGGTGGGGGTGGATGTCAATCGGCGCGCGGTGCGGCTCGCACAGGGGAATGCAGCCAAGAATCACCTGGACAATGTAGATTTCTACGTCGTCGACGCCGACGGAAACCCGGCCGAGAGCCCGTCCGACCAGGCCGCGCCGGGCACCGACGCCGCCGCGGCGCCCCCAGCCCTGGCCGGACCGTTCGACGCCATCTGGTCCAACCCGCCCATCCGCATCGGCAAGCCCGCCCTCCACGGGCTCCTGCGCACCTGGCTGCGCCGCCTGGCCCCCGGTGGCACGGCCCACCTCGTCGTACAGAAGAACCTCGGCGCCGACTCCCTGCACCGCTGGCTGGAGTCCGAAGGCCACCCCACCGAGCGCGCCGCGTCTCGCGCGGGGTTCCGCATCCTGCGCGTCCACCGGCCCTGAGTCCGCCCGCGTCTCCGCGCCCGGACCACCGCGAGCGGCCGCGCCGGTATCCTGAACCCGACCTCCCCCATCACGTCTCGACCACCGCAACCACAAGGAACAGACCCCAGGTGAGCACGCAGCTGCGCCCAACCGACGTCAAACGGCTCAACCGCCACTGGCGCAGGCGCACCGAGGGCCGCATCGCCCTCATCGTCGAATCCGTCACCCAGCCGTTCAACCTCGGCTCGATCCTGCGCACCAGCGCCACCTTCGGGGTCGAGACCCTGTGGCTCACGGGCAACACCATCGACCCCGGCCACCCCCAGGTCGGCAAGACAGCCCTGGGAACCGAGCAGAAGCTGCGCCTGAGGCGCGAACGCACCACCGCCGACGCCATCAAAGCCGCCCACGACGACGGATACCGGGTGGTGGCCGTGGAATTGGCCACCGACGCCGCGCCACTGCACGAGGCCCCGCTGGAGGGCGACATCTGCCTGGCCGTGGGCGCCGAGGACCACGGCTGCTCCCCCGCGCTGCTCAACGGCGCCGACGCCCTCACCTACATCCCGCAGATCGGCCGCGTCGGCTCGCTCAACGTCGCCGTGGCCACCGCGGTGGCCATCGCCGAGACCCGCGCCCGCGAGTGGCGCCAGCACGCCGACGCGGGCGCTGACGCCCCCGGCGTCGACTGAGCGCCGCTGTCCGCCGCGCGGCGCCCGCACCGTCCGTGGGCGGATTCGGCAAGATCCTCGCCGCGGGCGCGTTAAGCGGGCCATGATCGGGTAGAACCGGCGTCACCCGAGGAGACCCGCCAGGAGCGGCCCGGGGGAATTTATTCGGCCCCTTGCTCGTATCCTCGGTATACGCGAGAAGAGAGAGGACCAGTGGACCCGTCCCGAAGTACCGGCAGCGTCCTCGCAGGACGCTGTGCCCCCGACCCCGACGACCCGTCTTCACCAGGCGGCGTGCGCACCGGAATTGACCGCTCCGAGGCGGTGCGCGCGAAATGAGTGTCGTCTTGAGCATCCTTCTCGGAGCCCTGGTGGTCCTGGTGATCACCGCGGCCACGGGCTACTTCGTCGCCCAGGAGTTCGGCTACATGGCCGTGGACCGCTCCCGGCTGAGAGCCCGGGCCGCCCAGGGTGACTCCGGTGCCCAGCGTGCCCTGGGGATCACCGGCCGCACCTCGTTCATGCTCTCCGGAGCCCAGCTCGGCATCACCGTCACCGGCCTGCTCGTCGGCTACGTCGCCGTGCCCCTCATCGGCTCGGGAATCGGCCAGCTGCTGGGCGGCGTGGGCGTACCGACCGGCGTCGGCATCGCCACCGGCGCGGTGCTGGCCCTGCTGTTCTCCACGGTCGTGCAGATGGTGTTCGGTGAGCTGTTCCCGAAGAACCTCGCCATCGCCCGGCCCGAGCCCATCGCCCGCAGGCTCGCGCTGTCGACCGGGGTCTACCTGCGGCTGTTCGGGTGGATCATCCGGCTGTTCGACCAGGCCGCGGTCCTGCTGCTCAGGGCGGTGCGCATCGAGCCCGTCGAGGACGTCCAGCACGCCGCCACCCCCCGCGACCTGGAACACATCGTCAGGGAGTCGCGGGTCAGCGGTGACCTGCCCGCCGAGCTGTCGACGCTGCTGGACCGCACGCTGGACTTCCACGACCGCACCGCGGGCCATGCCATGATTCCCCGCCCCCAGGTGACCTCGGTCGAGGGGGGCGACCCGGTCAGCCGGGTCGTGGAGCTCATGGCGCTGGGCCACTCCCGCTTCCCCGTCCTCGGCGAGGACGTGGACGACATCCTCGGGGTGATCTGCCTGCGCGACGTCCTCGCACTGGGCGACCGCGACCTGGACCGCATCCCGGTGGCCAAGGTGTCGCGTCCCGCCGTGATGGTCCCCGCCTCGCTGCCGCTGCCCAGCGCACTGGACCGGCTGCGCGAGGCCGAGGACGAGTTCGCCTGCGTCGTCGACGAGTACGGCGGCCTGGCGGGGGTGCTGACCACCGAGGACATCGCGGAGGAGCTCGTCGGTGAGATCGCCGACGAGCACGACCCCGAAGAGGCGGGCGAGGTCCGCGCGGGTGAGGACGGCACCTGGGTGCTGCCCGGCGCGGTGCACGTGGACGAGGTCGAGCGGCTGCTCGGCCACGACCTGCCGCAGGGGGACTACGAGACCATCGGCGGCCTGATCATCAGCGAGCTGCGCCGCCTGCCCGAACCCGGGGACACGATGGAGGTGGAGCTGCCCCGCAACGCGGGCGCTCACGACGACGAGCCGACCCGGTCCATCACGCTCAGCGTGCGCAGCGTCGACCGGCACGTCCCGTCGACGGTCCGGCTGGAGCTGCACGAGGCGCCGGCGTCACGGGACTCCGACCACGATCTGGCCAACGGCCGGGAGGTGAACGCGTGAGCGATATTAACCCGTTCCTCGCTCTGCTCATCTCCGCGGGCATCGTGGCACTCAGCGCGTTCTTCGTCGCCATCGAGTTCGCGCTGGTGGCCGCGCGCCGCTACCGGCTGGAAGAGGCCGCCGAGACCAGCGTGTCGGCGCGGGCGGCGCTGCGCAGCGCCCGCGATCTGTCGCTGCTGCTGGCCGGGTCGCAGCTGGGCATCACGCTGTGCACGCTGGCGCTGGGTGCTATCACCAAGCCGGCCGTGCACCACCTGGTCGAGCCGCTGTTCGACTGGTGGATGCCCCACGCGGTCTCCACGGTGGTGTCGTTCACCCTGTCGCTGGTCGTGGTGACGTTCGTGCACCTGGTCGTGGGCGAGATGGCGCCGAAGTCCTGGGCTATCTCGCACCCGGAGCGGTCGGCGACCCTGCTGGCGGTCCCGATGCGGATCTTCATGTGGGTGACGCGGCCGGCTCTGGTGCTGCTCAACGGGATGGCCAACTGGTGCCTGCACCGGGTGGGTGTGTCGGCCGTGGACGAGGTGGCCGGCGGGCACAACCCCGACGACCTGCGGGAGCTGGTGGACCACTCGGCCAAGGCCGGCGCTCTGGACGAGGACCGCCGCGACCAGCTCGCCAGCGCGCTGGAGGTCAACTCCCGACCGCTGCGCGAGATCGTCACCCCCCGCGACGAGCTGGCCGGGGTCGCCCTCGGAGCCTCTCTGGAGGAGGTCAAGCGGGTCTCCCGGGAGTCGGGCCACCTGCGCCTGGTGGTGATGGACAACGGGTGCCCCATGGGGGTGCTGCACGTGCGCGACGCCCTGAACAGCCCGCCGGGGACGACGGCCGCCGACCTGATGCGGCCGGTACCCACGCTGGCGGCGACCACGCCGATCTACGCGGCGCTGAGCATCATGCGCGAGAGCCGCGGCCACCTGACCCTGGTGGAGGACGGCGGCCGACTGGTGGGACTGGTGACGTTGCAGGACATCTTGGACGAGCTGCTGCTCCTGGAATCGACAGCCTGACGCCCAGGAGGCGGCACACCCGCGGCACCGTGAGGTGGCCGGGCCCCCGGGGGCCCGGCCACCTCTGTGCGGGGAGCCCGGACGCTCCGGCACGCGGTGTCGCGCGGCGGCCACGGTGTACTCGCCGATGCGGCCCGAGGCGCCCCGACCCGCCACCGAACTCCTGAACTCCGGCGTTGACGAGCTCCCCTACACCGGTACCGGCCATGGCGGGCCTCCCCTGATACGGCGACCGCGTCCGCCGCCAACGTAGGTAAACGACCACCGTTTTCTTTGTGGGGTGTCCAGATCACTGCTGGCCCGGCCCCGCACACGCCAAAGGCCCCGGGCCGCCGTGCGGCGGCCCGGGGCCGGACAACACCCCTGACCCGCCGCTGGCGGCGGACGGTTCGGGGCGTGACGACTCGGTCGGTGTCGGCTCAGGCCGTCTTGGCCGTGAGGTTGACCTCGATGTTGCCGCGGGTCGCCTTGGAGTAGGGGCAGACCTGGTGGGCGGCGTCGACCAGCTTCTGGACCTCGGCCTGGGCCAGGCCCGGGATGGTGACGGTGAGGTCCACGCCCAGCCCGAAGCCGTCGTCGCCGCTGCCGAGGGACACGGCGGACTCGATGGTGGAGCCGTCGACGCTGACCTTGGCCTCGCGGGCGACCTTCTTCAGTGCGCCGTGGAAGCAGGCGGCGTAGCCGACGGCGAAGAGCTGCTCGGGGTTGGTTCCCGGGCCGTCGTCGCCACCCATCCCCTTGGGAACCGACAGCTCGACGTCGAGGCGGCCGTCGTCGGTGGAGCCCTGGCCCTTGCGGCCCTCGCCCTCGACGGTGGCGTGGGCGGTGTAGAGCACGTTCATTGGTGTCTCCTTGCGATTGGGCGGGTTATCGGGCGGCGCGCAGCGCGCCCGCGGCGTCGCCGACCGACTGGGTGATGCGATCGAGCAGGGTGCGCAGCTCCACGATGCGGTCCTCGGGGAGGTCCGTTGAGCACACGACGCGCTCGGGGATGTCCCGGGCCCGCTCGCGCAGCTGGGCGCCCTCGTCGGTGAGGCTGACGTGCACCAGGCGTTCATCGTCGCTGCCCCGGACCCGCCGCAGCAGTCCGCGGGCCTGCAGTCGGCGCAGGAGCGGCGACAGCGTGCCCGAGTCGAGCCGCAGGGCGGTGCCCAGGTCCTTCACCGAGATGGTGTCGTGCTCCCACAGCACCAGCATCACCAGGTACTGGGGGTAGGTCAGGTCCATCTCCGCGAGGAGTTCGCGGTAGAGCCCAGTCAGCGCACGCGACGCCGCGTAGATGGCGAAGCAGAGCTGGTTGTCCAGGGACAAGGGATCGGCCCCCGGGTGTTCGCGAGTTTCCGACATGCCGTGCGTGCACCTCCTCTCCTCGATCGTCATCGACGTTAGCACAATTAAGTTGTGCACAACCAGTTTCTTGCCAGAAAAATCTCCACCTTTACGGTGTAGATTCATACCGCGGGCGTAGCACGGGGAATGAATCAGCCCCTCTCATCCCCCCTGACGGGCTTGGGCGGCTCGCAGCTTCCCGGAGAGCTCCGTGAGGGTCCGCAGCTCCTCCGGCGTCAAGGCGGAGCCGAGATAGCGGGCGATCGCCGCCGCGTGCTCCCTGCCCACGCGCCGCACGACCGCACGGCCCCGGTCGGTCAGGCGGACCACCGTGCCGCGCCGGTCTTCGGGGTCCCCGCCGCGCGCGACCAGTCCGCTCCCCTCCATGCGCTCCACCAGGCGGCTGATGCTGGGCTGGGTGAGCAGCACGTGTTCACTGAGGTCGCGCAGCCGCGTCCCACCCGAGGGGCAGCGCGCCAGGGTGAAGAGCACGTCGTACTCGCGCATGGAGATCTCCCACCCTCGGAAATCCTCCTGGAGGCGCCGCATCAGCGCCAGGTGAGCGCGCGCCAGCGCCTCCCACGCCTCCTCGGCGAGTCTGTCCGTGGCCACGCGCCCTCCCCCTCGGTCCTGCACCGTCATGTTCCCATCAGCTTCGGGCCCCGGGGGCGCCCTCCAGGGGGCCGCTGCCGCCACCGCGTTCGCGCGAGATGAGCACACCTTGCGCGAACGTCCGCCCCGAACGCTACCCCCGCAATGTGACATCCCGGCATCGAGACGTCACCGAATGCCACGACCGAAATCCGCTACCGCCGTGCGGCTGGGGCCGACACGGGCGCCGAACCGACATGGCGTTCTCAGGAGGGAATGAAAACGGTTATCATTTGCTTTCGTAGGCGTGGCCATCGACATGCCCCGCGAGGCCGCGAACAGGAACCGGAACCGGAGGTGACACCCCCATGGCACGCAACGAACTGCGTCCCCCCGTCAAGCTGCGCTCCACCGCGGGCACCGGCTACACCTACGTGACCCGGAAGAACCGCCGCACCACGCCCAACCGGCTGGTGCTGCGCAAGTACGACCCCGTCGTCCGGCGCCACGTGGACTTCCGTGAAGAGCGCTGACTCGGCCCCACCGCATTCACCCGACCCCACCAGGAGCACACCCGCCATGAAGCCCGGCATCCACCCCGACTACCGCCCGGTCGTCTTCCGCGACCGCGCCGCGAACTTCGCCATTCTGACCCGCTCGACGGCGACCAGCGACGCCACCGTCGAGTGGGAGGACGGCGCCACCTACCCCGTCATCGACGTGGAGATCTCCAGCGCGAGCCACCCCTTCTACACCGGCAAGAGCCACGTCGTCGACACCGCCGGCCGCGTGGAACGCTTCCAGCGCCGCTACGGCACGGCGACGACGAAGTAGGGGCGCCGCGCGCACCCCGCCCGAGAACCGACACTCAACCCCGGAAGGCAGGACCCCATGGCCGTTCCCAAACGCAAGATGTCGCGCTCCAACACCCGCAAGCGCCGCTCCACCTGGACGGCGACAACACCCGACCTCGTCCCGATCACCCTCAACGGCCGCACCGCGCTGGTCCCCCACCGCCTGGTCCCCGCCTACCGCAGGGGCCTGCTGCGCCTGGACGGCTGACGACCAGCGCGAGGCCCGGGCGCCGAACACGCCGCCCGGGCCATGGTCGGGTCCCATAGCCCGCGAACCTCAGACCACGGCCAGGGCATGGTGGGCCCCTGCGGCGGCTCGGCCCGGATCCCGTCACCCGGCCGGACCCCACCACCGACGCCCACGATCGCCATTGTTCGACTTCAGATCACCTTCCACCGTTGCAGCAGGTGGAAGGCCCCCCAACCAGGCAGGACCGGGAACCAGAAGGTCAGGACTCGGAAGAGCAACACGGCCGGAAGGCCGATGGCCGCTGGCACACCGGCCACGGCGGTCAGGCCGCCCAGAAGCGCGGCCTCGACCGCGCCCAGGCCACCCGGGGTCGGGGCCGCCGAGCCGATGGCGTTGCCCGCCAGGAAGACCACCGTCACTGCGGCCAAGTCGGCGGAGCCGCCGAACGCGATCACCGAGAAGTGCAGGCACAGCACATAAGCCGCGGTGAGCAGTAGCGTGCCGCCGACCCCCATGGTCATCCGGCGCGGACTCTGCAGCAGGTCAAGGAGGTGCGGGAGCACACCGCGGAAGTAGGGCCGCACGCGCTCCTGCACGGCGCGGCGCAGGGCGGGAACCAGCAGGACCGCCGCGACCAGCACCGACAATGCGGCAGTGACGATGACCAGGGTGGAGGAAGGCGAGAAGTCGGCCACGTGGCTCGTTCCGGTCATGTAGGCCGCGACCAGCAGGATCGCCACGTGCAGGGCGACACCCACCGCCTGGGACAGCCCGATCCCGGAGATCGCCAGCCCCGCGGAGGCGCCCCGCTGGGTGGCGTAGCGGGTGTTGAGGGCGAGCGTCCCCAGCCCAGCGGGGGCGGCGATACGGATGAAGGCTCCGGCGTACTGCACCAGCACCGTCATCCAGAAGCGCAGGTTGACCGGAACGAACCCCATGATCACCAGGGCGGCCGAGAGCATGCACATCGTCGAGGCGACAAAGGCCGCGGCGGCCCAGCGCAGGTCGGCGCCTTGGATGGTGGAGAGGTCGACGTCGGCGAGCTGGTAGGCGAGGACGATACCGACGACGGTCGCCGCCGCGACGCTGACCACGGTCCGCGGGCGCATCCGCTCCAGTCGGGCGGGGCGCGCCGGAGCCTCGGGGGCGATCCCGGTGATCTGGGCGCGGAGTCGGCCCAAGAGGTCACTGTGCGAGGCCAGGCGGCGGCGCAGCCGCAGCGGCATCCCGGCGGGCTGCAGGAACGGAAGGGCCGCCGCGACCGTGTCGACGCCCAGGCCCCGCACAGCGGACCGCACAGCGCGCTCCTCCCCCACGCGCAGTGCCAGCACCGCCAGCAGGGCGGCCACGTCCAGTGACGCCTTGAGCCCGACCGCGGCGAGGCTTCCGCCGGTCATACCCGTGAAGACGACCCGGCCGCCGAGCCGCCAGCCCACGGTGGCGCCGTTGATGTTCCCGTGCACGATGCGGTGGCGGTGCAGGAGAGCGAGTTCGGCCCAGATGTCGTCGAGGACGCCGTCGGTCAACTCCTCGGTGGCGGCGTCGTCGAGGGATCGAGTGCGGACATGCTCTCGCACCACGGCGAGGGTGCCGCCGCCCAGTTCGCCGATGCCCAGGACCCGCGGTGTGGCGGCGCCAGCAGAGTGCGCGGCGAAGCTCATCAAGGCGGTGTGCTCGGCGCGGCGGCGCGGGCCGAGGAGGACGGGCGGGGCGGCGGGGTCGCGGAGCAGGATGATGCGGAAGAGGTGCCGCCAGTACCCGACGAAGTCGTCGGCGCGGATGAGGACGACGTCGAGTCGGCGGTCGACGGTGTCGACGGCGAACAGCTGGTTGCCGTCGGCGTCGGTGCCATCGGGGGTGAGCCCGAGGGGTTCGTGGCCGAAGCGGCGGAGTTCGCGGATGAGTCGGGCGGTGGCCGGGGTGGGGCGCGCCAACCCGATCGCGAAGCTCACGGCCGCCGCGCTGGTTCCGCCGACCACCGCGGTGAGGAGGAGCGCCAGTGAGGTGTTGAGTCCGGCCAGCAGGACGGCGGCGCCGGTGACGGCGATCCCCGACCACATGGCGGTGCGGACGCGGGGCAGGTGGCCGAGTGGGAGCGCGGCCACGTAGCCGATGGCGGCGGCGAGGTAGGCGTGGAGGGGGTTAGTGAACGCGCTGTAGGCGGCGGGCGCCGCGAGCGCTCCGGGCGGCCCGCCAGGGCCGGAAATCGTGAGGATCGCGGCGTTGACGGCGCCCGTGAGCGCGTAGCCGGTGGCGGCGGCGGTCAGGCCCCGGATGACCGGCCGGTACTCCTGGCGCAGGATCCGCTCGACGGAGGTGACCCCCGCCAGCACGATGACGACGAGGTTGGCGACGCCGGCGGTGACCGCCAGCAACCAGGACGGCAGGAGGGCGCGCAGCTCGCTGGGGTCGGTGACGTCCGCGTTGTCCGTGGTGAGGCCGACGATCAGCAGCACGAGGGCCATCACGAGCAGACCGACGAGGAAGAAGAGCAGGTCGCGGGGGCGCCGCTCGGTGGGGCGGGCACCGCGGTGTACCTGGCGCTGCCGCGGCGCCGCCCCGTTGGGCGACAGCGCCTCGCTGGAGGCGGCGCTCAGCGGGGCGTCCGGCGGGGGCGCGGAGGAGAACCGCGGTGCCGATCGTCTGCCCTGTTCGGGCTCTGGTTGCCGTACATTCACGGTTCCAGACTGCCCGACCGGCGACGGCTCCGGCGCCAGGCCCTCGGCGTGTCCGCAACGCCGCAGGTCGTGGGCTGGTGTCGGTGTCGGCACGGGAGGAATAGCGTCGGTCGGTGGTTCGTGCAGTAGAAGAGCACGCGCAGGCACGCGGGACCTGCGATCGCATTCGCCGCGCCGCGTTTTTTGCCAACCTCGATCACCCATATCCGAGTGGATTACATTCTCTTCCCAGCAAGGCGATCCGGGCTTTTCTTCGCGCGTCATTCCCCGGTTTCTTCCCGTGGCCACGGACGGGAGTGGCGGCCTCACCTACCTGTCCCGCAACGACTTCGACGAGGGCCGCGTCCACTTCTATGGCCACGAGCTCGAAGCTGCACACGAAGCGCCGCCCGCGGCGGAGCACATCACCTTCGTCCCCCCGATTTCCGGGCCTTCTTCGCCAACCTCCAACCGCGGTGGTCCCTGGGGAGGAACGGGTTCCTTCGTCGGCCCAGCGGGGAAACGGACGCGCGGACCGCCGTCGGCGGGGTCAGTGCCCCACGGGTTCGGGCACGCAGTAGGTGTCGGACTCGGGCAGGCCGTTCGGGCCCTCGATGAAGTACTGGTCAATGATGGACGCGACGCACGTGTTCGGCAGGATGCTGTGCTTGTACACGGCGTGGCCGCTGCCCCTGTAGGTGAGCAGGCGCGAGCCCGGCGGGCTCTGCTCAGCGACGTGGGATGCCCAGGCGTGCGGGGTGGCGACGTCGTGCGCCATGTTGACGAGGAGTATGGGCGGCGCGCCGGGGGCGTGGAAGTCGTGCTGCGGGTTGCGGGCGTTGTCGGGCTGGCCCGGCCAGCCCGTACACCGGGTGATCCACTCCCAGTTCCACGCGTTGGCGCGGGTGTGGGGCGCGGCGCGGTTCGAGATCCCCCACGCGCGGCGGAGGTCCCTGAGCGTGGCGACGCCGAAGTTCCAGTCGCCGCATATCAGCGCCGTGGAACGGGTCTCGGAAACCGCGTCGCCGAGCATGTCCTCCTCGACCGCGGCGGCGGACCTGTTCACGCGGTCGCGCGTGTCGGGCCTGTCGGCCGCGAGGCGACCCGTCGGGGGCACGGTTTCCAGTTGGGCGAGGAACTCGGCGGTGTCTGGGCGAGCGAGATCACCGCCCTGGAGCTGGCCGTGAACCGCGGTGAGCAGACTGTCGCGGCTGAAGGGGTCGCCGCCGAAACGGAGCCTGCCTTGTTCGGCCGCCCGGTAGAGCCGGTCGTAATAGGCGGGGATGCTGTCGCCGGCGGCCTTGGCGCGCAGCGTCGAGCAGGCGTCGTCGCGTTCGCACCAGCGGGCAAAGGCGAGGAAGGCGTCCTCCTCGGCGCGGGCCGAGCCGCGGATGTAGTCCTCAGGGGTGCCGCTGTGGTCGACGACGCTGTCGAGGACGAGGGTCCGCAAGCGCGTGGGGAACTGCTCGGCGTACATCTGTCCGATGAGGGTGCCGTAGGAGGCGCCGTAGAAGTTGAGGCGCGGTTCGCCGATGGCGTGCCGAACGGCGTCGAGGTCCTGGGCGATGGTCGCCGAGTCGACGTGGTCGGCCAGGCTGTCGGGCGATGCCGACCGGCAGCTTTCGGCGACGTGCTGGTTGAGCTGCGCGCGGTAGTCGAACCCGGCCTGGTCGACGGGGAGCATGGGCAGCTCGTCGCGTTGGATGAGCAGGTCTTCGTCGCACTGGACGAGGGCGTCGCGGGTGTCGACGCCGATGAGGTCAAAGCGGCTGCGGAGTTCGGGGGTGAAGCGCTCGTGGTCATCGCCGATGACCCACGAGGTACCGGATTCGGTGGGCCCGCCGGGGTTGACCATCAGCGCGCCGATACGGGCGGAGGGTTGGGTTGCGCTGCGCCGGGCCACGGGGAGGGCGATGGTCGGCCCGCGGGGGTGATCCCAATCCACGGGGACCTCGACCTCGCCGCACTCCACGCCCTTTGGCGGGGTCCCGGCTCCCTCGTCGGGGCAGGGCCCCCAGGTGATTGCGGCGATATCCGCGTGCGCGGAGGCGCCGAACGGGGAGAGGAAGATGGGAGCCAAAAGGGAGGCCAGTACGGCTCCTGCAACCGCAGCACATCGCTTCATGCGCGTACGATAATTGTTTCTCGACCAGGTCCGGTGCAAAGGACACGCGGCTGTGCGAACTAGGGCAGGCGCCCTCCGGTGTTTCCCCTCGTTCGGGCAGCGCCCGCGAGCACTTTCCGTGCTGGAGAAATTCCATTCGGCAGCGACCAGTTCCTACGGCTCTCACCCATACTCTGCGAAGCCGCCACCTTCCGCTATGGAGGGCCGGTCCGGCTAGCCGGACCGGCCCTCCTCGTGGTCGCGGCCCCGAGCGTGGGCACGGACGGTGGTCAGCCAGGTGACGACGCGGCTGATGTCGCTCGGGGTGAGGATGCCGACGACGCTCTCGCCGTCGAGGACAAGGGCGCGCTGGTCGGGACCGGACTCCATGCGGGTGAGCACCTCGGTCAGGGGCTCGTCGGGCGAGGTCGTGACGATCTCGTCGCGGGGCCGCATGATGTCGCCGAGCGTGGTCGTGGAGCGCGCGCCCACCGGGACGTTCCGGATCTGGTGGATGCACACCATCCCGAGCGGGAGCGTGCCGTCGCGGGTGACGGGGAAGGCCGAGTGCCGGTAGCGGAACAGCGGGCCGTCGAGGAACTCGGCGATGGTGGTCTCGGCCGGTGCGGTGACCGGATCGGGGGTCATGGCCTCGCGGACCGGGATCCCGGCCAGCACGCCGCGCATCTCGGCGTGGCGGCCCTCGGCGGTGGCGGCGCTGATGAGGAAGAAGCCGATGATGGCCAACCAGATCCCGCTGAGGGCGACGCCCTGGAGGAACAGGAAGAGCCCGAGCACCACCAGCGTCCAGCCGAAGGTGCGGCCTGCGGTCGACGCTCCGAGAGTGGCGCGGACCCGGTCGCCGGTGCGCCACCACAGGAAGGCCCGCAGGAGCCGGCCACCGTCGAGCGGCGCGGCGGGGATGACGTTGAAGATGGCCAGCAGGATGTTGATCGCGGCCAGCCACGCGGCCGCCTCCAAGACCAGGCCCGGGCCGATGACCCAGCCAATCGCCACCGCGACGACGCCGAACCCGAGGCCCACCAGAAAGCTGACCAGCGGTCCGACCCCGGAGATGCGCAGCTCCGCGGAGGGGCTGGCGGCCTCGTCCTGGAGGCGGGCGACGCCGCCGAGCAGCCACAGCGTGATGCCCTCGACCCGGACGCCGTTCCTCCGGGCGACGATGGCGTGGGCAAGCTCGTGCGCGAGCAGTGAGGCGAAGAACACGACCGCGGTGACCAGTCCGACGCTCCAGTAGAGCCACAGGGCGCGGTCGGGGTAGACGCCGGGCAGCCGCACCTGCGCCAGGCCGAACGCGATCAGGGCGAAAATGACCAGGACGCTCCAGTGGACGCCCACGCGTATCCCGGCCAGATGTCCCAGACGAAACGTCTCCTGCACGGCACCCGTCCTCTCCGGCGGCGCGACCGCCCGAGTGGGATCCTCCCCTGTGGCCGCTGCCCACCGCGTTGGCGGGGCGGCGGTGTCCTCCCATGCTATGGCGCCGAGGGGGCGCGTTCGGGGTACCGCCACGGTGCGGGAGGCACCCGCGGAGTCCCCGGGCCCAAAATTCTTCTTACCCGCCACCGAAGAACAGCGTGGAGTCCCTCTTTTCCCACGCGCCACCGCTCGCACAGGGCAGCCCCACACGAAGCGGTGTGAACACACCATTCACCAGCCAGAACGATATTTCGTTTTAAATTAAACAAACCGAAGAAAAGCGCAGCACCAGATCATCTATACGATGATTCCAAATCACTGCCTCCTACAGCCAAAGGAGGAAAGGAGATGCCGAGAACCCCCCTCAGAATGTTCCTTCTCGGAATTGCGATCGCGGGTCCCGCGCTCGCGTTGGGTGCCACTCCCGCGAGCGCCGCCGACGTGTCCGACGCGGCGATCGCTCCGAAGGGCAGCGCCTGCCGGACCCACAATCCTCCCGGCCCGGGCAAGGCGACGGCCTGCCGAACTTGGAACGCCCAGGGCGGCGGCTACTACAGCGGTAGCTGGACCTGGAGCGGTACGCACGGCGTCTACGTGCAGGGATGGTTCGATGGGAGGGTGATGACCCTTCCGGAATCGGGCTTCTACCACGGCGTGAAGAAGTTCCTCACCCGTGGGTGCAAGGGCTCGCGCTGCACTCGTTGGTCCTAGCGGCCCCGCGGCCGAACAGCAGCGACTCCGGGGCGCCGTGGGAGCGGCGCCCCGATCGGCTGGACACGGCCAGCGGCGAACCAGTTCCCCCGCACATGCCGCCGCAGGAGTGACGCGGGAGGCCGGGGGGACGGCGCGGTCGGCCACCGGATCGACGAGATGCGGGTTTCGGGTTTTTTCCACCGTCATTGGGCCGCCGTCGTGAACGCCTCGGCCCGCCGGACGACATGGTCGGCGGACAGCGCCGCCGACCGGCCGCCGCTCCCCGGCCCGGGACAGGACGGCCATGGGTGGCGAGGGCGGCGCACGCCTCCGACCACCCCGCTCCCCCTGTTCCCATCGGACCCGCTGATTCGCGGCCAGCGTCCTGGCCGTGCCGCCCCCGGGGTGGTGTCATGAAATCAAGCGCACGTCTGCGCCGCACGCGTCGCTTCCAGGGAGGCAACGGTGGTACCCGAAGGCGCGCAGGTCCCCATCGATGAACTCTCGGCCGTGCTCTTCGACGTGGACGGTGTCATCACCGACACTGCCTCGGTCCACGGCGCCGCGTGGAAGCTCGTCTTCGACGAGGTTCTGCGCTCCCACCGCGATCCGAGCGGGTCACCCCCGCGCCCCTTCGACCCCGGCCGGGACTACCTCAGGTTCGTCGACGGCCGGTCGCGGGCCGATGGCGTGCGCACGTTCCTGGCGTCGCGTGGCGTGACCCTGCCCGAAACCGCGACCTCCGACGCCCCCACCGTCGCGTCCGTAGCGGCCCGCAAGGACCGGTACTTCCGCGACCACATCCAGCGTTATCCCGTGCGCTCCTACCCCTCCACCGTCGCGTTGCTGCACCAGCTGCGCGGCGCGGGCATCGCCACCGCCGCCGTGTCGGCCAGCCGGAACTGCGCGGCCGTCCTGCGCTCCGCCGACGTGGACGGCCTGTTCGACGCGCGCGTCGACGGGGTCGACGCCGCGCGGCTCCACCTCCCGGGCAAACCCGACCCGGCGCTGTTCCTGGAGGCGTCCCGGAGGCTCGACGTGGCCCCGGAGCGCGCCGCCGTGGTGGAGGACTCCCTGGCCGGCGTCGAGGCCGGGCGTCGTGGCGGCTTCGCGCTGGTGATCGGGGTGGACCGTGCCGGGCAGCGCAGCGGGCTGTATCGCCGCGGCGCCGACGTGGTCGTCGGCGACTTGGCCGAGCTCGACATCGTCCGGGCCGCCCCATGAGCGTGTGGCGACTGACCTACGACGACCTCTCCGCTGAGCACGCCGGCGTGCGGGAGGCGCTGTGCACGCTGGGCAACGGGTACTTCGCCACCCGGGGAGCGATGCCCGAGGCGCACGTGGACGGGTCGCGTCGCCCGGGGACCTATATCGCGGGCTGCTACAACCGGCTCGCCTCGACGGTCGCGGGACACGAGGTGGAGAACGAGGACCTGGTCAACGCCCCGGACTGGCTTCCGCTGACGTTCCGGGCCGCAGACGGCGCCTGGTTCACCACCGAAGACGCGGTCGACCACCGCCAGGAACTGGACCTGCGGCGCGGCGTGCTCACCCGCACGTGCCGGGTGCGCGACCGCGCGGGCCGGGTGACGCGGCTGACCCAGCGGCGCCTGGTCTCGATGGCCGATCCGCACATCGCCGCGCTGGAGACGGCCCTCGTCCCGGAGAACTGGAGCGGGCGCCTCACGGTGCGCTCGGCGCTGGACGCGCGTGTGCGCAACGAGGGCGTGGCGCGGTACGCCATGCTGCGCGGTGACCACCTGCGTCCCGTGGAGTCCGGCTATGACCGCCTCGGTCCCGGGGACGCCTGCCGCATCTGGCTGCGCGCCGAGACCGTCACGTCACAGATCCGCATCGCCTTGGCCGCCCGGACCACGACCGTTCCGGAGCCGCCCGGCGGCGCCGTCCCCCAGCGCCCGGCCATGGGCACCGCCGATGGGTGGGTCGCCTGTGAGCCGTGCGTCGACCTCGTCGAGGGGCGGCGGGTCACGGTGGAGAAGGTGGTGGCGCTCTCCACGTCGCGCGACCACGCCATCAGCGACTGCCTGACCGCGGCCCGTGAGGCGGTCGCGCGGGCGGGATCGTTCGACGAGGTGCTGCGGCGCCACACCGCCGCGTGGGAGCGGATCTGGCGGTTGTGTGCCGTGGACATCGGCGGCGCGGAGGGCCAGCTGGCGCTCAACCTGCACATCTTTCACCTGCTGCAGACCGTGTCGCCGCACACCGCTGACCGGGACGTGGGGGTCCCAGCGCGTGGCCTGCACGGCGAGGCGTACCGCGGGCATGTCTTCTGGGACGAGCTGTTCGTCTTCCCCTTCCTCGATCTGCGCGATCCGCTGACCGCGCGGGCACTGCTGCGCTACCGCTGGCGCCGCCTGCCCCAGGCGCGGGCGGCGGCGCGCGCCGCGGGGCTGCGCGGGGCGCTGTTCCCCTGGCAGAGCGGCAGCGACGGCCGGGAGGAGACCCAGCGCCTGCACCTCAACCCCCGGTCGGGCCGGTGGGTGCCGGACCATTCCCACCTGCAGCGCCACGTCGGCATCGCGATCGCCTACAACGTCTGGCAGCACTATCAGGTCACCGGCGATACGGCGTTCCTCGCCGACTTCGGGGCGGAACTGCTGCTGGAGATCGCCCGCATGCTGGCCTCGCTCACCGAGTTCGACGAGGACATGGGCCGCTATCGGATCCGCGGTGTCATGGGGCCCGACGAGTACCACGACGGCATGCCCGACCGGGAGGAGCCCGGGCTCGACGACAACGCCTACAGCAACGTCATGACGGTGTGGGTGCTGCTCCGGGCGCTCGACGCGGTGGCGGCCCTGCCCCAGTGGCGGAGGCGCGAGCTGCGGGAGGCCCTGGAGATGGCGCCCGACGAGCTGGCGGAGTTCCGCCGGATCACCGAGCGGATGCGCGTGGTCTTCCATGACGGGGTCATCAGCCAGTTCGACGGCTACGCGGGGCTGGACGAGCTGGACTGGGAGGGCTACCGCGCCGCCTACGGCGACATCCGCCGCCTCGACCGGATTCTGGAGGCCGAGGGCGATACGTGCAACCGGTACCGGGCGTCCAAGCAGGCCGACGTGCTGATGCTGTTCTTCCTGCTGCCGCCCGACGAGTTCGCCTCGATCCTGCGTCGCCTGGGCTATGCGTGCGACCCCGGCCTCATAGGGCGGACGATCGACTACTACCTGGCCCGCACCTCGCACGGATCGACACTGAGTTCGGTCGTGCACGCGTGGGTCCTGGCCCGCACCGACCGCGAATCGTCCTGGCGATTCTTCTTGGAGGCGCTGCGCTCGGACATCGAGGACGTGCAGGGAGGGACGACCGCCGAGGGCATCCACCTGGGGGCGATGGCGGGGACGGTGGATATCCTCACCCGCTGCTACACCGGACTGGTCGCGGCGCGGGGGGTCCTCCGGCTGGACCCGCTCCTGCCGTCGGGGCTCGACCGGCTCGCCTTCCGGATCCGCTACCGAGGGCACTGGGGCATCGCGGTCGCCGTGTGCGAGGACCGGGTGGAGGTCACCGTGCCGCGCTCGGACGAGCCGCCGATCGAAGTGGAGCTCGCCGGACACAGGTTCACCGTCACGCCGGGCAGCCGTCGGGTGTTCCGACTGCCCTCCACGCAGGAGGAACCGGCCGGCGGGTGAAGGGGCGCCGGTCCTGTCCGGCCGTGCGCGGGCGGCGGCCGGACTCCTGGCGTCCGGATCACCGCGGACCGCACCACCGGGCGCAGCGTCCGCTCGCGATAGGGGCCCTGACCACGGCCCCGACGGTCACGATGCCCGGCACCTGACACATCCTGTCCGGAACTCGGGCGATACTGGGCCCATGCGCGCCAGTCGACTACTCTCCCTGCTCCTCCTTCTGCAGAACCGGGGCCGGATGACGGCGGCCCGGCTCGCCGAGGAGCTGGAGGTCTCGGAGCGCACCATCTACCGGGATGTGGAGTCGCTCAACGCCGCGGGCGTCCCGATCTACGCCGACCGGGGCACCGGCGGCGGGTACAGCCTGATGGAGGGCTACCGGACCCGGCTCACCGGCCTCACCGAGGGCCAGGCCGAATCGCTGTTCCTGACCGGGGTGCCCGGGGCCGCCGCCGAGCTCGGGCTGGGCGCCGAGATGGCCGCGGCCAACCTCAAGCTGCTGGCCGCGCTCCCCGAGGAGATGCGTGAGCGCGCCGAGCGCGTGCGTTCCCGCTTCCACCTGGATGCTCCCGCCTGGTGGCAGGATCCCGACCCGGTCCCCCACCTGTCGGCCCTCGCCACAGCGGTATGGGCGGAGCACACGGTCGAGGTCGCCTACCGCCGCTACGACGGGTGCCACGTGCGACGGACATTGGACCCCCTCGGTCTGGTGCTCAAGGCTGGGAGCTGGTACTTCCTCGCCCGCCCGCACGCCGCGCGTCCGGAGCGCGCGCGAGAGGACAGCGACCGCCCACCGACCCGGCAGGTGCGCACGTTTCGGGTTACGCGCATCGAGGAACTCGCCGACACCGGGGTTGTGTTCCAGCGGCCCGAAGGCTTCGATCTGGCCGAGCAGTGGGCGATCTGGTCGCGCGACTTCGAGGAGAGCCGGCACTCCCTTCGCGCCCGGGTGCTCCTCACGCCGCGCGGGCTCGAACTGGTGCGGGCACTGTCCAGCGCCATCACCGCCGCCGGGACCTGCGGAGCCGAGCTGGGCGAGGACGGCCGCTACAAGGTCGAGCTGCGCGTCGAATCGGTCGAAGTCGCGGTCTCGGAGTTCGTGCGGTACGGCCCCGAGATCGAGGTCCTCGGCCCGCCCGAGCTGCGCGCCCGCCTCGCCGAATTCGCCCGCGCCACCGCGGCGGTCTACGAAGAGACGGCCACGTGAGCCGCACGACATCCACAACCCTTTTGACCCTCCAGTGAGGGGAGACGCCACCGTGGTGTCCATGGAAACGCAACACGGCCGGCACTCCATCGGTGAACTGGCCAAACTCACCGGGTTGACGGTCAAGACCATCCGGTTCTATTCGGATGAGGGCATCGTCCCGCCGTCGGACCGCAGTGCGGCCGGGTACCGGCTCTACGACGCCGAGTCCGTGGCCCGCCTGGAGTTGGTGCGCACGCTCCGCGACCTGGGCATCGACCTGGCGACGATCCGGGCGGTCCTGGAGCGGAAGGCCGACATCCAAGCGGTGGCCACCGCGCACGCTGACGCGCTCGACGTGCAGATCCGCGTGTTGCGCGTGCGCCGGGCCGTGTTGCGCACCGTGGCCCATCGGACCCCAACAGAACGGGAGCTCTCACTAATGAACCGACTCGCCCAGCTCTCCGCCGAGGACCGGCAGAGCATTATCGACGACTACCACGAAGCCGTCTTCGGCGGCTTGGAGGCGGATGACGCGGTCCAGCAGAAGTACCGCGCCGTGGCCCCGGCGCTGCCGGACGATCCCACCCCCGAACAGGTGGACGCCTGGGTGGAACTGGCCGAACTGCTCCAGGACCGGTCGTTCCGTCAACGCAGCCGGGAAATGGCCGTGGAGAGCACCCGCGCGCGCACCGAGGGCGCGTCCGAGTACCCGTCCCCGGCGCAGCAGGACCTCGCCGACCAGGTGACGTCCGCCGGCCGTTCGGCCCTCGCCGCCGGAACGGCTCCGGACTCCGCCGAGGGCCAGGCCGTTGTCGAGGAGCTGATGCCCGCGATCATCGGTGTCTACGGCGGCCCCGATTCCCCGTCACGTCGCACAGAAATCGCCGAAGAGATGTCCGTCTTCGCCGATGCCCGCGTGGAGCGCTACTGGCAGCTGCTGGTCATCATCAACGGCTGGCCCTCGTTCGAGCCGCGCGTGCCTGCCTGGGAATGGCTCATCGCGGCCCTGCGTGCGGGGAGCGCCCAGTAACCAGCGATGCCGCGGAAACCGGAATGGGGTGCCAGTGACCCGGTGCCCCATTCCGGAGGGGAGAGCCGACCGCTTTCCCCGCGTCCCTCCTTCCGTTGATCTCAGGAGAACGGACGGAGGGGTGACCGACGAGGCCGAAGGAGTTCCCCTTAACTACCGGGGGAGGGAGTAATTCGGCCGCTGGCCGCCGCTGCCGTCAGCGCCAATACCGGCCACCGACACCGTCGCCCCTGCAGGCCGTGAACCACAGGCCCGTAGATCGGATACCGCCGCTTGCGATAGGACGTCACCCGCGTGGATGTCGGCGCGCAAGGGGCAACACCCCACAGAAAGCCAATGTAATTCCACCCCCCGCCGAAATGCCCTGAATATCGAAATTTCGAAACCCCAGGCACCAATCGAACAGAATCGGGCAGCGGGAATGTTTGACCATTTCCCCGACGAAGATAGAGAGCGCAGCACATTCCCTTTTTCGTGTGCTGGTTCGCGCAGTGGCCGTATCAGCGTCAGGGCCTGGCCGCCTCGGACGGCGCGCCGCTGCGTGCTGCGGTCGCATTGTCCCCCGCGTCGTCGCCGGAGTGATCTGCCGCGCCGACCTGCCGCGGGTGCTTCCAGACCGCTACCAGCACAAAGGACACGGTGACCAGCAGTGCCCACGCGCCGAACTTCGAGGGGTGGACCATCGCCCACGCGTCGACCTGGTGGGGGTAGCGCCATGCGCCCAGAAGGGTGGAGATGTTCTCCGCTACCCAGAGGAAGAAGCCGATCAGCACGAAGGACAGCGCCAATGGCATCCGGTAGCGGACCCTGCCCACGGTGAAGTACACCCAGCCGCCCCATGTCACGACGACCATCGCCACGGCGAGCGGCAGGCGCGCGTCGGGTAGCCAGTGGTGGGTCAGAAAGTTCACGTAGATCAGCGCGGCGACGACGCCCGTTGCCAGCGGCCGGTAACCGCTCAGTCTCAGGTCGAGCAGTTTCCACGCGCGCACGACGTAGCTGCCGACGGCCGCGTACATGAATCCGCTGTACAGCGGGACCCCGCTGATCTTGGTCCAGGCGTCCTCAGGGTAGCTCCACGACCCCATGTGCACTTTGAAGAGCTCGAACACGAGGCCAACGACGTGGAATCCGAGGATCGCGAGGACGTCGCGCCCGGTCTCAAGGCGCAGTCCCCAGAAGATGGCGGTGAGCGCGATGCCGTAGACGAGGAGCGCGTCGTAGCGCGCGATCGGCAGGGGGATCACCGATGATGCGGCCAGTCCGATGAAGATTCCGACCGCGAACGCGCACGACCATGCCTCCAGGAGGCCGAACCGCACCAGCTGGGCGATGCGGTGTGTCCATCTCTCCACGCACGTCTCCTTCTGCTCACCGCGATCGGTTCGACCGCCCCGTGGGGTGGGACGTGCCGCCGCGGCGAGCGGATCACGGGGGTGTTCGTCGCGGCAGCGTCGCTTACCGGCCACATCCGGACAAAAGCGGAACGGCGGACAGCAGCGAAAGGGGAGGCGACCTGGTCCTGGACGCGCGAACGCGTTCGCGTTCCGGCCGATGGCAGGGGCTGCGCGGTGGGGCTCCGGGCGGGGCGGCGGTTGAGCCCGCCGCACGGCGATCGACCGTCTGGTCAGCCGAAGAATCCGTAGGAGTACAGCGCTCCGTTCGTCGCCGCGATCACGAGGACGGCCAGCACCGCTCCCGTCATAAAGGAGGTGCGCAGGGACCGGATGAGGTACTCCAGCCCCATCAGGTTGTTCAGCAGGAAGTAGCCGAGGAACATCGCGTGGAAGAAGCCCTCTTCGCTGAAAATGCCCGGGTGGAAATAGCGCGTTCCACTCCACATCTGCGAGGTGGTGATCCACTCCCACGCATACGAGGCACCCCACCCCAGCGGAATCTGGATGATGGGGATGATCAGCAGGGGCAGGAGCTTGACGAAGCTCCACAGACTCGGCTGGCTGGCGCGGCGGGCCTGCAACTGCGCGCGACGGGCGGCGGCCTGCTCCGCGCGGATCCGCTCCTGGTGCGCCCGTTCGGCTTCCTGCCTTCGCCGCTGCTCCTCCTGCCGCTGGCGCTGTTCTTCCTGCATCCGGCGGCGCTCATCCGCCTCCGGGTGGTGGCGCCACGGCTGTTCTCCCTGCCATCGCTGCTGCTCGGTCTGGCGGGAGTGGGCGGAGGGGGCAGGCGAACCGCTGCCCCGGTACAGGTCGGCGTAGGCGTCGTCCCGACCGGCCGGCGGCATCGCCGCGGTGGGCGGAGCGGAGCCCGCGTTCTGCCCCATGGTCGGACCCGTGTGCTGGCCGTAGGCCGCGGTGGGCGGCACAGCGCCCGGCTGCGGCCCGTAGGCCGCGGTGGGCGGAACCTGCTGGTGTGGGTAGCCCGTCGACTGCCCATAGGCGGCCGTCGGCTGGTACTGACCGGTCGGCTGCTGGGGGTACTGCGCCGTCTGCCCGGACCCAGCCCCCATGACCGAGGTCGCGTCGGCGCCACCCTGGACACCGCTCGGCCCGCCCACCGCGCGGGTGGCCTGGTCGTCGCCGAGCGCGTATCCCGCAGCAGCACCCGCGGCCGCCCCGGCGGCGGCCCCACCGAGGACCGAGGTCGCTCCCGACGCGTGGTTCGCGGTATCGGCCGGGGCAGCGGTCGGAGCGCCACTCAGCGCGGCGTTGACCTTGCCCACCTGGTCGCGGACGCCGCGCATGATGTCCGGGGGCAGCCAGGACTCGCCGATCGGCACGTCACCGAGCGCGTCCAGCAGGGCGCCGGGGTCGGGACGGCGTTGGGGGTCCTTGCTGAGGCAGGCCGCGACAAGGTTGCGCAGAGACGGCGGCACCGCGGAGATGTCGGGCTCGTTCTGCAGGACGCGCATGACCATGGTGGGCATCGCACCCTCGCCGAACGGGCCGGTCCCGGCGGCCGCGTAGACGATCACTGCCCCGTAGGCGAACATGTCGCTGCTCGGGCCCAGCGCCTCACCCTGGATCTGCTCGGGCGACATGAACCCGGGGGTCCCGATGATCGACTGCGTGGCGGCGGTACCGCTGGTGGCGCGGGCGATGCCGAAATCGATGACACGCGGGCCGTCCTCGGCCAGCAGCACATTGCCCGGTTTGAGGTCGCGGTGGATGAGCCCGACGCGGTGGATCTCGCTGAGTGCCTCGGCGAGACCAGTGGCCAGGACGCGCAGAGTGTGCTCGGGCAACCCCCCATAAGCACGCACCGCCTCGTCCAGCGGCAGCGACGGCACATAGGAGGTGACCAGCCAGGGGACCTCCCCGTCGGGGTCGGCGTCGATGACCGGGGCGGTGAAGGCGCCGCTGACCTGGCGGGCCGCCGTCACCTCGCGGGCGAAGCGCTCACGGAAGGAGGGGTCGGTGGCCAGGTGCGGATGAATGCGCTTGATGGCGACGGGACGGCCGCCGGCGGACCGGCCGAAGAAGACCTGGCCCATTCCTCCGGCGCCCAGCCGACCAATCAACCGGTACCGGCCGATCCTCTCCGGGTCACCGCTCTCCAACGGACCCACGTCCGCACCTCCGCAATAGCCGCCATGTCATCGAGGAATCCTTTGCGATCGTAGTCAAGGCCCGGAGTGCCTCGACCGCACAAGCGGGTATGCCCGACCGTTCACCAAGGATTCCACCGGGCCCCTAAGAGGCGGCCGGAACCCCCGAACGCGGGCCACGGTGCGGGCCAATCCCGGAAGCGCTGTGGGCGCCACGAGCGCGGCGGGGACAGGGATTCAGCCCAAGGGCGGCGCCGTTCGCGAGGGGTGTCGGCCGGCGGGGGGCGGAGCTTTCCTGCGGGGCTGGGCGCGCACCTCCCCGCCTCAACAGAAAGTTAGCGGTCATCACCACAGGTCACCGGCGTGGGGGCGGCTTCGGTGGAAAATCGGCGGCGCTGCCCTCTGGTCTGCGCCCCGCTGGGGATGTTGACTGGACGGCGTGGGCAGCCCCGTCCCCCGCGCAGGACGCATGACCGCGCGGTGGACGGAGTGCCCACGCCATAGTGGAGCGCCCACGCGCCGGATCCCGCACACGCTAGGAAACCCGAGGGGCGACAGGAAGGTGTTTCCTCCGGCCAGGGCCGCGCCCCGATCGTCAGGGGCGATCGGGTCGGGACCGAGCGTGTGCGTCCGCGCCACGCGCGTTACCCGCGTAGTCCGTGTCCCCCACCGACGGCGCGCGGCCGCGGGACGCTCCTTGTGCTCCGCCGCGCGTCCGAGCTAGGAGGCAGCTCGCAATGGCGATCTACACCGCACCCGGCCGTCACGGCAGCGTCATCGACTTCGCCCCGCGCTACGACAACTGGATCGGTGGAGAATGGGTGAAACCGGTCAAGGGCCGGTACTTCGAGAATCCCACGCCGGTCACCGGAGACGTCTTCACCGAGGTCGCGCGGAGCGACGCCGACGACATCGAACTCGCCCTCGACGCCGCGCACGCCGCCGCGCCCGCCTGGGCACGCACCCCGGCAGCCGAGCGCGCCAAAGTGCTGAACCGCGTCGCCGACCGGATCGAGCAGAACCTGGAGCGCCTGGCGGTCGCCGAGACGTGGGAGAACGGCAAACCCGTGCGGGAGGCGCTCGGCGCCGACATCCCGATGGCGGCCGACCACTTCCGGTATTTCGCCGGGGCGATCCGCGCGCAAGAGGGGACGCTTTCGCAGATCGACGATGACACCACGGCCTATCACTTCCACGAGCCGCTGGGGGTGGTCGCACAGATCATCCCGTGGAACTTCCCGTTGGTGCTGACCGCGTGGAAGCTGGCGCCGGCACTGGCCGCGGGGAACACCGCGGTGCTGAAGCCAGCGGAGCAGACCCCGGCCTCGGTTCTGGTGCTTATGGAGCTGATCGCCGATCTGCTTCCCCCGGGCGTGGTGAACGTGGTCAACGGCTTCGGTGTGGAAGCGGGCAAGCCCCTGGCGGCCAACCCGAGGGTGCGCAAGGTGGCCTTCACCGGGGAGACCACCACCGGGCGCCTGATCATGCAGTACGCGAGCGAGAACCTGATCCCCGTCACCCTGGAGCTGGGCGGCAAGAGCCCCAACATCTTCTTCTCCGATGTCGCCGCCGCCCACGACGACTTCTACGACAAGGCGCTGGAAGGTTTCGCCATGTTCGCCCTCAACCAGGGCGAAGTGTGCACGTGCCCGTCGCGCGCGCTGATCGAGGGGGCGATCTATGACTCCTTCCTCGGCGATGCGCTGGAACGCACGCGCGACATCAGGCAGGGCAACCCGCTGGACACCGAGACGATGGTCGGGGCGCAGGCGAGCAACGACCAGCTGGAGAAGATCCTGTCCTATATCGACATCGGCAAGCAGGAGGGCGCGAAGGTCCTCATCGGTGGTGAGCGGGTGGAATTGGAGGGTGAGCTGGCCGGTGGCTACTACGTCGCCCCGACCGTGTTCGAGGGCGACAACCGGATGCGGATCTTCCAGGAGGAGATCTTCGGGCCGGTGGTGTCGGTGACCCGCTTCGAGGACTATGACGCCGCCATCACCACCGCCAACGAGACCCTGTACGGCCTGGGCGCCGGGGTGTGGAGCCGGGACGCCACCACCGCCTACCGTGCCGGACGCGCTATCCAGGCCGGTCGGGTTTGGGTGAACAACTACCACTCGTACCCGGCCCACGCGGCTTTCGGCGGCTACAAGCAGTCGGGTATCGGACGCGAGACCCACAAGATGGCGCTGGACCACTACCAGCAGACGAAGAACATGCTGGTCAGCTACTCGGATAAAGCACTGGGACTGTTCTGATGGGCGCCGGCGACAGCGAGACGCGCGATGGCTGGGCGCCAGCGCCGGGCCGGGGGACAGCGCCGCACTCGCGGGTGGCCGCCTCCCCGGAGGCGGCGGCACTCCTGCGTACCCTGCGTGCCGAGCACGGTCCCCTGATGTTCCACCAGTCGGGCGGCTGCTGCGACGGCAGCTCACCCATGTGCTATCCGGCGGGGGAGTTCCGGACGGGTGCGGCAGATGTCCACCTGGGGGATCTGCGCATCGGTGCGCCCGATCCGGTCCCCGTGTGGATGTCCCGCGCCCAGTACGAGTACTGGAGCCACACCCACCTCACCATCGACGTCGTCCCCGGCCGAGGGAGCGGTTTCTCCCTGGAGGCGCCGACGGGGCGGAGGTTCATCATCCGCTCCCGCCTGCTCACCGAGGAGGAAACGGTAGCTCTGTCCTAGCGCGCGGCCATGCCAACGCTGCTCACTGCCCCCGGTCACCGGCGATTTCCGAGGTGGCGGTGGGCGGAGCGGAGGAGGCGGCGTACTGCGCTGCCCCGTGGCCGAGCGACCAGTCGTTCGACGCGTTCTCGGTCACAGTGACGAACACGTTGCGCGACTCGGTCCCCGCGTACGCGTGGGTGAGCTCGGCGATGCGCCGGTACAGCGCCTGCTTCTGCGCGGGCGTGCGTCCGGAGCGCATCGTGATCGCGACGTACACCATGCCGTCGTCGCGGTGCACACCGAAGTAGTCGTCGTAGCGCAGTGTGCTGCTGGTGCCGTCGTGACCGGTCAGCACCTGGAACCGGTCGTTGTGCGGGACGCCGATGGTCTCGACCAGGGCCTCGTGCACGGCACGGCCGAGCGCGTCGAGCCGGTCCCGGTCGGCACCCAGGGCGTCGATGCGGACGAAAGGCATGCCAGGGGTTCTCCTTGTCGAAGAGGGGTGGATCGTCGGCTCGTCACCGGCGAAGCAGGGCGAGGGCGCTATCGGTGGCCTGGGTGAACACGTTGGCCGATCCGGTGGCGCGGGCCAGGACGTAGCCGCCCTGCACTACGGCGGTCAGCGCGGCTGCCGTGGCCGCGGGGTCGATCCCGGCGTCGAGCTCCCCGTTGGCGCGGCCCTCCGCCAGTAGCTCGGCCAACCGGCCGGTGAGCCAGGCGAAGGTCTCCTCGACCGGTCGGCGCAGGCGCGGGTCGGCCATCACGTCGGGGTCCTGCGTGAGGCGGCCGACGGGGCAGCCCTTCAGGGCGTCCCGTTCCCGCCGCAGGTAGGTGCTGATCCGCTCGACCACGGTTCCGGGGCGGGTGAAATCGGCCTCCGCCCTGCTGCGCATGTCCTCGGCGCTGCGGCTGATCGCGGCGAGCGCGAGGTCGGGTTTGCCATGGAAGTGGTGGTACATGCTGCCCTGACCCGCTCCGGAGCGTTCCTGGATGGCCTTCGGGCTGGTGCCTACGTAGCCGCGCTCCCAGAGCAGCTCGCGTGTGCTCTCGATGAGGCGTTCCCTCGTGTCCATAAGCGCGACTATACATACTCGTAGGTACAGAAGCGCGGGAGCGGAAGCGCGCCTCCCGCACCCTCACGCCGCTCCGCCGACCGGGCCGCAGCGACCGGCCGGTCGACGCTAGGGATCGGATCGGGACGACCTGTTGCGGACGGGGCGCGGGCGAGCGCGCTCGCCCGCGCCCCGTCGGACGCGTTCGTTGGTGTCACGCACGGCAGGGCCGCGAGGGGCGAAACTACAGTTGGGGCGTGGACCGCAACGCGAACGCCGACCTCACCTACGCCGATGCCACCGATCTCGCCCGGAGACTGCGTGACCGTGAGCTGTCAGCGCGCGAGGTCGCGCAGGCGCACCTGGAGCGCATCGAAGAGGTGAACCCCGAGATCAACGCCGTGGTGACCCTCGACGCCGAGAAGGCGATGCGCGAGGCCGCGCAGGCGGACGAGCGGTTGGCCGGGGGCGGTGGGGTCGGGCCGTTGCACGGGATTCCGGTAGCCGTGAAGGACACCCACGACACCGCGGGGATGCGGACGACGTACGGCTCGCCGGTGTTCGCCGACCACGTGCCCGAACGCGACGCGCTGACCGTGGAGCGGATGCGGGCGGCCGGGGCCATCGTCATGGGCAAGACCAACGCGCCGGAGTTCGGCGCGGGGTCGCACACCTTCAATCCCGTCTTCGGGGTGACGCGCAATCCCTACGACCTCGCGCGTTCGGCCGGAGGCAGCACCGGCGGCGGAGCAGCCGCGCTCGCGGCGGGAATGCATCCGCTGTCGGACGGATCCGACATGGGTGGCTCGCTGCGCAATCCCGGGTCGTTCAACAACGTCGTGGGGATTCGGCCGTCGCCCGGGCGGGTACCGCAGTGGCCGTCGTTCCTTCCCTGGGAGCCCATGACGGTCGCTGGGGCGATGGCGCGGACGGTGTCCGACGTGGCGCTGTTGATGTCGGTGATCTCCGGTCCTGACACCAGGGCGCCGACGGCGATGTCCGACCCGGGCTCGATCTTCGCCGGTCCGCTGGACTGCGACATGCGCGGGCTGCGCGTCGCGTATTCCGCGGATTTCGGCGGAGCCCTGCCCATCGAGACCGAGCCCTCCGCGGCGGGCGCCGCGGCGGCCGAGGTCTTCGCCGGGCTCGGCTGCGGCGTCGAGGAGGTCCACCCCGACTTCTCGCGCGCCGATCGGGTCTTTCGTGCCCTGCGCTTCTGGCAGTTCGCCGTTGCCTACGGGTGGATCGTCGACGAGCACCCGGGCCAGGTGAAGGAGGCGCTGGCCGACGACATCGCGCGGGGGCGCCGGATGTCCGGCGAGGACGTCGGTCAGGCGAAGATGGAGCTGGCCGACGTCTACCATCGCTTCCGCGAGTTCTTCGCGGAATACGATGTCCTGTTGCTGCCGGTCAGCCAGGTGGTCCCCTTCGACGCCGGCCTGGAGTACCCCGCCGAGGTGGCCGGTGAGCCGATGGACGACTACCTCCGCTGGATGTCCTCGTCCTCCTGGGTGTCGGCCACGCTGTGTCCCGCCATGTCGGTCCCGGCCGGTTTCACGCCCGGGGGCCTCCCGGTGGGCGTCCAGCTCGTCGCCGAGCACCGCGCGGATCTGCCGCTGCTGCGCTACGCCTACGCCTTCGAGCAGGCGACCCGCTACGGCACACGCCGCCCCGAGGTGCGCCGCTCGGAGCCGACGTGATGCGCGCACGGCTCCGGTCCACATTCAGGTGGCCAGCATGAGGCCGGTGTAGGTCACGAGCAGTATCAGCAGGCTGGCCAGCGCCCCCAAGGCGATGCTGCGCGCGCTCGATGTGGCCAGGGCTCCCAGGCGGACTCCGGTGCCCATCGCGAACAGCCCGGCGGACAGCAGCACGGTCTGCAGGACGCTCACCGGCCCGAGGACCGACTCCGGGAGCACCCCCGCGCTGCCGACGCCCACGGCGATGAGGAACCCGATGACAAACAGCGGGACGATCGGCGGGCGGGCGCGCTCTGGGGTGGGCGGGTGCCCCTCGCGGGGCGCGGGGATCGGCCTGTCGCGGCGTTGCCAGAGGTTGACGGCGACGATCAGCGGGGCCAGCAGCACCACCCGGGTGAGCTTCACGATCACGGCGGGGGCCAGCGCGGCGGCGCCGACCGCGCCTGCTGTCGCCACAACCTGGCCGACCTCGTGCACGCTCGCGCCGGTCCAGATCCCGAAGGTCGCGGAGTCGAGTCCCAGGGTTGTGCGCAGCGTTGGCAGGGCGAGGACCGCGAGGGTGCCGAAGAGGGTGACGATCGCGACCGCGGTCATGACATCGTCCTCGTCGCCTTCGGCCGAATCGTTCATCGCGGCCACCGCCGAGGCCCCGCAGATGGAGACACCGGTAGCGATGAGCAGGCGTCGCTCGCGCGCGATGCCCAGGAGCCGGCCCAGCAGCAGCGTGCCGAGGAAGGTCACCGCGACTCCGCCCAGGACCACGAGCAGCACCGGGGCGCCGAGCGCGAGCACGTCGGGGAGGGCGAGGCTCAGCCCCAGCAGGACGATCCCCGCGCGCATGGGGGTCTTGACCGCAGCGCGCAGCCCTGGGCGCAGGGATTCGGGAACCAGGCCCACGTTGGTGAGTACAGCGCCGAGGACCAGGGCCACGATGAGCGCGCTGACCCCGGGCACCATCCGGTTGACCAGGAGCGCGACCCCGACGCCGAGAGCCGTGAGCAGCAGCCCGGGGACGGCCGCGCGTGCTTGCCCCGGGGTTGGAAGCCTCCACAGCGGTAGCGCGGAGATCCGCCGCTTGGCGGGCGGCGGCGAGGGTAAGAGCGTGGGAGAAGCCGAGGTCGAGGGCTCGGCGGATGGCTCGGTGGATTGTTGACTCACGGGGCCCAACTCTGACCGTCCGCTGGGAGGCTCGGTAGAGCCCTATTACGCATCAGGTCATACAGTGACTGTATGAGTGCGCAATGGCCGGACGTGGCGAGTCTGGAGCTGTTCCTGCTGGTGGTCGAGTACGGCAGCATCGGCCGTGCCGCGACCGAGGTAGGACTGACCCAGGCGTCCGCCAGCCGTCGTCTGGACACGCTCGAACGCGAATTGGGCGTGCCCCTGCTCCTGCGCGACACGACCGGCTCCCGTCCAACCCCCCAGGGCCAGACGGTCGCCGACTGGGCCCACGCGGTGGTCGCGGCCGCCCGCGACCTCGAAAGCGGTGTTGCCGCGCTGCGTCGGCACCGCAAGGCGACGCTCCAGCTCGCCGCGAGCATGACGGTGGCCGAGTACCTGGTGCCGGGCTGGCTGGCACGTCTCCGTGAACTTGAGCCGGCGGTCGAGGTGGGCCTGCAGGTTCTGAACTCCGAAGAGGTGGCCGAGCAGATCCACGGCGGCATGGCGGATATGGGGTTTATCGAGTCCTATGACCTGCCGCGGGACATCGCGGCAACGCGGGTGCGCGTGGATCGGCTGGTGACGGTGGTGGCCCCGACCCACCCCTGGGCGCGTCGCCGCAGCCCGGTCCCCGCCACCGAACTCGCCGCGACCCCGCTGGTGATGCGGGAGCGCGGCTCGGGCACGCGCACGACACTGGAACACGCGCTGGCCGAGGCTCTGGGCGTCGGGCCGACCGCCCCCGCCCTGGAGCTGTCGTCCAACGCGGCCGTGAAGGTGGCGGTGCTGAGCGGTGCCGCGCCGGCCGTTCTCAGTGAGCTGGCGGTCGCCGCCGAGATCTCGGACGGCCGACTGCGCGAGGTCCCAATCGAGGACATCGACCTGCGCCGCCCTCTGCGCGCGGTTTGGCGCTCCCGAACCCGCCTGACCGACCCGGGCGAGCGCCTGGTGCGCATCGCGGCGGGACGGACGGGGTGACGCCGACGGAACCGGTCGGGAGGAGCGGCGCGAGGGACGGCCCGCCGAGCTGGTGCCGCGCCCATCACGCCCGGCCGGCGGCCGCGAAGCGTGCTGGCCGCATCCAGGTGTCGGCGGTGTGTCGCCCACCGGACCCGGCGCGGACCCGTGCGGGCTCGGGAGATGGCCAGAACCACGCCGCCGATCCATCCGGGCGGTCCCCGACCCGGAGCGCCCGTGCGCGGCAGGAGCGCGCCGTGGTCGGGGCCAGAGGCGCGGCCTTCCTCGGTGGTCTCGCCGAGATATCAGCTCTAGGGCCAGGTCAGGCGGAAATACACGCCGGCGTCATCGGGGAGGACGCCCCACGCCTCGGCGAAGTGTGAGACGAGGCCGATGCCGCGAGCGGACTCGGCGAATGGCCCGGCTTTGACATGCAACGGCACCGCTCCCGCGGTGCCGTCGTCTTCGATCTGGACGCTCAGCATACCGGGCGACAGATGCACGACCACGGTAAACCGCCCGCCGAGTCCCGTGGCGGTGTGGCGAATCGCGTTGGTCGCGGCTTCGGATACCAGCAAAACGGCGGTGCCCACGATGTCGTCCGGAATGGTCGGCCGGTGGGTCACGGCCGACAGCATGCCCTCGACCCAGTGCCGTGCCGTGGCGACGTCGTGGGGGTGGCCGCGGAATGTCCGTGTGAATGTGGTGGGGGTGGGGGTGGAGGCGACCACTACTCAGGCCACCTCCAACGTCGAGGACCTGTGGCGCGGGCATGGATCCTGCACGTCAGCGCTCCTCTGCGGCATCGGCGGCGCCCCATACGCACAGCGCCGCCACATAGGACTTGCGTTATTCATCGAATTGCCGTAAGAACTTCTGGCTTCCGACTTCCGGCTTCCAGTCTCTGACCTCCGGATTGCAGCTCCCGGGCACGCGACCGGACGCACTGTCGGACCATGATCCCGCTCCAGACCATGGCGTGCCACGATGCCGACGCTTTTAAACCGATTCGATCATTTAGGCGACATTCCTTCCGCATGCTGGCGCCCCTCGGCTTTGGTCGTGGTTCCGTATACGCCGCACACGCGGTTGGGATCTGCCGCCGAGCGCCGATACATCAGTTGCCGGGGGAGGAATAGGGAAACTCAGGGGGTACAAAGTACGCCACAGGCGTACGATTACAGTTCCCCCCGACGTAGAAGAGGCGGAGGCACCTCCAATGAGCCCCACTGAAGGGACGTCCACTCAGGGCCAGAAATACCTTCCTGACCTGGGGTTGTCTCGCCCCTCTACCGCCCGGGTCTATAACGCGATCCTCGGAGGCAAGGACAACTTCGAGATTGACCGGCAGGCAGCGGATGTCTTCTTAGCCAATCTGCCCCAAGCACGGAAGATCGCTTGGGAGAACCGCGGCGCGCTGATCCGCGGCGTCGAGTACCTCACCGGCACCGTCGGCATCGACCAGTTCCTCGACATCGGGTGCGGACTTCCGATCACGCCCAACACGCACGAAGCCGCCCTGGAGCACAACCCCGCGGCACGCGTGGCTTATGTCGACAATGACCCCATCGTCCTCGCGCACGGCCGCGCGCTTCTCGCGACCGACCGCAACAGTACGGTCATCACCGCCGACCTGCGCGATCCGCAGCACATCCTGCGCCACCCCGACATCACCTCCTTCCTCGACTTCGACCGGCCCGTCGCGGTGATCCTGATCGGCATCCTCATGCACATCAGCGACGCCGAGCAGCCCGGCCGTCTCCTGCACGAGCTCATGGACGCGATGTGCCCCGGAAGTTACCTGTTCACCACGCACTGGCCCGACACCGGTGATCCGGCGCAGGCGGCGTTGTCGCGTGCCTGCCTAGAGACGCTCGGCACCGGCTGGAAGCGGCCGTTGGACGTGATCCGCAGCCAGTTCGACGGCTTGGAACTGCTCCCGCCCGGCCTGGAGTACATCGCGCGCTGGCGCCCCGAAGATCCCACCGCACCGGCCCCGGCCGTCGACGACCTCGAACCCTATCAGCGCACAATGATGGTGGCCCTGGCGCGCAAGAACGCCTGACCGAACGTCGGCTGCGCCGGCGGCGCGGTGTCCCGCAGATACCCGGTGACCGGCGGACGGTGGTGCGCTGGCCCGTCCGTCCCGGGCGCCGGCTTGGCGCTGTCGCTCCTGTCAGGAGACGGCGGTACGACGCAGGGTGGCGACCATCTCCGGCACGGGAGCGGGCGGCCGTCGGCGGTGCACGACGTAGACCTCCCGCACGAGGTCGACTCCGGCGAGAGGCAGCGCAGCCCATCCCCCGGGCAGGGCGGCCCCCAGGATGCTGCGCGGGATGAGTCCGACCCCCACGCCCGCCCGGATCAGGGCGAGCGTGACCTCGTAGTCACGGGTCTCGTAGGCCACCGACAGGGGGACGCCCTCTGCCTCGGCCGCCCGGTCCAGGGAGATCCGGTTGGAGATGCCGGGCGCCCCGCAGATCCACTCCTCGTCGGCGAGGTCCGCGAGCCGCGGCGGCGCGGCGGCCGCCGGGTGGCCTTCGGGAAGGACCAGCAGGAGCGGGTCGACGAGGATCTGTTCGCGGTGCAGTCCGGCCGCCGGGGGCAGGTTCACGCCCGAGTACCGGTGCGTGATGAGCAGGTCTAGCTCTCCCGAGGTCACCAGGCCGTATCCGCCGGGCGGCTCGACGTCGGACAGCGCGAGCCGCACGTGCGGGTGCGCCTCGCCGAACGCGGCGAGCGCGTTGGGCACGAGTACCTTGCCCGCGCTGGCGAAGGTCCCCAGCGCGAGCCTGCGGGGCGCCTCTCCCGCTGTGGCACGCACCGCCGTCTCCGCGTCCCTCAGCTCGCCCAGGACCCGCTCTCCGTAGGCGAGCAGGACCTCCCCGGCCTCGGTGAGCCGGATCCCGGCCCGCCCGCGTTCGACCAGGGAGCAGCCGAGTTCCCGTTCCAGCTTGGCCAACTGCTGGGAGAGGGCGGGCGCCGTGAACGACATCCGCTCGGCCGCCGCCGCGATCGACCCCGCGTGCGCGATCTCCACCAGCACCCGCACCCGGTTCGCGTCGAGCAATGCGCCCACCCACTCCCCCGTGTCCCCGCCGCGCCGCACTCCGACGGCACCGAATCCGGGTGGCTCCGTCGGCACGACGCCCTTTCCCCTGCCCTACGGTGTTCCCGCTGCTCTGCCCCGGCCCTTGCCCGCGACCCGCGCGACCCGCACGAAATCGTCCGGGTGCGACGCGCGTCCCGTTAGGGTGTCGATCCCGGATCGCCTGGCAGCGCACGGGGGCACCCTACGGAACAGGCCAGACATCAATCGACACAAAGTTCTACTTAATGATCCTAAGCAAACCCAACTTTAACTTAATGACCTTGGCAGGCAGAGTCGGAACATGACACCCAGTACCGCGATCCCCGCGAACATCCCGACGGCCGAAGATGTCCGTGCGGCGGCCGATCGCATCTCCATTCACGCGCGACGCACGCCGGTGCTGCACGCGCAGGTGGATGGCCGCACGCTCACGTTGAAGCTGGAACACCTCCAACTCACCGGTGCCTTCAAACTGCGCGGCGCGCTCAACGCACTGATCGCCGGGGAAAAGACCGACAAGGTCATCACCGCCTCCGGCGGCAACCACGGGCTCGGCGTCGCCACCGCCGCCCGACTGCTGGGCATCGCGGCCGTAGTGTACGTGCCCGAGACCGTTCCCGAGGCGAAAGCCCGCCGTCTGGAGGCGTCCGGCGCCGAGGTGGTGCGAGTCGGCGAGCACTACGCAGTGGCCGCCGCGGCCGCGCGGAAGCACGCCGAGTCCACGGGGGTGCGCTACCTGCACGCCTATGACGACCCGTTCGTCGTCGCCGGGCAGGGCACGATCGGCTACGAGATCGCCCACGACGCTCCCGACTGCGACACCGTGGCCGTGGCCGTGGGCGGCGGAGGCCTGGTCGCGGGCGTACGTCTGGGTTCCGGAGGCCGTCGGGTCGTGGCCGTGGAGCCGGAAGGGTGCCAGAGTCTGCACGCGGCGCTGGCCAGCGGGGAGCCGGTCGACACACCTGTGGAGTCGGTGGCGGCCTCCGCGCTGGGCGCGGCCCGGCTGGGGGATGTCCCCTACTCGGTGCTGCGCGAGAACCCGGTCACGCCGGTACTGGTGAGCGACGCGGAGATCCTGGCTGCGCGCGACCGGCTGTGGGACGAGTTCCGCATCGCCGCCGAGCCCGCGGCCGCCGTTCCGTTCGCGGCCTGGCTGGCCGGGCGTGTTCCGGGGGATGACGCGTGTCTGGTCATCTGCGGAGCGAATGCCGACTGGCGGCCCGTCGACTGATCCAGGCCGGAGGAGACCGGAGGTCGGTTCGCCCGGCAAGGGGCCGGGGGCCGGCTGGATCGGCTACGTGAACGGGGTTGCCCCTGTCGCCCCGTCGGGGCCGGGCTCATCGGGGGCCGCCGACAGGCGGCGTCCGGCGGTCACCCACTCCCCGGCGGCTGGGCGGACCCGTCCATGACCGATTCCGGTTCCCGCTCCCATTCCTGGTCGTGGTCGGGGTCCCCTCCCCGCTCCCGCTTGGCGAGCTCGGCCCGCAGGTCCCGGACCTCCGCCATCAGCAGCGCCACCTGCTCCTGGGTGGCGAGGGCGGCCTTCTGGGAGCCCTCGACCTTCTCGGTGAACCACGAGGCCACGGTCCCGGTCACGACGCCCAGGAGAGAGATGCCCCCGATGAACAGCGCCACCGCGATCAGCTGGCCGTGTTCGGTGACCGGGTAGTAGTCGCCGTAGCCGACGGTGGTGATGGTGACCAACGTCCACCACAGGGCCTCATCGAACGCAGAGATGTTGCTTCCGGCCGCTCCGCGTTCCGCGTCGAGAATCGCAAGCGCAGCGACGAACACCACCAGGACGGAGACACACACCGCGTACACGGCGACGTGGCGCCGCAGTGTGCTGGTGAGGCGCCGGTTCAGCACGCTGACGACGGTGATGAGCCGCAGCGCCCGCAGCGGACGCAGGAACGGCGCCAGGATGATGATCAGGTCGAGGATGTGGCTACGAAGATACGCCAGGCGATCACGCGCGAGCGTGAACCCGACCAGGTAGTCGGCCACGAACATTGCCCATACTCCCCAGGTGGTCGCCTCGCAGATGAGCTTCCAGAGCTTGGGGATCTCGGGATGCAGGATCGGCCAGGCATAGGCGGCGAGGAAGAGCAGCGCGGCGGCGGCCAGCGGTAGTTCGGTCTTACGCCGCCACCGTTCGAGGGCATCATCTCCGGTACTCAGGTGCGCGTTATCCACGGCGCACCATTGGATCATGCCGGAGTTGCACTCGGGTCACATTCTTCCCTGGCGCGGGCGATCGCGGAAGCCTGGTGTTCCGGTCCTCGGCCCCGCGCCCGGGGCGCGTCTCGGCTCGCCGGAGGCCGACGCTACATTGTCGTGGCGGAAATGCGTGGCGAACCCGTGATGACGCCACAGACGTCCGACGATCGGAGATCTTTGCTGTACGGCACCATGCGAGCCACCGCGTCGGCGCTGGGCCGAGCGCTCTACCGGCCGACCATCGACGGCCTGGAGCACATCCCCCGCAGCGGTCCGGTGATCTTGGCCGCGAACCACCTCTCCTTCAGCGACAGCGTGGTCATCCCACTCGCCGTGCCGCGCCGCGTTCGCTTCCTCGCCAAGTCGGACTACTTCGAGGGCCCCGGCGTCAAGGGGCGGCTCTCCCGGTTCACGTTCAACGCGCTCGGCGCGGTGCCGGTGCGACGCGGCACGGCGCGCGAAGCGATCGACGCGCTGGAGCTGGGGTTGAAGGCGCTGAGCGACGGGGAGGCGTTCGCGATCTACCCCGAGGGAACTCGTTCGCGCGACGGGCGACTCTACCGGGGACGTACCGGCGTGGCCCACCTCGCGCTGAAGTCGGGCGCGCCTGTCGTTCCGGTCGCGCTGTCGGGCACCGAACACATTCAGCCGATCGGCGCGCGGGTGCCCAGGCTCGCCAAGATCAGCATCCGATTCGGTGCGCCCATGCACTTCGGAGCCGAGTACGCGGGCATGAAACCCGGGCCCGCGCGCCGGGCGATCACCGACGAGGTCATGGCCGCCATCCAGCGCCTGTCCGGCCAGGAGGAGGCGGGGGTGTACAACACCTACCCGTCCGACGTTGCCCCTGACCAGGAGCTTTGACCTGCGACGACGCCGACCGGAGAGCGGTCCCGTGAGGTCGCCTGCGGACCGGTGCAGACCTCTGGTGACGCGCGGAGCGTCGCGCCTGCACCGCGGCAGATAGGTAGGCATCGGTGAGATGACGCCCCCGTCAGGTGCTCCCACAGCTATGCTTGGAACACTGGTCTGCTGCCTCAGTGGTGTTGAGCCAGCAGAGCGGGGCGCGGAACGCAACCCGTCGGGGTCGACGAGACCTTCGTCGAACAGAGGCGATCCTTCGGCCAGCATATGGGCGAAAATCCGGGGTGCGTGGGTGGTCAGGGAGTGGCCTACGACTTCGGCGAAGGACTCGCGCGCGACGGGGTGTATGACGTCGTCGCTCATGCCGAGCGCACGGAGGCGCTGCCGTTGCAACTGTTTCAGCTCGCGCCACGCGAATGGCAGTTGCTCGCCGAGTTCGACCATGGCCGAATCGGCGAATGGGTGCATCGGCCATAGGCCTTCGCGCAGGAGTACCGGGGCGGTAGTCTCCAGCGAGAGCAGGGTCATGCTGTTGATCGGGGCCGGGGGTGCGATGCCGTCGTCGGCGAATTCCAGCACGCTCCGGGAGTGTGGTCCGATCCATGGCAGGATTTGGGCGTCAGTGATCTCGCCGAGTCCCTTGTGTGGCTCCTCTTCCTGGGTGAGTGCGACCATTTCGTCACCGCCCAGGCCGGTTACGACGGTTCGGGCGCCGGTTTCGGCGACTGTCCGCGCCATCTGTGTGAATGGGTGGTGCAGTGGTTCCTCGGCGGGGTTGATCACGTCCCCGTTCACCCATCGGCACTCAGGCGCCAATGGCGGGTACTTCATGGCGTCGATGGCGATGTCTGGGTCGGCGAACTGAACTGCCGATCGCATCTCGGAGCGGCGCCGTATCTGCTGCTCACGCCCAGGTCCTCCGATAATCAGTGTTGCCGTGGGGAACCGGCCTGGGTAGCGCTCGGCCGCGCGGGTGGCCACGGTGCCCGAGTCGAACCCGCCGGTCAGGTGGAACAGGGTGGTTTCCTCGGTTGAGGCGCCCGCACGACGGGGACGTCTAGGACTCCGATGCAGCGCGTGAGGTTGGATACCGCCCACGGCCATATCCTCCTGAGTGACCCTGCAACCCGGGGTGAAGGGTCCGCTCTCCTGTCTAAGGCGGAGACCACCGCGGCGCGCTACGGTCTGCACCACCAGGTCCGCAGTATCGAAGCCGTGCGATATTCCGATCATCGCTTCAATGAGGAGCAACAACGTTGAGGCCTGCCCGCGGTGAACCGACAGGAGGATGCCCGGTGCCCGACCACCACCCGCGCGTTCTGAAGGCCCAGGAGCGTAGCGACGCGAAACTGATCTGGGACTACCACCAGATGGGCCACACTCTTTGGCCGTGTTGTGCGGCTGTGGTGTTCGGATGCCATGACATCGGTGTCGCCGAGCACGCGGCGCGGCTATATGAGGCGGGGATGTTCCCGGTGATGGTAATGACCGGCGCCAGCAGTCCCACGACCGCTGAAAAGTTTCCCGAGGGTGAGGCGGTTGCCTACCGTAGGCGCGCTATCGAATTGGGGGTTCCCGCCGAGGCGATCCTCACCGAGGAACGGGCGACTAACACCGGCCAGAACGTGGAGTTCTCCCGCCAAGTCCTGGAGGAAAACGACCGTCAGGCGTCGTCCCTGATGCTGGTGACCATGCCCTACATGGAGCGTCGAGCGTATGCCACGTGCCGCAAGTCCTGGCCGGAGGTGGAGGTCGTGTGTTCCTCTCAGCCGGTTGGTTTCGACGAGTACGTGCGGGGCGGCGACGAGGCCAGTGTTGTCGAGATGATCGTAGGGGACATGCAGCGGGTGATCGAGTACCCAATCCATGGTTTCGCGATCGCCCAAGACGTTCCGGATGCGGTGTTGGGTGCCTATGAGCGGCTGGTTAAAGCTGGTTTCGATGCGCGGTTGTTGGCGGCATCGAGAGGCTAGGAATTGGATCTGGACACGGCGCGGCGACTCCAGGAGGATGCGGCGTGTACGAGAAATCCGCGTTGCGGTACATTCGCGCCCTCCGGTCTTTCAACCGGAGGGCGTTTGTTGTCGGAACTAGATGGCGCTCCCGTAAGAAGCGTCGTCGACCTCTCCCCCGAGTTCATCAACTGCGGAACAAGCTCCCACCCTGTTGGACATAGTTCGGCGTCGGTGTGCACGCGTGTCCGGCCGCGCACACCACCCGTGGGGTTTCATTGCGCCCTTCCCCTCGGATTCGGAGACTCTTCTACCGAGTTTTTCAACGCGGGCGCGGAACTTGTCCCATGCTCTTTTTGACCTTTTAGCCAATTTTCTTCTGGTGGGTTGATGATAAAAGGCGGCGCTTGGTCCGGGACGGCTCGTCGGCGCCGGGGGTGCCACGATTCGCGGGGGCGGCCTGGTGCCGTCGCACCAGGCCGCGTGGTCCGCTCGCTGATGGCGGTGTCCCTGCGAGCTTCGCGGCGTCAGGCCGCGGGCAGCGTTTCGGCCAGCCAGGCCTCGACCTCGTCGGAACGGCGCGGGAGACCGGCCGACAGGATGCGGTTGCCCTCGGGGGTCACCAGGACGTCGTCCTCAATGCGCACGCCGATACCGCGCAGCTCCTCCGGGACGGTGAGGTCGTCGGGCTGGAAGTACAGGCCGGGCTCGACGGTGAGCACCATGCCGGGCTGAAGGTCGCCGTGGAGGTGGACCTCGGTGCGGGAGGCCGCGCAGTCGTGCACGTCCAGACCGAGCATGTGTCCGGTGCCGTGGAGCGTGTAGCGGCGCTGCAGGCCCTGCTCCACCACCTTGTCGACCGGGCCGTCGAGCAGGCCCCACTCGACCAGGCCCTCGGCGAGGACGCGCTGCGCCGCCCGGTGGTAGGCGAGGAACGGCTGGCCTGGCCTGACGGCGGCGATCGCGGCCTGCTGGGCCTTGTGCACCAGGTCGTAGACGCGGCGCTGGACGTCGCTGAACGTGCCGGAGATCGGGATCGTGCGGGTGACGTCGGCGGTGTAGAGGGTGGTGGTCTCGACTCCCGCGTCGAGGAGCAGCAGCTCGCCGTCGCGCACCGGTCCGTCGTTGCGCACCCAGTGCAGGGTGGTGGCGTTGGGGCCGGAGGCGGCGATGGTGCCATAGCCGACATCGTTGCCCTCCACCCGCGCGCGCAGGAAGAACGTGCCCTCGATGTAGCGCTCGGAGGTGGCCTTGGCCTTGGGCAGGGCGCCGACCACGTCGTTAAAGCCGCGCACGGTGGAGTCGACCGCCTGCTGCAGCTGGGCGACCTCCCACTCGTCCTTGATCAGGCGGTGGTCGTGGAGCGTGATGGCCAGCTCTTCGTCGCGCTCGGCGGCCGCGTCCCACCCCTCCTGGGTGGCGGAGTCGCCGCCGCGAAGCTCAGCGAGGACGGCCTCCAGCGAGCTGTCGTGGCCGCGCACGATCCGGGTGGGGGCGGTGGCCGCGTTGCGTAGAACGTCGGGCAGTGTGCGCACGTCGGCGGTGTTGAGGCCGAGCAGGGCGGCGGACTCCTGGAGGCTCTCGCGGCGGCCGCTCCACAGCTCGCCGTGGCCGTCGAGCCAGAACTCGCCGTTCTCGCGGCTGGAGCGGGGGCGCAGGTAGGCGGTGACGTCGTGCCCGCCCTCGGCGCGCGGCTCGAAGACCAGGCAGCCGTCGTCGGTCTGGTCGCCGGAAAGGTAGACGTAGTCGCAGGCGGCGCGGAACGGGTACTCGGTGTCATTCGAGCGGGTCTTGAGATTGCCCGCCGGGATGACCAGTCGCTCACCGGGGAAACGGGCGCTGAGGGCGGCGCGGCGCCGGGCGGTGTATTCGGCTTGCTCGATGGGCTTGAGGTCGCGCATCTCGGTATCGGCCCACCCGGTGCGCATCCACGCGAGCAGCTCCTCAGACGGCGCCTGCGCCTGCCCGTTCTTGCGCGGTGTGAACACCGGTGCGTCTGCGGAGCTGGTGGATTCCGTCTCGGACTGCGGACGCTCGTGCTCGGACACGGTAGGGCCCTCCTCATCGAGTGCGTGGACTACGGAAGCCGTTTGTGGCGGCTCTCCCCCATCATCGTATGGGTCCCGGGCCGTCGCATCGCCGAGGTACACCGGCCCTGTGGACGACGGGACCGCGGCACCGACGGCGGTCGGAAACCCAGGGTCAACCCCGCCATCACCGGGGAGAGGTCGCCGACGACCGGTGTGGCCCTGTCGGGTTACGGAGCAGCCTCTACGCCACCCTCCACCAACCGCCTGATGAACGGGACGCAGTCGGGGTAGACGATCCCCGGGACGTCGGCGGGGTCGAGTCGCGTGTAGCCGAGTCGGGTGTAGAGCGCGATCGCTTCGGGCTGGGCCGGGCCGGTGATGAGGAACGCCGTGCGGTATCCGGCGCGCCGCGCGGCCGCTTCCAGTTCGGCCATGACCCGGCGGGCCAGGCCGCGGCGCCGGTGGGCCCGGGCGGTCCACACGCGTTTGAACTCGACCGTTCCGCCGAGTCCGCCGCCCGTGGCGGCGGCTTGTTCCAGGTCGTGTTCCCAGCGGCGGAACGCCCCACCGGCGATGACCTCGCCGTCGTGCTCCAGAAGCAGGACGCCGCCGTCCGGAGGGGCGAAGTCGGAGTCGGGGATGGAGTTCATCTCGTAGCGGCCGTTCTCCTCCCCGTAGCGGCGGCAGTACTCGGCGGTGAGCTCGGTGAGCATGGGCGTGGCCAGGGGGTCGGTGATGGCCACGGAGCGCACCGTGATCCCGTCGGACGCCCCGCCCGAGCTCGCATCGACCACTGCCCAGCTGCCTCGGTCCCCTTCACGGGTTGCGCACGCCCCGCTTTGCCCGCTGCGCGACATGTCCACGCGTCGCCCTCCACGCCTCTCGGTCCGGTCCGCCCAACGCTCCGACGGCCACAATGCACGATACGTCCTGTTGCCGCGCCAGTTCAGACGCACTCACTCTCTGCTCCAAGCCTCGTCCTACCCGTGAACAGAGGGTCGGTGATCAGCGGAAAGAAGGCCGCCTTTAGAGTGATCGGCATGGCTTTGAGCGAGCGCATCCTCCTGGGACCTGGACCGAGCAACCCCTACCCCGAGGCGACGGCCGGGCTGGCCGCGCCCCTCCTGGGACACCTGGATCCGGAGTTCATCAAGCTCTTGGACCGGACGTGCGACCGCCTGCGCGCGACGTGGGGGACGACCAATCCGGTGACGCTTCCGCTGTCGGGGACCGGCTCGATCGGCATGGAGGCCGCCTTCGCCAACACTGTCCGCCCCGGCGACGCCGTCGTGGTCGCGGTTAACGGCGTGTTCGGCGTCCGCATGTGCGAGGTCGCCTCCCGCTACGGCGCCGAGGTGATCCGTGTCGACCACACGTGGGGCGAACCGGTGGACATCGAGCGTGTTCTGGCCGCCCACCCCGCACCGGCGATCGTCGCGGCGGTACACGCCGAGACCTCCACCGGTGTCCAGAGCGACATCGCGGCTCTGGGCGCGGCCCTGAGGGCGCAGTCACCGGAGACTCTGCTGCTGGCCGACTGCGTCACGTCACTGGCCGGTATCCCAGTCGCCATCGACGAGTGGGGTGTGGACATCGCCTACTCCGGAACGCAGAAGTGCCTCGGCGTCGCGCCCGGCCTCGCCCCCTTCACCTTCTCCGAGCGCGCCTGGGAGCGCCGGGTGGAGGTGCCTCCGGTCTGGTACCTGGACCTCGGCCTTCTGGGCGCCTACGTCCACGGCACCCCGGGCAGCGGCGGCCGCGTCTACCACCACACGGCCCCGACCGCGATGATCTCTTCCCTGGACGCCGCGCTGGAGCGCATCCAGAACGAGGGCCTGGACGCCATCACCGAACGCCACCGCACGGCGGGCACCCGTCTGCAGGAGGGCTTGCAGGAGATGGGGCTGGAACTGTTCGCGAAGGAAGGCCACCGCCTCCCTCAGCTGACGTCGGTTCGTGTCCCCGAAAACGTGGACTCGGCCAAGGTCCGCGAACGCCTGCTGAACGAATACGACATCGAGATCGGCGCGGGCGTGGGCGACCTCGCCTCGTCGATCTGGAGGATCGGGCTGATGGGACACAACGCCCGCCTCGACCGCGCCGAACTGGTGCTCGCCGCCCTGCGTCGGGTCCTGGAGCGTTAGCCGGGGGCAACCTGTACCAAGCCCGGTACCAACTACCAACGAGGGGCGCGTCCGTCTGGGCGCGCCCCTCTACCGTCTGCGGCCCCGACGGGCGGCCTGCTCATCTCCGGCCGCTCCCCCGGCGGCCGTTTCCTCCCGAGGTCGCGGGCATCCCGCTCTCGCCGGGCTCGTAAGGTAGACCCCCATGAGCCATCCGCCCCAGACCAGCTATCGGTGGTACGCCGACACCGCTGTCCCCGACGGCATGAAGGTCACCCAGGTCTATGGGTGGCTCGTCGACGGCCACGGGCGCGTGATGGCCAGGATCGACAATGGCCACTGGGGCCTGCCGGGCGGCACGCCTGAGCCCCATGACACCGACCGCGTCGCCACCCTCGTCCGCGAGGTCGATGAGGAGGTGCAGGTGCGGATCGCCGACCCCGTATACCTGGGGTACCAGGAAGTCCTCCACCCGGAACAGCCCTCCCATGCCCAGTTGCGTATGGTCGCCCGCATCGTCGAGCTGCTCCCCCGCCGCCCGGACCCGGACAACGGGCGCGTCCACGGGCGGCTGCTCGCACCGTTCGATGCGGTGCTGGACCGCCTGAACTGGGGCCCTTCTTCCGAGGGACAGGCCGCGTGCGCGCGGCGCATCGCCGAGGCCAGGTGGGGGCTGCCCGTCATGTCCCCCACTGCTGGCCCTGCACTGGACTGAACACGGTCCAAGTCGCGAGGCTGCCGCCCCGTCAGGCCGTGGCGTGCGATCGCTAGAGGAACGCCACGCTGCGACCGGTCATCACGGGAGAACCGGTCTCACCGGGCTCCAGAGCGGACACGAACGTGTGGCAATCGGACTCGTCGAAGATCAGCGCACGGGCATCGGTGCGGTTGGTCAGTAGACGAGCGGGAGGAGTCTCGGCCAGTTTGTGGCACATGTAGTTCTGCGGGTTGACGAGGCTGGGCTCGTGAAAGCCGACCGTGTAGGAGAAGGTGCCCTTGGCAGCGTGGGCGGGGGACGCCACGCCACCAAGAATGAGGGCGGCGATGACGAGGACGGCTGCGTAACGCTTCACTTCACTCCAAACGCTGACTGTGATGGCCAATCGGCCACTTTTCAGCACAGCGCACGCTCCGCCTACCGGGACAGCGACACAATCCCCCTTATCCGTCTACCCGTATCCCGGTATAGCCAGAATGCCCCCTTTACCTGGTCACCCGGCAGAATCATTTCGCCACTCTGCTAGGCGGATTCCTCTTCCTTGAGGAGGCGGAATGCGATGCCCTGGTTTCGCAGTCGGGCGGTCAGGGCGTCACCCATCGCGATGGCCGGGGTGACCTGGCCCGCCGTCGCCGGGAGATCGTCGTGGGCCATGCACAGCGCGGCTTGGGAGAAGATGACAGCCGTGGCGTCGTAGGGGTCACCGCCCGCGACCTCCGTCACCACACGACGCCCGCCGCCTTCCCCGAGGAAGCGCAGCAGGAAGCTTCCCGTGGCGCGTTCGTCCTCCGACGGGCCCTCGCCCTGCTGGCGCTTGCCGAGCAGATAGTCACGAATTCGGGGGATCTTGGCAGCGACGACCAACCCACCCGCGCCAGCGGCCGTCCCCGCCGCGCCTACCAGACGCCGCGTCACCATGTATTGGCCATACCGGAAGTCGGGTCCATACCGGTCGAGAGCAGCAGCCGATCGCCGGATGATCTGCGGGTCCAAGGTCGGCATCGGCAGCGCCCACCCCTTGGTCAACCGGGTGCGCGGCACAGGACGCTGGTCGATCCGGGCACGTCGTCCCGTTCCACCGCCTTCGGCACGCGACAGGTGCCGCTCCTTGGCGGCCCGTTCCTTCGCAGCGCGCGCGGCGGCACCCTGGTCAGCGACCATCCCGATGAGGCTGTGCCAGGTACCCCCGGACGGGGTCATCGACATACGGACGAAGCCTTCGATGGTGATCGGAACGTCCTCGGGCAGGTGCTGGACGGTGAAGTAGGCCCCGAGGTCGTGGGGTACGGAGTCGAACCCGCAGGCGTGGACCAGGCGGGCGCCGGTACGCAGCGCCTCCTCGTGGTAGCGGGCGTACATCTGGTCGACGAAGACCGATTCCCCGGTGAGGTCGATGTAGTCGGTCCCAGCCCGCGCGCAGGCGGCCACCATGGGTTCGCCGACAGCGGCGTAGGGACCGGCAGCGGCGGCAACGACCCGGGCGGACTCGGCGACCGACCGCATCGAGTCGGGGTCGGCGGAGTCGGCGATCAGCAGGTCGAGGTCCGCGCAGGCCGGGTTGATCCCGGCAAGGCGGCCGCGTACCGCTTCCAGCCGTGTCCGGTCCCGCCCGGCCAGAGCCCAGCGCGTGTCGGCCGGGGCGTTGGCGGCGAGACGGTCGGCGGTGAGTCCGCCGCTGAATCCGGTAGCCCCGTAGAGCACGATGTCGTATGGCCGTTCCATTCGACAATTCTATGTGGATACGCAGGAGGGTGGCCGGGTGCCCCCTGTGCTTCCCCTGACTCGTGACTCGGGGGCACCCGGCTCCGGGAGGTCGACCCACCCCGCTCAGTGATGCACTCCGGGGATCCCTCTCCCGGCTTGCGCACGCGGACTCTTGAGGGGCGCGTGGCGGAATCGGAGAGGGAAGAGAGTGACGATGGCGGATCAGCGCCGTCCGCTGTCTCCTCCCTGGTTCGTCCTTGGGGAATGGCAGAAACATCCAGGTCTGGTTGGGATAAGCGGGGCGGGCGGCTGTGCAAACTGCGCTCGCTAGCTGGGAAAACTCAGGGAGAGGTTGGCTTCCCCAAGCGCCGGGCAATGCCCTGAAGCACTTCACTCGCCAGATCGTGAGATCGCTAGCCCTTCATGGCGTCGCCCCAGCCGCTCTGGACCATGGTCTGGTAGGCCCACTCGCCGTCCGACTTCACCAGCACGTCAGCGTAGTGCATCTTCACCGTCCCGTCCTTCGTGGTCATGGTGGCCTCCGTGAACACCAGCGCCAGTTGCGCGCTCAGGAACACCGGCGTCCGCACGGATTCCGTCTTCAGGTCCGCGGATCCGTCCGGGACCTCGTGGGCCAGCATCTTCAGGTACTGATCGCGGGTCCACTGAGCGGCGACACCGTTACCCTCGGAGTCGTCGCTGACCAGGTTCATCGGGAACATCCCCATGTTCACCATGCCCTCGGCGTCCGACTTCTCGGCGCGCTCGTCGTAGCGGGCAAACCAGCATTCGAGGCTTTTCAGATCGTCCGCCGTCGGCGTATAGCCGGTCGCGATTCCGTGCGTCTGGTTCGAGAACGTCATGCCTCACCTTTCCGAAAGCCCCCGCGGCACACTCGTCCGCCCGCGCCAGGTCGCAGATCGTACCGTACGTCGTACGCGATACCGCAACAGAATTCCGATGGCTTTCGCGGGCGCACCAACAAAAGGGGTCAGTGGCTAGCTCATTTGAGCCAGCCACTGACCCCTTGGTGTCGCTGTAGGGCGCCTACGGCGCGCGCAGGCGGGTGATCAGCAGCGCAGCATGGCGCGGTGGGCGAGTTCGCGGCAGGTGAGCGCGAAGTCGCGGTCGGCGGCCTCAACCGCCATCGGGAAGGTGGAGGTCTCGGTCATCCCCGGGGCGACATTAACCTCCAGGAAGCGCACCGTGCCCTCGTGGTCGACGATGAGGTCGGTCCGCGAGAGGTCGCGCAACCCCAGCGCCCGGTGGGCGGTCAGGGCAGCATCCGAGGCGGCCCGCACCGTCGCGTCGTCGAGGCGGGCAGGGCAGAAGAACTCCGTACGTCCGGCCGTGTAGCGCGCGGCGTAGTCGTACACGCCGCCGTCCGGCACGATCTCCACGGGCGGAAGCGCCACCGGTCCCTCGCCGGTGTCCAGGACACCGACGGCGACCTCCGTACCGCGCACGCGCTCCTCGATCAGGGCCGTGTCGCCGTAGGCGAAACAGCTCACCAGCGCCGCCGACAGCTCCTCGGCCGAGTCGACCGGGGTCGCGCCGAACGCCGAACCGCCCTGGTCGGGCTTGACAAACAGGGACTCCCCCAGCGTCGCCACGATGCGCTCCAGCAGCGCGGGCGCGCCCAAGTCGTGGAACGCCGATTTCGGCAGCGTCACGCCACGCGGCACCGCCACACCCTGCTCAGCCACCAACGCCTTGGCCGTCGGCTTGGCGAACGCCACCCGGCACGCCTGGGGCGGTGCACCGACGTAGGGGAGGCCGCTGAGCTCCAGGATCTCTCGGACCGCTCCGTCCTCACCCAAGGCACCGTGCAACACCGGGAACACGACCTGCGGCGGGTCGTCGCTGAGCATGCCGAGCAGCCCCGAGTCGACGTCGGCGACCTGAACTTCGACGTCGAGGCGGCGCAGCGCCTCGGCCACGCGTCGCCCCGAACGCACACTGACCTCGTGCTCCGGCGACATCCCACCCGCGAGTACGAGCACACGGTCGAGATCGGCCACGGTCCTGCCTTCCTTCTGTTCTGCTGATGCCACCACGGCGGATCGCGCCTTGCGAGTCAGGGGATATCGGGCGTCGGTGCGTCACTGCCGCTCGTGGGCGGGACCGACGTGCTGCCGAACGTATCACGCAGCGACGTCTCGCTCTTGATCACGCCGACGAGCCGCCGCACGCCCTCGCGGATCTGATCCGGCGTGGGGTAGCAGAACGACAGGCGCATGTGGCGGTGCCCCTCGTCCCCGGCGTAGAACCCGGTGCCCGGGACGTAGGCAACGCGCTCGCTCACGGCGCGCGGCAGCATGGCCTTGGCGTCGAGCCCCTCGGGCAGGGTCACCCAGACGAAGAAGCCCCCCTCGGGACGGGTCCAGGTGGTCCCGGCCGGCATGAGCGCGTCGAGCGCGCCGAACATGGCGTCGCGGCGCTCCCGGTACATCTCGTTGAAGTCCTTGATCTGCTCCCGCCACGGGTGGGTGGACAGGTAGCGCCCCACGACCATCTGGTTGAAGGTGGAGTGGCTGAGCATCGCGGATTCGGCGGCCAGCACGAGCTTGGCGCGCACCGCAGATGGGGCCAGCGCCCAGCCGATGCGGAACCCCGGCGACAGCGTCTTGGAGAAGGAGCCCAGATAGATGACGTTGTCGGGCGCGTCGGCGCGCAGCGTGGGTTCGGCCTCGCCCTCGTAGCGCAGCAGGCCGTAGGGGTTATCCTCCAGCACCAGCAGGCCGTAGCGCTGGCAGATCTCCAGCACGCGGCGGCGGCGCTCGGTGGTGAGGGTGACGCCGCCGGGGTTTTGGAAATTGGGGATCGTGTAGAAGAACTTGACCGGCCGCCCCTCGGCGGTGAGCCGAGCCAGCGTCTCTTCGAGGGCCTCGGGGATCACGCCGCTGTCGTCCATGGCGATGTGCCGGATGTCGGCCTGGAAGGCGGCGAAGGTGTTGATGGCGGTGACGTAGGTAGGCGCCTCGCACAGCACGACGTCACCGGGGTCGACGAAGACGCGGGTGACGAGGTCGAGCGCCTGCTGGGAGCCCACGGTGACGATGACGTCGTCGGCGTCGGCCTCGATCCCTTCGAGGCCCATCACCTCGCAGATCTGTTCACGCAGCACGGGGTCGCCCTGGGCGGAGCCGTACTGCAGGGCCGTGGGGCCCTGGTCGGCGATGACCTCCTGCACGATCTCGCCGATGCGGTCCATCGGCAGCGCGCTGACGTTGGGCATACCGCCCGCGAGGGAGACCACTTCGGGGCGCGATGCGACGGCGAAGAGTGCCCGGACCTCCGAGGCCACCATCCCCTGTGCGCGTGCGGCGTAGGCGCCGACGTAGGGGTCGATTCGCGAGCCCTGTGTCGAGGGCTGCCGGTGGGGTTCTCGGGGATCTTGGGACACGATCCACCTCCGCTGGGATTCGCCATTGTGTTGATGACATGTGGGACGCGCGGATGACGGTATTGGTTCGCATTGGCGCCGTTTGTCACCGCATGTCACCGCGGCGGGTTCGCTAGTAGCCGCGCGATCACCGGCCTCAGACGACACAGTGATCACAGCTCAGTGTATGCGGCCGCGTCCAACACCGGCGGCACCGGCCCCCGCCTCGCGGGCAGGACGGGCCTCCCGGCGGGGCCACGGGGCGTGCCACCCGATGGCGGCCCCGGCCCGATGCCGCACGCCTCCGCCGAACGCAAAGCGGACGACCGGGAAAGAAATCGCCTCCCGCGACACCGTGCGCCTCATTTCTCACGCCCTTCTTATGCGACGGGTGCTCCGGCGATCCGATTCGACCGAGCATTCCACCGATGTTCGACGGGGAATTGTCGACCGGATGCGGACACACTGGCGCCTTGAATCAGTCGGCCACCATAGAGTGAGGGGCATGCACTCATGAATACTTCACATATGCCCCAGATGTTCACCCCTGCCATTGATACGATCTTTTATTTCCGCGAACTTCGGACATCGCAAACGAGGACGTGGTGAATTCGGACAGCGAATTCATTGTCGGTCGCGAACATGCGATGGCGGTCATCGAACGCCTCATGACCCGGCCCGGTCCCGACGGTACCCCGACCGGGGCACGGCGTCCGATCCTGGTGTTCGAAGGCATGCGGGGAATCGGCAAGTCCGCCCTACTCCACCAGATCGCCAGAGTTCCGCGTCAGAAGGTGCCCTTACGCCCATATCGACTTCCACCACATTCCGCAGGCGGATGCGGACCAGATCCTGGCGGCTCTCGCCTTCAAACTGAGCAGCTACACGCCCAACTACGGTCGCATCAGCTTCCCCCGGTTGACCATCGGCGAATTGGTACTGCGCCTCGACCTCAGCTACACGGACCGCAACGGGGCACGCGAGCTCGTGGTCGCCGAAATTAAGAAGTACTGCAGGCTCGACCGGATCGAAGATCTCCTCCGTAAGATCGCAGACGACATCCTCTCCCTTCCTGTGGATCCGCTCACCGGAAATGCCGCTACAGGCCTGCTGGGCCGCCCGGTCACCGCTGCCGTCAGCGCGCTGACCTCTCGGATTTTCGGCAGCCGTCTGTTCCTGGGGCGCTACAAAGTCTGGTTCGGCCACCGCGACCAGGGCTACACCGACGACCCGATCGGCGCCTTGGTGCAGCTGAACCAGCAGTGGAACGCGCCGAGCCACAACGGCGACCGGGATGAGGCGGCTGATGTCCTGTGCGCGGCTTTCCTCGCCGATCTGCGGAAGGCCTTCTCCCACGGAAAGCGTTCGGCGTCCTGGTTGCTGACCCCAGTGGTCCTGCTGGACAACGCCGATGACGAACCCGGCCGCAGCTTTCTCGGTCACCTCGCCCGTGCGCGCCGCGCCCTGGAAATCGACGACCGTAGCGGCGCGCTGACGATCACCGCGACCAGTCGCGGCTCGCTGCTGTGGGCACTGCCGGACGACACCACGGCCACTGTCAGCGCCAGTGTTGCTGCGGCGGCTCGCCCGATGCGGACCCAACACCAAGACAAACTGGCCAAAGGTCTTCTGCTGGCTGCGCGCGGAAGCCCTGCGGCGGGACGACATCGTCGGCCTGCTCTACTACACGCTGGCCCTGGGAGAGCTGAACGTCGTCGCCACGGAACTGACCGAGCGCTTCGACAAGGGTCACGGAGCGGCCGGACCGACCGCCCCTCCGGCCGACGGCACCGCCATCGGTTCCCCGGACGGTCCGGAGGTCCACACCCGGAACGGGCTGCTGACCGCTGTTACGATCGCGCCCCACTCGGACGTCACGCTGGATCGGCCCGCGCCCATCGAGCACATGCACGAACTGCTGGCGCAGGCCGCGGGGGACAGGGAGCCGACCTCCGCGGACCACCTGCCCTTCGCGACGCAGATCCGGCGCCTCGTCGCTGCCCTGTGGCTCGCCGCCGATCCCTTCACCGGTACCGAGCGCCGCCACCTCCATGAGCAGATCGCTGCCGACTACCATGCCCTGGCCTTGGGTTCCCCACACAGTCCGGCGTCAGGCTCGTCGGCGTCCAGTGCGTCGACGCGCTGGACGCCTATACCGACGACCAGAAGGACCTGAAGTCGGCCATCCTCCTCAGCGACTCGAACGAACCGGACCTCTTCGTCTCGACCTTGCGCGAGGCCTACGAACGGGAGCTGTCTGACATGTTGAAGGACTTCCCAGCGCTGCCGTTCCGCGGCTCGACGCTCGACGAAGCTCCGCGTGCCGGCCTGTTCGACAGGATCACGCTCAGCAATTTGCACCGCCGACCCCGACATGGTCGTCTACGCCGGACGTACCCAGGACCTGCACAAGTTCATCGACTCGCTCTCCGTACGGGTGTGCCGAAACGACCCGCTGACCGTGGCCTTCTCCTTGACTGCTCCCCCGCTTGAAGGCGGGGGATTCCAGCCTTCATAGCCTAGGTGGGGATCCATGGCTCAGGCAGCCAGATCAGGCAGCGCCTGACCTGGTCTCACACCCTCAACACCATCCGGGTCCAGACCAGCCCGGACAAGCATCACCCGCGCGGAGTTCTTGTCCGGGCATTCCCCCCGAAGGGTGGACACGTTCTGATTAGGCAGCGAGCTCCAGGCTAACCGTCCGCTGTTCGTAGACGAGCGGGCTGAGGTGCCCGTTCGCTGAATGACGGCGCCTGGTGTTGTAGCGCGCGATCCAGGAGAACACCGCCAGCCTGGCCGCCCGCGGGCTCGCCCACCGCCTCAGCCCCCGCCCGTGCAGCGTCTCGCGCTTGAGCGTGGCGTTGAACGCCTCCGCGGCCGCGTTGTCCGCGCTGGAGCCGACCGCGCCCATCGAGCGGGCCACCCCCGCCTTCTCGCAGGCCGCGGCGAAGGCGGCGGAGGTGTACTGGGCGCCGTGGTCGGAGTGGAACACTGCACCCCTCAGGCAACCGCGCTCGCGCCGGGCCGCCTCCAATGCGTCGGTGACCAGCTCAGCGCGCATGTGGTCGGCCACCGACCAGCCCACCAGGCGGCGCGAGTACAGGTCAACCACTGTGGCCAGGTACAGGAAGCGGCCGCTGTCCAAGGGAAGGTAGGTAATGTCGCCGACATAGCGCCGGTTGGGCGCCTCGGCGGTGAAGTCCCGTCCGATCAGGTCCGGCACCACCTGGTCGCAGGGGTCGGGAACGGTGGTGCGTACCGTCCGCCGCAGATGGACGCCCTGGATCCCGGCGGCGCGCATCAGCCGCTCCACCCGCTTGTGGTTGACCCGGTGCCCCTGATCGCGCAGCTCGGCGGTGATCCGCGGCGCCCCGCAGGCCGGGTCCTCGCCGTGGACGGCGCGGATGGCCGCGGTCAGCTCGGCGTCGGCGGCCGCGCGCTTCGCGCGCCCCGCCGCTCCCGCCTTCCAGGCGTAGTAGCCCGAGCGCGACACCTCCAAAACCCGGCACAGCCGCTTGACGCCATAAGCGCCGCGGTGGTCCTCGACGAAGCAGAAGCGGCTCACTGCTTCATCTCTCCCGCGAAATAGGCGGCCGCCTTGCGCAGGATCTCCCGCTCTTTCTCCAGCTCGGCGACGCGTGCGCGCAGCCGCCGGTTCTCCTGCTCCAGGCCGGGCCCCTCAGGCGCCCTGGCCGGACCCCGCGCGGCCGGGGCGGTGGACCCCGGGTCTTTACGGCCGTCATCGATACGGATCCAGGAGCGCAGCGTCTCGCGGTTGACGCCGAGGCTGTCGGCGATCTCGGCGATCGTGGCCCCGGGCCGGGAGCGGTACAGGGCGACGGCGTCGGCCTTGAACTCCGGCGGGTAGACCTTCATGGCCATGGTGTGGACTCCTCCTCAGACTCAATTGTCCGATATGTCCACTACTCGGGGGGAAGTCCCCTACGGCCTTGGCCCACCTGCGGCCGGTGTCGGTGCGCTGCCGCGCGACCTTCTTTTGCAGTCTGGCCGATTGCCGTTGGGCTCTTCGGTATCCCCTAGTCTGGGATTTCCCCCGGGGTTGGCGGCGCCGCGCCATCATCCGCTGATACCGGGCAAGCTTCGCCGCCGCGTTCCTGCCGTGCTCGGCGTGCGGAAGGTCGTGGGCATCGGATGTGGTGGTGGCGGTTTCCTTCACACCCCAGTCGATACCGATCACACGTCCCGTGGTGGGAAGTGGTTCAACCTGCGTGGGGACCACGAAGCTGCAATACCAGTGCCCCAAGCTGTCGCGGTACACGCGCACGCTGGACGGATCGCCCGGAAGGTCGCGCGACCACACCACCCGAACCACGATGCCCCCGGCCAGGTGCAACCGGCCGTCCTTCAACCGGAATCCGCGCCGCGTGTAGTTCAGCGTCGGGTCGGCACGGGCCTTCTTCTTGAACCGGGGCAGGCCCGCGCGCTGCCGGACGGGCACCCGGGCCTTGATGTCCTTCTGTGCTTTGGCGCGGGAGCGGGCGAAGTCCCGGATGATCTGCTGTTGGGGAACGGACGCGCCTTTGCGCAGCCACTTCTTGCCCAAGCGCCACCCGGTCAGCATCTTGTCGAGCTGACCCGGTCCGCAGGTCCGCTGGTCTGCACCCTCGGGACGGGTCCGGTTGTAGGCGTGCGCCTGCTTGGACTCGGCAACGCATTGGTTCCACACCCAACGGCAACGACCCCACTCCTTGAGGAGGGCACGGTGCGCGGTTGCCGACAGGCGCAGACGGTAGGTGTACCGGGCCGAACCGGTGTCCTGTTCCGTCTGCTGGGTGGGCATGTCCGCCAATCTAGCGAAGGAGTACGACAGATGAGATACCGAGGCTGCTCGGGGTGGGCGCCGGACCGCCCGGGGGGCGGTTCGGCTTCCCTTGTACCGCTGCGCGGGGAACCGGATTCCTCCCCGGCCTAAAGGCCGGGCCATCCTCCGAGAGATTCGGTGACGGGCCTGTCCATATTGGAGGACGAGGAGGCCTTGGAGAAGCTGAAGCAGGGCAAGATCACCCTCGTCTACGCGTCGGCCACCGATCCGGACTGGTCGAAGAATCCGGATGGCGCCCCCGAGTACTTCCCCGCCTTCCTCTCCGCCTACACGAGATTCATCGGCCGTGGCTCCGACGCCCTGAACGATGGCTACGCGATCATGCACCATGACGCGATGGCCACAGCCGTCTCGGCGGTCCGCTTCGCCGAGCCGGTTGAGGGGGAGGGGCTGCGGCCGATGGACGTGTATGACGCGCTACTCCTCCTCCACACCGCGCGCCCGGTCCCGGGCGCGAGCGGCACGCTGAGCTTCACGCAGGAGGGCAACGGCAACCCCGCGGGCAAGTTCGTCCCGGTCATCGAGGTCCGCGGCCCCGACGACGTGCGGGCGGCCAAGGGCGACACCTTCGTCACCACGGCGGAATAGCGACGCGCCCCGTCCGGCCGCGGTTACGGCTCCACGGTAACCGCGGCGATTCCTCCCCCTGGCCTCGCACACAATCGTCATAGCAGGTCATGAGGGCGCCCCGGAATGAATCTCGGACGGACTGGCAAATCGACCCCGGAAATATACGGAAACGCCTGAGCGCGCCCCTGATGCGGGGGTACTGTTCTGAGCCACGCAGAACAGCAGGCGCAGAACAACCGGTACTTTCGCGCGGCCGTCGGTCTCTTCGGAGGCCACGTCTCGCGCCCTGAGGATTTGTGCATTCTATGACGTTAGGTGTTGCGGTGACGGGATCGAACATCCCCGGCCCAACGGGGGAAGGACCTCCGGGTTCGGTGTCGGCGCCGCACGGGCCGACCAGACATGTGGAGGCGCGCATCATCGTTCTCGGCCGTTAAACGGCGGGGCGGCGAGAACACGTCAGCCACCCGGTCGGTCCACCTCCGGCTGGAATGCCAGGTAGTTGAATTCCGGATATCCGGTCATTCGGCGCACCTGGGTGCGAAATCCCCCTGAGCCATTTCCCCGCCAACGCGGAGACCCCGCATCGGCGTGTGCCGATGCCCTCGACCGCACCCCGACGGGCGCTTTTCAGTGCCCTCTCTATTTGTTTTGTCCAAAATCAACCATGTGACCCCATAAGACCAGCCAACGCCGCGATGATGCTTTTTGACCGGATTGTCATTCGCGGCAGCGAGGACGTCGAAGAACGACAGACCGCCCACGGAGCGGCGAGTCAGCAGACCGCCCTGAGCGGACAGCCCTGAGTGAGGAGATGCGCCGTGGCAGAGGTGCCGTCATCGGCCGGTCGCGACGACCAGCCCCGAACACAACCGCCGGGGAAGGAGGGACGCCAGGAGGTGAGGAGAAAAGGTGAGGCCCGCAAGGGGCGGCTACGCCGCTTCCTGTCATGGCTCGGGGGATCGGCGCCCTCCGCCCCTACGCCGCAGCCCCCACCCGCTCCACCGGCCGACCAGGGCACGGCTCCCAGAACCGGTGCGCCCCCGGCGCCGCCCCCGCCAACCTCGCCCCCCGGAACGGAGGTTCCGTCGGCGGCGTCTACACCCGAGGGCGAACGTGTTGGGGATGCCGGGCGGGGGACGGAGGTTGCGGAGTCGGCGGCCCCGGAGGGTCAGGCGACCCAGGTCGCCGCGTACGAAAGCGTCCCTGTGCCGGAGCAGACGGCCATCGACGCCGCGGCGGCGCGACAGGCCCGGCTGATGACCGACACCCTGGCCAACCTCGCGATGCGCGACCTCACGCTCATCGACTCCCTGCTGGCCGTCGTGGAGGATCTGGAGGAGACCAGCGACGACCCTGACCTGCTGGAGCGGTTGTTCAAGATCGACAACCTCGCCACCCGGATGCGCCGCAACGGCGAGAACCTCCTGGTCCTCGCCGGGCAGGAGATCGACGACCCGCGCACCGACCCCGTCCCGCTCCTCGACGTGGCCCGCGCGGCCATCTCCGAAATCAGCGACTACGACCGGGTCCAGGTGGGCCGCCTGCCGTCGACCGCTCTGGCCGGCTCTGCCGCCGACGACCTCAGCCATCTCCTGGCGGAACTTCTGGACAACGCCACGGCGAAGTCGCCGGCCCACGCCCAGGTGGTCATCAGCGGGCAGCGCATGTCCGACGGCCGCGTCCTGCTGGCCGTGGAGGACGAGGGCATCGGCATCTCCAGGGAGCAGATCGCCGACCTCAACTACCGGCTCAACGGCAAGCCCGTGCTGGACGAGCAGGTCATTCGGCACATGGGCCTGTACGTGGTGAGCCTGCTGGCACAGCAGCACGGCTTCGAGGTGCAGCTGGAATCGCGGGCGTTCCGCGGCATCAGCGCCTTCGTCATCGTGCCGACCGACCTGCTGCGCGCGTCCTCCCCGTACGGCGCCCCCACACAGGAGCCACGGCCGTCCATGCCCGCCCTGGTGTCGCCGAGCGCTCCCCCGGCGTCGCCCACGGGTCGCCACGCCCCGCAGAGCGACGGCGACCGGTCGCCAGTGACCTCGGCCGGGCTGCCCCGGCGCACCGCCAACCGCTCCCAGACCGCTCAGCGGATCGCCGAGGGGATGGACATGCCAGCAACGGCCACGGACGCAGCACCACACACCCCCACGGACTCATCGGAGAGGGCCGCGCGGATCAGCGCCGACCTCGACGGCTTCGTCCAGGGCGAGCAGGCGGCCTCAAGCCAGAACGATCCCTGAACACGATCCGTGACCTGTGAAATGGGCGCATGCCCTACCCCCTCCGGTCCCTAGTAGAGAAAAGGGTTTCTCGAAATGAATCGCCAGCTGAGTGAGAATGCGGAGAGCTTCGCCTGGCTCGTCTCCAACTTCGTCGAAGAGGTTCCGGGAGTCGAGCACGCCATCGTGGTCTCCTCTGACGGACTCCTGCTGACAGCGTCGGACGCTTTCCCGATGGAACACGCCGAGCAGCTCGCGGCTATCGCCACCGGCCTGCACAGCCTCGCACATAACGCCGCCCGGATATTCTCCCGGGGCAACTGCGAACAGCTCATCGTGCGCATGCAGCGCGGTCACCTCTTCGTGATGGCAATCAGCGACGGCTCCTCACTGGCCGTGCTCACCTCCCCCGATGCCGAAATGCGCATCGTCGCCTACCAAATGACGTTGCTCGTGGAAAGCGCCGCCCACGTGCTCACCCCCCAATTGCGTTCCGAACTCCGCGAAGTGGTCGGCAACTAGCCCAGGCCGTCCGTCCAAACCATGCGTGAAGAGGTTGCCATCACATGAGCTATCGCAGGAGAAGGAGCGGCCGCATCCGCCCCTACACCTTCACGGGCGGGCGGACGAGATCACGGCATCCGCTCATGGTGCAGACGCTGGTGTCGATCGCGGACCCCGGAACCCAGCCGCCGCCGTCGATGATGCCGGAGGCACGCAACATCTTCGAGTTGTGCCGGTCGACACGGTCTGTGGCGGAGCTGTCGGCGGAGCTGAAGATCCCGCTGGGCGTCACCCAGGTGCTGCTGAGCGACCTCGCCGATCAAGACCTCGTGTACATCCACCCGACCATCACCGGTCACAGTCCATCGGAAAACCAGGTTCTCGAGAGGGCTCTACGTGGTCTCGAACGACTCTTCCAGTGACAACAGGTCGATGCTGTCGACCAAGATCGTCATTGCCGGCGGCTTCGGGGCCGGGAAGACGACCCTGGTCAGTTCGGTATCCGAAATCCCGCCGGTCGCCACCGAGGCCATCATGACCGAGGCCAGTGTGGGGCACGACGACACTTCAGCCACCCCCTTCAAGACGACCACCACGGTCGCCATGGACTTCGGGCGCATCACCGTGGACCGGGAGCTGATCTTGTACATGTTCGGTACGCCCGGGCAGTCACGCTTCTGGTTCATGTGGGATGACCTGGTGCGGGGGGCCGTCGGCGCCGTCGTGGTCGTGGACTGCCGCCGACTGGCCGACAGCTTCGACGCGGTGGATTACTTCGAAACGAACCGGCGCATCCCCTACATCGTGGCCCTGAACAGATTCGACGGCCACCTGGACTACTCGGTCGACCAGGTCCGCGAGGCACTGGAGGTCGGCCCCGATGTCCAGATCGTCGACTTCGACGCGCGCGACACCCAGTCATGCGGCAGTGTCCTGATGTCCCTCCTGCGGCACGCCCTGGAGCGCCCCCAGGACACCGAACTCGTTGGCTGACCCCGCCCATCTGGGGCGGGGTCGCCCAGCCATGTCCGCGCGTCCGCGTGCTGCCGCCTGCTCGTCCGCTGTCCGCCGCGCTCTCGATCCGTCGTCGGAGAAGCTCCCCTGAGCCGCTGCCCCGACGACGGGATCGGCGGGACCCCGGATCGCCTGGATCGGCATCCAGGGGGTCCACCGGCCCCGCCGCCACGAAGCAGCGCCCTAGGGAACGACCTTCGTAGGCATCGCATCCCCCGCGTTCTCCCTCGCTGATCCGGCAACCGGTGCCCGCGCCTGCCGCGCGGCGTCGGCTTCGGTAGATCGGCGTTCCACTGTGCGCAGGGGTGGACAGGCCCTCCGCCGTCGGCGGGATACCGAGGGCGAAGGGCGTCGGCTTCGTCGGCCGGACCACCATCCACATGCGCACCTGCGGGATCCGGCCGACCCAGCCCCGCTACCCGGCCCCGTCCAACCGGATACCGGTGCGCGCGGCGAGGACGCGTCGGCGGGCCATCGGCCGCGACCGTGCGGACAGGAGCGGGGACACGTTCCCCTGTGCCCTGTTCCCGCCTTCGGGGGCGGAGCCTCGCCACGACGACTTCTATGGTTGCGGCGACCCGAGGTATTCCCCATGACCCTCGGGCCGCCGCTGGACGGTCCGCCTTGCGGTCGACCCTCGCTCCCCCAAAGCGCGGACCACCGGCGGACGTGGTCGGAGTCGATCCCCCGTCGAAGTGGAATCAGTTCAGCGCATCAGAAAGCAACCAGCAAAGGTTGCAGAACGTTGCATGAACTTGACCCAGAGTCATCTAGTGATTGCGGAACAGGACAGCCCGGCTGACGGCCGACGCTGTGCCGATGGCGACGCCCGCGGCTCCCCCGCCCTTCCGCGGGGGATCAGGTCGACGCAAGACCGTGGTCCGCGCGGGCGCGGCGGATGCCGGGGGCTTCGGAGGCGGGCATGAGTGCCATGAGGTCCACCGGCGCGAGCACGGTGACGTCGACGTTCTCGCTGAATCGATAGGGGCGGCTCTCCACGATCCCTCCGAGGTGGCGTCGGAGGCGGGACATTTCGGCGCGGACCGTCACCACGCGTTCCTCGTCTCCGAAGAGGTCGGCCGCGAGCTGGGCTGCGCTGCGCCCCTCTGGGTGGCGGGCCAGGAGGAACAGGAGTTCGGCGTGCCGCGCGGTGAGACGCTGGGTCCACTCCCCGCTGGGGCCGCCGACGGTGATGGAGGCAGCCGAAGGCGCGGTGAGGTCGAGGCGGGCGCGCATCGCCGGTGCGGTCTCGGCGTCGGTCGGGCGGATCAGCCAGCCGCCGGGCAGCGGCTCCATCCGGCACTCGCCCAGTTTCGGCAGCCAGACACGGTCGCGCTCCGCGCGCTTGGGCAGTGGGACGCGGCGCACCGGCTCCATGTTGGCGACGGCGGCCGTCCATCCCTCGTCGTCGACCACTAGCGCCTTTTCCGTGAGGCCCGCCAGGAGGGGGGCGGCGACCGATCGCAGCCGTTCCAGGTGCGCGTGGTGCATGCAACGCAGTCGGGATTCGGCCAACCGCGCCACGGCGTCGACCAGGGCGAGGGTGGAGGGGTGTGCGGTCGACGCGGGACCGGTCACGTCGATGACCCCGGCGACACGGCCGTCGCGGGGATCGCGGATCGGGGCGCAGGCGCAGGTGAGGGAGTGCAGGCCGCGCACGTAGTGCTCGGCGGAGTAGACCTGGACGGGGCGGCCGACCATCAACGCCGTGCCGATGGCGTTGGTCCCGGCCGAGTACTCGTCCCAGGCGGCTCCGACGACCAGTCCGGCGCCGTCGGCGACGCGACTGATCTCGCGGGGGCCGTCGCGCCACAGGACACGACCCCTGTCATCGGCGACGACCATGACGTGTCCGGCGTCCTCGGCCACGGGAACAAGGGATTGGCGCAGGAGGGGCATGAGGTCGGAGAGCGGGGAGTCGTTGCGGTGGCGCTGGATCTCCTCGCGCCGCAGCGCCATGCTCGGCCTGCAGTGGTCGGGGTCGATCCGGTGGCGGAGCATGCGCCGCCAGGACTCCTCGATGACCGGTCGCAGCCGCGCGGGCGGGGGCGACCCCGACAGTGTGGCCTCGTGGACGCGGCGCAGCAATCGGGCGTACTCCCGCGCATCGATGCCCGCAGGCAGGGCGGTGTCAAGGCGTGTTGGCGCCACTGCGACCCCATTGACCTCACTGGTGGGACGGATCACTTCATCCTTGTGGGGGACGCGGTGGAGATCAACCGAAACCGCGAAGCCCGCCGCCTTTCGGTCGAGGCTCGCGGGACGATATGCCCGTTTTGGCGGGAATCGCCGAATGTGGGACGGGGGAAAAGACACGGGAGCCGGGCCGGGCCAGCGGACGCGCAACGGGGCTCACCCGCGGCCATGCGGAGTCCTTACACATTCTTTCCGTTACTTAGAATCACAGTGTGTTTACTCTAAGTAATAGTTTCGGTAGAGAACCGTCATAGGAAGCACGTCCGAGACATGGCCGGGATCGGAGATCTGTCAATGGGACGTCGAACCACATCCGCCGTGCTGTCCGCGCTTATCACCGGCGCGCTGCTCGCTGGGTGCGCCTCGGAGCTGGGGGAATTCAAGCGGGTCACCGGTGAACTCTCGGCGGCTCTGCTGCGCCAGGAGGCCCAGGACGCCTTCGCCCGGAAGGGCCACCCCATCCAGGGGAAGCTCGAATGCCAGCCGGACATCAAGCAGCCCACCGATCTGGTGGTGGAGTGCAGCGGGCTGACGCACGCCGAGGCGGAGGCGCACTTCACCGGCATGATCGATCGCTACCGGCTGTCCCAGCAGGAACCGGGTGACGCCGGCCTGCCCGGGACGTACCGCGGGACGGTCAACGGCAAAGAGGTCTTCCGGATGAACTGCTTCAGCTGCAAGCCGCAGACGCCTTCGGGTACGTCCTGAGCGGCGCGCTGTAGGGACGGGGCGTGTGCGGGGCAAAGAGTGCCGCTGGGCCTTCGCGCTATGCCGGTTTCGCCCGTCCCTCCGATCGCTGATCGTCAGTCGCCGGTGTGCCGCTCGCGCCACTCGTCGATGACGCGCTCGACGTCGTAGGGCATCAGGTGGAGGGGCGGCCCGGGGAGAGGCCGCTTGAGAGCGTCGCGGATCTTTTCGTTGATGTCCTCGACGATTCTGCGCGCCCGAGCCTCGGTCCTCGCCTCCCGGACCGCGGCGAGCGCGTCCTCAGCCTCCTTGCGCAGAGCGAGGGCTGGCGGCAGGAGGGAGACGTTCTCCTCACGCAGCTTCTTCTTGACCCACCAGTTCTCGTCGTAGGGCTTGTCGAGGTCGGGGATGGGCTTGCCGGCGCCCGGCAGGTTGTCGAAGTCGCCGCGGTCCGCCGCTTCGCGGATCTGCCGGTCGACCCACGATTCGAAGCTGACGCCCGGAGGCTTGCGTTCGGTCATGGCGTGGATCCCTCCTGCTGTCGTCGGCGCCGGGACAAACGCCCTCCACGCTGTGCGCTGTGCGCTGTGCGCTCGCGCCGGACCGACGCTCCCCCGCACCATTCTGGTACACAGGTACCATAATGGTGCGCCAATACCATGAACAGCGGGCCCGCCCGTACGAGAGGATGATCCCGTGCCCAAAACCGCCGATCACGACCAGCGCCGCGCGCAGATCGCCGAGGGACTGGTCCGCGTCGCCGGGCGCGAGGGACTCCACGCCGTCACGATGCGGTCCGTGGCCGCCGAAGCGGGCGTCTCCCTGCGGCTCGTGCAGTACTACTTCGAGAGCAAGGCGCAGCTGATGCACTCGGCACTGCTCCACCTGGAACGCGCGAGCAACGAGCGGTGGGCGGCACGGCTGGCCGAGCTGCCGAGCCCACACACAGCGCGCGACTATGTGGAGGCCTTCCTCGCTGAGGCCCTGCCGTCCGACGAGCGCAGCCGCGTCTTCCATCTCGTGTGGACCTCCTACGCGGTCCTGGCGATGACCGACGAGCCACTGGCCGAACAGCCGTTCATCGATGGGCCCAACCGACTCGAACGGCAGCTCGCGGACGTGCTGCGCAAGGCCCAGGCCACCGGCGAACTGCCCGCGGGCCTCGACCCCGACCACGAGGCTGCCCGCCTAACCGCCGTCAACCACGGGCTGGGCACCAGCGTCCTGGTCGGACAACGCACACCGGAGGCGGCGCAAGCCGTCCTGCGCTACCACCTCGATCACCTCTTCGGGGCCGAGGAGGCCGCGCCCCGCGCCTGACCGCCGCGGCCACCCTGCCCCCGCCCCTGACGGGACCACCGGCGCCCCGTGAGCTAGCGTGACCATGCCGTCGCACCCGCGTCGTGCCGCTCGCACGGGAGAAGAATGGGGAGGGCAATGCTGCTGGATACGGGGGCCGCCGTGCGGACCGATGTCCCCGCGGTGCGGGTCGGCGACGACGCGATGGATCGCGAGGAGCTGCGGTCGGCCGCCGCGGCCGTGGCCGAACGTGTGGCCGGTGCTCCGGCGGTGGCAGTGCACGGCGACGCGCACCTGTCGACGATCGTCGCGGTCCTCGGCGGTCTGACGGCCGGCGTACCGGTGGTACCGGTCCCGGCCGATTCCGGGGCGGAAGAGCGGCGGCATATCCTGCGCGACTCCGGGGCCGCGCTGTGGGTGGGGGCGCCGCGGGAGGACGTGGACCTGCCGGTCGTCCCCGCTGATCCCGCCGCCCGCTCCTCAGTCTCCATGCCCGAGCCCGCGCCGGAGTCCACCGCGCTGATCATGTACACGTCCGGGACCACCGGCCCACCCAAGGGGGCCGTCATCTCGCGGCGGGCCCTGGCCGCCGACCTCGACGCGCTGGCCGACGCGTGGGCGTGGGCCCCCGATGACGTGCTGGTGCACGGTCTGCCGATGTTCCACGTCCACGGGCTCGTCCTCGGTGTGCTGGGGCCGCTGCGCGTGGGCAGCCCGCTGATCCACACGGTGCGGCCCACGCCCGTTGCCTACGCCGCCGCGGCGCGGGCCGGGGGCACCCTGTTCTTCGGCGTGCCCACGGTGTGGTCGCGCATCACGGGGGATCCCGACAGCATGCGGGCGCTGGCCGGGGCGCGGCTGCTGGTGTCGGGCAGCGCGCCGCTGCCCGATGCGGTGGCGCACGGCCTTGCGGCCTCGATTGGGCTCGCTCCGGTTGAGCGATATGGGATGACCGAAACCCTGATCACGCTCGCCGCCCGAGCCGACGCGCCGCGGCGCACGGGGTGGGTCGGTACGGCACTGGACGGCGTGGAGTCACGGCTGCGCGGCGAGCACGGGGAGGCGGTTCCGGCGGACGGCGAGACCACGGGCGAGCTGCAGGTCCGCGGAACGACGCTGTTCGACGGGTACCTCGGCCTGCCAAAAGCGACCGCGGCCGGGTGGACGGAGGACGGGTGGTTCCGCACGGGCGACGCCGCGGTCCTCGACGCGGACGGCTGGCACCGCATTGTGGGACGGATGTCAACCGACCTGATCAAGAGCGGCGGCTACCGCATCGGGGCGGGCGAGATCGAGGCTGTTCTGCTCGACCACCCCGCGGTGCGCGAGGCGGCGGTGGTGGGCGAGGCCGATGACGATCTCGGCCAGCGGATCGTGGCCTACCTCGTCGGCGAGAACATCCGAGCCCACGAGGTCATCGACTTCGTGGCCGGGCGGCTCTCGGCGCACAAGCGCCCACGCGAGGTGCGGGTGGTCGACGCGCTACCGCGCAACGCCATGGGCAAGATCCAAAAGAAGCTCCTGGGAGACGCGCGGCGCTGAGGCCGGGCTGTGCGTACGGCGCGGCTGGCGGTGATCGTCAGGGAAAGATCCCCTGGCCGGGCGCGAGAATGCCCGCGGGGTCACACGTACGCTTGGCAGCGGCGAATACCGGCCACTGGTCGCCGAAATGCGCCTCCCAATCGCCGCGGTCCATCGGGACGCTGCCGACCGGGTAGCGGACCGCGCCCAGTCCGCGCGCCAGCTCGTACGTTGACCGGTTGGCAGCGATCATCGCGCGGGTGTCAGGCACGCGGGGGCCAGGGGTCGCGGTCTTGAGCAGCGCGAACAGGAACACCAGAGGTGCGTCGGGCACCTTCGGCAGAGGTGTGCTCAGCGACACGCGAGGGATCGGGTAGATGAGCACGACGCCGCTGGGCCCGATATCGGCGGGGGTGAGGCGCTCCATCACGGACGCGGCGAAGCCGTCGGCGGCGGTATCGGGGAGGAGCAGGTTCAGCCACGGGTGCGGGTCGTACCACTCGCCGGTCGACTTGAGGTAGTCGACGCCCGGGGCGACCCGGTCGGCGAAGTCGTGGTAGGGCGTGTCCTCGATCTCCTCGGCACCGCGCTCGAAGGAGAGGTCGCCGAGGAGAGCGTCGTCGTCGGGCGTGGTCCCGCCGTCGTGGTACGCCGCCGCCTCCAGCGTGTAGCGCCAGCCCGGAGCACCGTCGGGTGCCGGTTCCGCGTTGCCTTCGAGGTAGTCGAATCGGCCGTCGCGCACGACCCGCCGCTGGTCGGCGGTGAGGGACTCGACCGTGGGATACGGCAACTGGTAGCGCCGCACCATGGGCGGGGCAGGGGCCAGGGCCACGGTGGCGCGGGTGATGATCGCGCACTGGCCGAGCCCGCCCAGAACGGCGTGGAACAGGTCGGGCCGTCGTCCCGGGGAGCACACGACGCGCGTGCCCGCACCGGTGACCACCTCCAGTTCCTGGACGGTGTCGACCTGCGCGCCATAGCGGTGCGCGGCGCCGCCGAGGCCACCGACCGACAGTGTGCCGCCGACCGACAGACCCAGGTAGTCGGTGAGGACGGGCGGGGTGCGCCCGTGCGCCAGGGTCGCGGCGAGCACATCGCTCCAGCGCGCGCCGGCCTGGACCTCGGCACTGTCGCCGCGGACCTCGACGCCGCACAGCGACCCCATCGCGATCACGAGACCGCCTTCGGCCTGTGCCTGCCCGTTGGTGGCGTGGCCCTGGCCGCGCGCCGCCACCGGGATCCGGCGCTCGCGGCAGTAGCGCACCATGGCCTCGATGTCGTCGACCGAGCCGGGGTGCAGGACGGCCCGGGGGTAGTGCCGCACGTGGTGACCGAAGTCGTCGGCGACCGCGGCGCGGGAGAGCGGATCGACGGCCAGTTCGCCGTCGAGCGGTGGCAGGTCGGCGAAGGGCGGTGCACTCCCTCCCTCGGATCCGGCACCGCCGGTCGGGGGCCATCGCGTCAGGTGGGGATCTGTCCCGCTCGACTCCCTTTTGCCGTCACACATGCACCGGAGCATACAGGGAGGTCATCTATCCCGTGATTTTTGATAATCCCGCCTACCGCCTCCGAGAATTCGCAGATCACAGGCCACCCTGTGCCATTACCACCCGCGTTTTTCCCCACGCGGAACTCCGACTCGGCGGTGGAGAAAACATGCTGATCGGAGTGGAAAAACGGGACGCCGCGCTCCGCCGCCGTGATGCCAACGGCCGCAGCCACGGGCCGTTTGGCCCGCTGCGCAAAGAGCGGTCCGGCGACACAAGCGCACCCGCGGGCACAGGCGCCCCGAACACCCCTTTTCCTCACGGCCGAGGTTATGCGTTCCCCGTGCTCACCTCGCCAGGGGACGCGTCCTCAACGGCCTTCTTCAGCGCCTTCGGCCGGAACGCGTCGTCGGGGGCGACCTTTTTCCCGTTGATGTAGACCGTCGGCGTGCCCGTGAACGCGTCATCACCGGAATAGCGGTCGGAGACGGAGCTCGTCGCGGTGAGCACCTCGCCGACATAGGTTCCGTCGAGGAAGGAGCTGTCCACGCCGTTGTCGTCGCCCCACGCGATCAGGTCGCCCACGGTCATGGTGGAGAGCTTTGCGGCTCCCAGCTTGTCCTGCGCCTCGCGCGTCAGCCGTGGGGTGTAGTCGTCGACATAGGTGGCGACGATCTCGTCCTCGTCCTTGACCCGGTCGGCGAAGGCCGGGTCGTCGATTCCAACGTCCTCACCCCACGCGCTGAGGTCCCGTACGGAGAACCCGGATTCGCCCTCGGTCGGCTGGTTCTCGAAGAGCACTTCGCTGAACTCCGCGAACTTGCCGTAGTCGGCCGCCGCCCGGGCCGCCGCGGCCGCCCGCAGCGAGTTGCTGCTGAGAGGGGCGGGCTGCTGGGAGAAGATGCTCACCGGCCGGTAGTGCACGATCGCCTCGCCGTCCGTTGCCAGACGCCGGAGGGTGTCGCCGGACGCGGCCTCGAACTGCTTACAGGCCGGGCACTGGAAGTCCGCGTAGACCTCCACGACGGGCGCGTTGGCCCCCTGCTCCGCCAGCACCACACTGCCGTCCTCCTGGAGGCGCTCCGGACCGTCGCCGTTGTTCCCCCCGGCCTTCCCGTGTTCCGGAGCCGATCCGTCGGCGGCCTCCTCCTGTGCTGCCGTGCCGCCCGCGGTCCCGTGGTCGCTTCCGGTGCCCAGTGCCACCACGGCGAGCACGGCGACCAGCGCCACCGCCAGCACACCGGCGACCATGATCGCCACGATCAGCGGTGTCTTCGACGTCCCACCTCCCGGAGGCGGACCACCGGTCGGGGGCATCCCGTACGCGGGTGGGACGGGCGCCTGGGGTGGATGGGGCGGACCCTGCGGAGGCCGCGGCTGTTCAGGATGGGGCTGCGGGCCATTACCGCCCTGAGGAGGGAAGGTCACAGGAAACGCTCACTTTTCTCGGTTCTCGATTGGGCTTCGGTCGGACTTTCCCTGCGGACACCGACCAATAGATCACCTTATGTCGCCACATGCATTCCCGTGGCCGCGTACGAAACGGCGCGACGGACGTCCGATAGCCTCGGCCGATGACGCGTTCGTGCACCGCCGACATCTGGTTGGACCCGTCCTGTCCATACAGCCGATTGACCGCCCGATGGCTGGTGGCGGTGGCGCGGGTCCGCCCCGTCGATGTCCGCTGGCACGTCATGAGCCTGTCGGTGCTCAACGAAGGCCGCGACGACGACCCGGAAGGCGATCCGGAGGGGTATCTGTGGATCCCCGCGCGGATCTGCGCGGCGGTCCAGGAACGGTACGGGCACGCGGCGCTGGGACGGTTCTACACCGCCCTGTGGGCGGCCGGGAGCACGGAGACGGTGACTGGATCGGCGGCGTCGACCAGGCCTTGGCCGACGCCGCCCTTCCCCGCGAACTGGCCCGGGTGGGAACGTCGGAGGAGTACGACGACGCGCTGCGCGCCTCCCACGCCGAGGGCGTCAGCCTCGTCGGTGAGCACGTCGGCACCCCGATCGTCGCGGCCACAGGCGCAGACGGCGAGCGTGTGGCGTTCTTCGGCCCGGTCATCTCCGAGGTTCCCACCGGAGAACCGGCGGGACGCCTGTGGGACGCCGCCCTCGTCGTGGCGGCGACGCCCGGCTTCCACGAACTCAAGGGGCCTCCGCCGACGGAGCCGAGCCCGTGAGCGCACCGCTGGGACGCCCTTCTCAGTTCCGGAATCGCTCGGTCACGGCGGCGAGCTCGTCGAGTTTCCGCAGGGTGGCGGACTCCGGCAGGGTGTCGAGGTGGAAGGTCGCGCGGTCGGCTCCGGCCTCGGCGAACTTGCCCAGGGTGGCGAGATCGCCCTGATCGGCGGGGGCGTTGAGGGTGACGCCGGTGCGGCCCTGTGCGGCCAGTGATTCGCGTACCTGGGCGATCTCGTCGGGCGTGGCGTGCACCGGGAACCAGCCGTCGCCCTGGGTGGCCAGCCGGGCCAGGGCGGCGCTGCTCTGGCCGCCGATGTAGACGGGCGGGTGCGGCCGCTGGACGGGTTTCGGCCACATGTGGATCGGGTCGAAGTCGACGTGGTCGCCATGGAACTCGGCCTCGTCCCGGGTCCAGATCGCCTTCAGAGCGGCGATCTGCTCGTCCAGCAGGCGTCCGCGCGTACGGGGATCGGTGCCGTGGTTGCGCATCTCCTTCTTGTTCCAACCGACGCCGACGGCGAGGATCACGCGCCCGCCGGAGAGGAGGTCGAGGGTGGCGGCCTCCTTGGCTGTGTGGATGACATCGCGCTGGATCAGCAGTGCGATGCCGGTACCGAGCACCAGGTTTTTTGTCGCGGAGGCGGCGGCCGTGAGAGCGATAAACGGGTCGAGCGTGCGGTAGTACACGCGGCCGAGTTCTGTTCCGTCGGGTGCCGTTGTTCCGCTGGGAATGTGCGAGTGCTCCGCCAGAAAAAGCGACTCGAATCCCCGTTCCTCCAGGGCTGTGCCCAACGCGTCGGGGCGGATACCGTCGTCCGTGACGAATGTGGAGATGCCGAATTTCATGTCACCCGGCAACCCCGACTCCGGCGCGGCTATTCCCGCACGGCTGGGCCGCGGTCAGTCGTCCAGGTCAATCGCGCTCTTGACGCGCTCGACGCGTGCGGTGTTCTCGGTTTCCGTTGTCGCGGATTCGTCGGGGAAGGCGAGTTCCTGGTTGAGCTCGACGAACGGGCGCATGCGTTCCTCGTAGCGGGCGAAGGCGGTGCGGTGGTCGTCCGGGGCCCGACCCAGCTCGTCGGCGAGGATGTAGGCGCCCACCAGGGCAAGGCTGCTTCCCTGGCCCGACTGCGGGGAGGGGCAGTGGGCGGCGTCGCCGACGAGGGCCGTCCGGCCGCTGGACCAGGTGTCCATGCGGATCTGGGCCATGGAGTCGAAGAAGAAGTCGTCGGCGTCCCACATGGCTTTCAAAAGCCGCGGGGTCTCCCAGTCCATGGTGGCGAAGCGGTGGGCGAGGATGCGTTTCTGCGCGTGGGTGTCGCGGTAGTCGTAGTCGAACGGTTCGTCCTCGAAGCCCATCATCACGCGGAGGCGGGTGTTGTCGCGTGTGGGGTAGAGGCCGTAGGCGGCCTCGGGCAGGTTCATGTACCAGATCTGCCAGTCGTGCAGGTCCAGGAAGTTCTCGGTGCTGAAGATGCCCGCGAAGGCGCCCATGGGGCGGAGGAAGCGGTGCTCCTCGCCGAAGGCCAGCCGCCGGACGGTGGAGTGCAGACCGTCGGCCCCCAGCACGAGGTCGAACGTGCTCGGCTCACCGCGCTCGAATTCCACGCGGACGCCCGAGCCGGTGTCGGTTAGGGCGGAAACAGAGTCGCCGAAGCGGTACACGACGCCGTCCCGTGCCTTTTCGTGGAGGAGGTGGGCGAGGTCGTCGCGCATAATCTCGATGTCGTCGTTGTTAAACCACCCCCCGGTGTAGGTCATCTCGGTGGAGCGCTCGACCTCGTTGCCGTCGGCGTCGAGGACGGACTGGCCGGCGAAGCGGGTGCGGGCGCCACGGGCCGCCTCCAGGAGCCCCATCCGCTCGACGACCGTCAGCGCGGTGCCGCGGATGTCGATGGCCTGCCCGCCTGGGCGTGGTGCGGGGGCGCGCTCGACCACGGTCGGGGTGAACCCGTGTCGGCGCAGCCAGTGGGCCAGGGTCAAGCCGGCGATACCTGCCCCGGATATAAGTGCTGTGGGCATGACACAACTCCTGTAGGCACTGTCCGATACGCCGTATGCGCCCTCGAATGTACAGCGTATCCCGATTCGACTCAAAGGAGTTAACGAAGTCGTTCACCAGAACAGACCGGTGTTTTACGATGGCAGTGCCAGCAGATCAGATCGTCCATTCAGTTGCCTTCTGTACTAGAACAGGAAGCCATGGGGTGAACGTAGGACCGGAGCCGCCCTACCAGCGCATCGCGGCTGACATCCGTCGGCGCATCGCCGACGGCGAACTGGCGCCGGGCCAGCGCTTGCCCTCCACCCGGCGCCTCGCCGCGGAGTGGGGGGTGGCACTCGCCACGGCCGCCAAGGCGCTGTCGTCGCTGCGGCACGACGGAACCGTCGAGGCGATCCCGCGGGTCGGCACGCTGGTGGCCCGGCCGGCCGGGCGGGCGGATTCTCCGGCGGCGGCTCGGGCGCCTCGGGACGGCGTGGTCCCGGGGCGTCCCGTCGAGGGCGATGGGGACGGCGGCCCCGACAGGGAGCTGTCGCGAGAGCGCGTTGTCGGCGTCGCCATGGAGATCGCCGACGCCGAGGGACTGTCCGCGCTGTCAATGCGCGGAGTCGCCTCCCGGCTCGGTGTCGCCGCTATGACGCCCTACCGCTACGTCAACAGCAAGGACGACCTGATGCTGCTGATGGCCGACGCGGCGTTCGGCGAGGAGACCTACCCCCATGACGCCCCCACCGGGTGGCGGCCCCGCCTGGAGCAGTACGCCCGGAGCATATGGGGCGCCCACCAGCGGCACCCCTGGCTCGCCCACATCAACCCGCTGCGCCGTCCGGAGGCCCTGCCCCACCTGTTCTCCCATACCGAGCAGGTCCTCAGCGCGCTGGAGAACCACCACCTGCCCGTGGTGACCAGGGTCAACATCAATGTCGTCCTCTACAGCTTCGTGCAGGGACTGGCGGTCCACCTGGAGCGGCAGGCCCAGGCAGAGGAGGCGACGGGGCTGTCGAGCCAGGAGTGGTCGGTCGTCCAGACCCCCGCGCTGGAGGCGCTCGCGTCCGCGAACGAGTACCCGGCGTTGTCCCGGGCTCTGGCTGAGCTCTCCGAGGGATACGACCTCGACCTGGACACCATCTTCGAACTGGGCCTAAGCGCTCTCCTCGACGGGTTCGCCCACATGATCGAGGCCTAGACGAGTGATTCCTTGAAACGTCGTAGTCGTCCGCAAGCCCTGAGTAGCCGAGGGCAGGGCGGCGGCCTCGTGATCGGGCAAGGAGACCCGGACGTGGGCGAAGGGCGTCCAAGATCGTGGT
>NZ_BAAAPC010000010.1:0-97956 GCF_039530945.1 Nocardiopsis rhodophaea
CCAGCGAGATGATCTGCTCGCGGTACTCCGGCGGGTAGGCGGGTCGGGTCTTGGGCACGTTGATCTCCTCGTTCAGTGACAAAGTATCCGAAAGCGGACACCTGTCCACCGAACCGAAGCAACATCAGCGGGGTGGCTCCCGTTGGACTTGGGGAGCCACCCCCAGTAACCCGCCGTTGCCTTGCCGCCTGTACCTAGGGCTGACGTATGGAACGCCGCAGACTTCGTTCAATCACGGTGGCCCTAAGGCCAGCAGGGCAATCGGTCTGGTGCTGCGGTCTGATGATGGCGGCTACAGGGCCGACCTTCTCCCCACAGCCGATGATGGACTCGTGTTCGCCCGTGAGGGGTCCCCAACACTCGGGCGAGACAGCGGGCCCATAGGCCTTGGAATCGATGGAGGGACGCGAGAGAGCGTTGTTCCGGGCCTGTTAAGTGCTGGATTCGACTCTCTCACCCTGGCAACGTCTCCGCGCTTGCGCACGGCCTTCAAAGCCATGGCGGACGTGGTGCACGGATGCCGGGTCTTCCACTTCCACGACACAAGCACGAGCGCACCCGTGAAGCAATCCGGGTACGTCGCGGACAACCTGACACTCCACCCCGACGCCGGCAACCTGGCAGCGGTCCTGCTCAGACTGAGGGAAGAAGAGGCGGCGGTCTATGGGCGAATCGTGCGCGACATCCAGCGGGTCGCGCCCTTCTTCCGGGACTTCGTGCTTGTCGAGCGGAACGAGCGGGTCCAACTCCGCTGGAAGCAGGGGCGCCGACACGGTCTTTCCCGCCAGCGCACTGTCAGACGGCACATTGCGGTTCATCTGTCTCGCCGCAGTGCTCAATCTTCCGGAAAAACCCGCCCTGATTGTCTTGGACGAGCCGGAACTCGGCCTGCACCCCTACGCCTTGGTTCAGCTCGCCGACATGTTGCGCTCGGCGAGTCAGGACAGGCAGGTCGTCCTCGCTACCCAGTCAGTCACGCTCATGGATCAGTTCGCGCTTGAGAACCTGATCGTCGCGCAATGCCGTGGCGGTGCCTCGTTCTTCAGCCGCCCCGATCCCGAGCGGCTCCGCGAATGGTCGGAGGAGAACTCTCTCGGCGAGCTGTGGCTGAAGAACCTCATTGACGGTCGCCCGACAGGAGCCCGAGGCGCTGTCCGAGGCCGGGTAGAACCCACGCTCACCGGTGGCTACAGCACCGAAGCAACTTCACTCATCCGCTGCTCTGTTGGACTTGCCAACCCTCGGCGGTGATGGCCCAGACCTCGGTGTCGTGGTGTACTCCGTTGAGCGGAAAGCTCCCTCTCAGCGTTGTCTGGTAAGTCATGCCGAGGCGTACGGCGATGCCGACGCCGTGGGCATTCTCCGGGCTCGCGCGCAGTTCGGCCCGGCGCATCTCCCGCGTCAGGAACGCCCAATCGAGCATGTGCCGTAGGGCGAGGGTCGCCAGGCCGTGCCCTTGCGCTTGAGGGACCAGCCAGGCGCCGACCTCGCATGAGGCTGATCGGGTGTCGAAGACGCGGAACAGGGCGCCGCCCGCGAGGGACTCGTCCCACCAGATGCCGAAGTATCGACCTGAGTCGGCCGCTTGGCGGTCGGCGTAGTCCTGGAGGAGTCGCCGTGCGCTGGATACGTCGGTGACACGGGACGCGAGCACAGTCCACGAGGCCAGATGCTCTCTGGCCCGCTCCACGCAATCGTGGAGTTCCTCGGCGTTCCATGGCTCCAAAGGGCGCATCTCAGCGTCCTGGGTCAACGGATGAGAGAGCATGGGGCCGCCTTCACCCAGCAGTGGCCAGGCTCGGAGGTGGAAACAGGCCCTTGAGTTCCCTATAGACAGAGGCGGGATCGTCGACGCGCCGTCCTAGCGGTTCCGCGAACACGTCCCGGCCGTCGTCGCCCGGTCCTTGCTCCAGGATCGCCATGATCTCCGGCAGTTTCTCGGAGAGAAAGAGGCCGTCCTTGCTGGGGATCGCGTTGCGCAGTGAGAAGAAGGAGACGGGCGGTGGCATCATCGCCCGGCCTTTGCTGTCGTCCAGTTCCACCCCTGTCCAGAAGCGTCCGACCATCAGCTGCACCGGAGCATAGAGGTTGCGGGCGAGCCACGCTGGCCACTGCATGATCTTGCGGGCGCTTTCGCTGTCCTCTGGGTCGAGGATGGCGATGTTGCGACAAGCCAGCGGACCGGACTCCCGGCGTGCGGTTCGGAGCTCCTCAGCGGTCTCTACGAGGAGTGCGAATAGCCCAGGCTGGTCGCCGGGCTCGGCGTCGTAGGCCGACCAGACCGTCAGCCCGCGATCGACGGAGGGGCCGAGATAGGGGCAGCGGCGAATCATGTCGCTCTGGTGTTCAGCGAGGCCAGGGTGGACGGCCGCGGGGTCGGTCGTGGCGGTGATGCGTTGGCGGATCATCGATGGCGAGCTCCCTTGTCTCCGTCAGCGTTTGGAATCGGGCGGGACGCCCCTCAACGCCCCGCCCGTGTCAGATCGGCTTGCCACTCCGGCCTTATGTCAGCCGTCCTGACTAGTTGGTCTTCGGTGGAGTAGCGGTCTGGAAGTCGTCTTCGTCGTTCGTGGTCGGTTGGCAGTCCCAGGTGACGATGAGCGGTGCCTGGGCCGCAGACTTCTCCGAACTGAGAAGACCGCCCCGATTGCGGAGGTAGTGACCGTACAGCTCCTGGTCGACGGTCCCGTTCCTATCAGCGAACCACACTGACGGAAGCGTCCCGTAGCGCTCGTGATAGAGGTTCAGCCACGATGGCGTACCCGAGCCGGGAGCAGTGACATGGCAGACACGGTGCCCGACCGCTTCGCGGCATAGGGCGCGGTACTCCTTGGTGCCGAGCATGCGGTGCCACTCGGCATCGATGTAGGCCGAGAACATCTCCGGCGATTCAGACGCCAGGTCTGCGATGACGAAGAACTTCGCGAGCTCGGTGCGGGCAGCTTCAGGGCTCACGCGCTGCTCCGAGAAGACAGGGGAGGTAGTCTTCACAGGTTCCTTTCCTTTCTCGTCCGCTGTGGCTATCAGTGGACTGATGCAAAGGTACGTGTGAAGAGGTTCGGTGCGGAAGGCTTATTCTCGAATATGAATAAACACGATCTGTCGGGAATTCGTTTTTCATCCCCTGGGGTCGTTGGACATCCTCTAGCGGAAGCTGTCGGCCCACGCGTGCAATAGATCGCGTGCATCGTTGTCGAAGGTTGCCTTCTCTTTGAACGAAGAAAAGATCTCTTGGTGTTGGGCGATGTCTTTCGGGTTCCGAAAGACAATCCTTCCGGTGAGGGTTTCCACGGTCGCCAGCCGGGCGTCGTAGATGGTGAAGGTGCTCAGGGGGCCGCGCAGTGTCGACACGCCCAGGGGGATTACGCCCAACCGGACACTTGGGAGTAGGGACACCGACGCCAACCGATCGATCTGTACCGCCATGGCAGGAAGCGGGACCATAGACCATTTTACGGCCTGCTCGGTGAGAATGAAGGTCAGTGACTTTGACGTGTCATAGAGAAGTTCCTGGCGCTTCAGCTTCCGCTCTACGGTCTTTGAGGCGTCGACGGGGGCGTGTTCAAGGCTGGCCCGGATGTATTCGGGTGTGGCGAGGAGGCCGGTGATCATGGATGGAAGGAAATACTGGATCTCCGTAGCCTCAGATTCGAGGTAAGCTAGTTCGGTTTGCCGTTTTTCCAGGCCTCTGCGCCACGACGAGCGACTGGCGTTCCACTCCGTGTTGGCGATGCGCGTCAGTTCCGCCACCTCGTCCACCAGGGCCGGTGGTGCGTCGAGAGCTTGGAGGATGCTCTCCACATCGATGAGGGTCGGGACCATCTTCCCTGTCTCGATCTTGCTGATCTTGCTCTGCGACATGTTGCAACGCCGAGCTAGCCGGTCTCCTGTGAGTCCGGCTTGCTTCCTGAGCTTCTTCAGTGTCTCCGCGAGATCACGCTTCGACTGACCGAGCTGTTCAGGGGAGAACGTCACCGTGCGCTTTCAGGTAGTCCGCGAAGGGGACGGCATGTTTAAGAGCGATCCGTTTCCACTCGCGATATGGCTGCAGATCCCCCTCGAAAACCTCGCGGTTGATCTGGGTGCCGTCCGGCCGATAGTTCAGGTGGACGAGTCGTTCCTCGTCGAACATCCACCAGTCCTGGTCGATGGGCAGTCCATCGGGTGCTCCGTCGGTTACATCGAGAACACGGATGTCCTCGCCGTTCGCAATGTTTCCGGGAATTCCCCAGGAGAACTGGTACCGCTGGTAGTCGGTCAGAGGGCGACGCACGACCCGGACTCGGCCTACGGACTTGCCCTCGCCCACGAATTCGTTGAGCCGCTTGTGCCACCTGGCGTTGTGGTCTGAGCGTTTCGGTTCGCCCCGGAGGAATCGGGCGAAGCTCTCAGCTTCGGCAGGCATTGTGTACGTCGGCTGGACTTCAAGCCGGAACGCCTCGCGCTTGAAGGCGTCGAAGAACTTGACCCACGCGTCACCATCCAAGTACACGGACAGCCTCCCTCAGTACGCTTTCCGGGATCTCCACCGCACCCTCGCCCTCAGGGACCTTTAAAGAGTGGTACCGGTCGCCTTGGACCACGAACGTGCCATGCCTTGTCGCATAGACGTTGGGGCAGTCGTCTCCGTCGCATACAGGTCCGCCACCACCGGTCAAGCGAATGAGGTGTTCGCTGATGTCCACGGATCTCCCTTCGTCAGGGCCGTTCCGGCCACGTCCATGACGTTAGAAGGGGATCTGGGAGCCGTCCATGGATCCGGTTGGAATATTCCTGCTTCGGAATAAAGATCTTGACAGGACAGAGCTCTGCCGTGTCACGCCTGTCGTGCGGGTTCCTCAGCGGCCCTGGCCGCAGGGGGTGCCGTGGTCTCGTGGCTTGCTACCGACATGTGCTTTGCTTCGGCGGGGAACACCCAGAGGCGGTAGCTCCAGAACCGAAACAGGGTGCCCAGGCCGACGCCGATGAAGTTGCCGGAGATGTTGCGGGCCAGCGGGCTGTCGAGGCCGAGGATGCCGACGGTGGTCCCCACGCAGCCGAGCTGGATCAGCAGGCCAACGCCGTTCATGATGAAGAAGAGAAGATACTCGCGGCCGAGCCCGGTCCTGGCGCGGGTGTTGAAAGTCCAGTGCCGGTGGCCGAGGAACGCCACCATCGTGGCGACCACGGTGCCGACCGCCTGGCCCGCCAGGGCGGACACGCCGAACACCGTCCACATCAGGTTGGTGGTGGAGAGCTGCACCACGAAGGCCAGGGCACCGACGGTGCCGAACTTGGCCAGTTCGTGGATGAGTTGGGAGAACCGCTGATAGAGGGCGTGGGCGATACGCAAGGGGCGTTCCGATCCAGGTCCGGGTCGGTCACTAGAATTCCGGGGGGCGCCAGGGAAGGCCCCCGGGCAGCCTACGGCCCCTCCCGCACCGGTGATCGAACGAGTGAGGCATTGTGAGCGAGCGTAATCGGCCCGTCCCCAGCGTTGGAATGGTCGGCGGCGGCCAACTCGCCCGGATGACCCACCAGGCGGGGATCGCCCTGGGCGTGGACTTCCGGGTCCTGGCGACCTCAGCGGCCGACAGCGCCGCTCTGGTCTGCGGCGATGTGCGCCTGGGCGACGACCGCGGCCGTGACGACCTGCTGGCGTTCGGCAAGTCCTGCGATGTCCTCACCTTCGACCACGAGCACGTGCCCGACCCCGTGCTGCGCGAGCTGGAAGCCGCGGGCGTGGTCGTCCGCCCCAGCCGGGACGCACTGCGGTACGCCCAGGACAAGCTGCGCATGCGCACCCGCACCGAGGAGCTGGGCGCCCCCTGCCCGCGCTGGCGTGCGGTGACCACCATTACCCACATCGAGTCGTTCGCCGAGGAGGTGGGCTGGCCGGTCGTCCTCAAGGCGGCGCGCGGCGGCTACGACGGCAAGGGCGTGTGGATCGTCGACGACCCCGCGGAGGCCCTCGTCGTCCTCGACCGCGCCGCCGAGGCCGGGGTCCGGCTGCTGGCCGAGGAGAAGGTGCCCTTCCGGCGCGAGCTGGCGGTGCAGGTCGCGCGCTCGCCCTACGGCCAGGTCGCCGTCTATCCGGTGGTCGAGACGGTGCAGCGCGACGGCATCTGCCACGAGGTTATCGCCCCCGCCCCCGGCCTCGGCGAGGACAAGGCCACCCGCGCCCAGGAGCTGGCGATCGAGCTCGCCCAGGCGCTCGGCGTGGTCGGCATGCTCGCCGTGGAGCTCTTCGAGACCGCCGACGGCGTCGTCATCAACGAGCTGGCGATGCGCCCGCACAACTCCGGCCACTGGACCATGGACGGCGCCTGCACCGGCCAGTTCGAACAGCACCTGCGCGCTGTCCTGGACCTGCCGCTGGGATCGCCGTTCCCCACCGCCCCGTACACGGTGATGGCCAACCTGCTCGGCGGCGCGGACGCCGACGTCTACAGCCGCTACATTCATGTCATGGCCAAGGACCCCGCGCTCAAGGTGCACTTCTACGGCAAGGAAGTCCGCCCCGGCCGCAAGATCGGACACGTCAACGTGGCCGGCGACGACTACCAGGACCTGCTCGCCCGCGCCCGTGACGCCGTCGCCTACCTCAAGGGAGACCCGCAGTGAGCGAGACCGCGCCGACCGTCGGCATCGTGATGGGCAGCGACTCCGACTGGCCCGTCATGGAGGAGGCGGCCAAAGCCTTGGACGAGTTCGGGATCACCTACGAGGCCGACGTCGTCTCGGCCCACCGCATGCCGCACGAGATGATCGCCTACGGCGCACAGGCGGCCGACCGCGGTCTCCAGGCCATCATCGCCGGAGCGGGCGGTGCCGCCCACCTGCCCGGCATGCTCGCCTCGGTCACCACCCTGCCGGTCATCGGTGTCCCGGTCCCGCTGAAGTACCTCGACGGCATGGACTCGCTGCTGTCCATCGTCCAGATGCCCGCCGGCGTCCCGGTCGCCACGGTCGCGGTCGGCGCGGCCCGCAACGCCGGCCTGCTCGCGGTCCGCATACTGGCCGCCCACGACACCGACCTGCGCGACAAGATGGCCAAGTTCCAGGAGGACCTGAAGGCCCAGGCCGAAGCCAAGGGCGAACGCCTCCGCCGCCATGTCACCGGAAGCAACTCCATGGGCTTCGGCGTCTGACGGGGAGCTGAGGGGGCTGAATGGACGCGCGGAGCCCCGATGACGCCGGGCGCTCGTCGAGCGGGGTGTGGACTCTCAGGTGTGGTTTCGGTACTCGATGAGGTCCCCCGGTTGGCAGTCGAGCGCCTCGCAGATGCGGGCCAGGGTAGAGAAGCGGATCGCCTTGGCCCGGCCGTTCTTCAGGACGGACAGGTTGACGACGGTCACGCCCACGCGTCGGGAGAGCTCGGCCAGGGTCATGCCGCGGTCGGCCAGCACGTCGTCGAGCCGGACGACGATGCCCTGAGCCGCCGCCTCGCCGTTCTCTGTGGGCGCCGTCAAATCGTTCCCTCCACGTCCTCGCGTAGGCGGACCCCGTGCCGGATGATCTCGGAGACGGCCAGCATGCCGAACCCGATCACGATCTCCGGTGCTGGGAACGTGAACACCCAGCTGAATGCGACGTGGTCGTCCGGAAGCACACGCCTGAGCAGCAGCGCGTCCGTGATCGCAGCGATAAGGGCGTGGGCTAGGCCGCCGAATATGGCGAGGTAGCCCAAGTAGCGCAGCCGGGTGGCGACGGTGAGCGTGAACGGCCCCTCCCACATAGCCGCCCGGAGCGCGCGGCGCAGGATGACCGCCCCGGCCAGGACGAACAGCACGCCCGACACCGGGGTGAGCACAGACAGCGCCGTCTGGGCCGCGGTGGTGGCGGTCATGCGCACGCTCACGTCGCCGTCGAACTCGGCTCCGGGTGCGAGCGCGTCGGGGGCGGCCCGTAGGCCCTCGATCAAGTGGGCCGGGACGTGGGCCTCGAAGCTCAAGCCGTTAGGGCGGAGGCCGGTCGCGCTGGTTCCGGCCAAGAGCACCGTCACGGCCAGCAGCACGACACAGCCGCCGATGGTGATGTCAGTGATCGTCGACAGTGGGCCGAGCCACGTTTTCGGACGTCGTGCCGGGTCCGGGGCCATCGGCTCTCCTCGGCATATCGTTTATCGTTGGCATCGAAGAACGATAATATCGAAAAACGATATGTCAAGAGGCATGGTGAGTCGCGGTCCGTCCTGCCGGCGGGGTGCCGCCCTCGCCCTCAGCGGCCCCAATGGGCCCAGACGTCGGCCGGGACGTGGGCGATCAGGCGGGTGAGGGCGTCGAGGCGGGGTTCGATGTCTTGGGGGCCTCCGCCCGCCGCGGTGCAGATCAGCAGGTCGCGGTCGAGTACGAGGTCGGTGAAGCCGTTCTCGCGGATATCGTCGCGTACGTCGTCGGAGAGCAGTTCCACAGCGAAGTCCGCCTCCGGACTCTCCGCGTAGAGGTCGTGCCCGGTGCCGTCGGGGTCGCGGACGTACAGGTAGGGCACCTGGACCGGGATGCGCACGGCGCAGACGGAGAGGGTGCGCCAGGGGGCGTGTGCCGAGTCGCGGTGGATGTAGTCGAAGAATCGGAACGCGCGTCCCCGATAGCGGCCGGTGACCTCGTCGCGCACGCGGCCCAGCGGTCCCGGTGGCAGGGCCGTGCGCGGCCAGCCCTGGATCGCGGGGGTGTCGCACTCGACGTAGGTCCAGCCGTGTTCGCGCGCGAGTTGCTGTCGGTGTGCGGCGCGTTCCCTTCGTTCCGGCGTGCGGTCATCCTCTGGGAGCCCGTCACCTGTGTGGGGCGCGGTGGACTCGCCGCCCGCAGTGGGCTGCGGGGGCTTCGGGCCGAATATGCGGAGAAGCCGGGAACGTCGCATGTTCTTGCCTCTACCCCACGTGAGCCTCCGCGAATCGACGCAGAGCAGACGGGGTGTGCGGCGGAGCGGGGATGTGAATGCCGCGCGGCGAGGGGTGCGTCGCGCTATTCCCCGCCGAGCGTGGGTGAACCCAGAAGGCGGGGCCATTCGATGGCGGGGCAGTGGTCCATCACCATGGTCCTCCCGGCGTCGCGTACCCGCTGGGCCGCGGCGTGGTCGATGACCCCGAGCTGGAACCAGACGATCGTGATGTCGTCGCGGGCCAGCGCCGCGTCGGCGACGCTTCCGGCGTCCTCTGACCGCCGGAACACGTCGGCCACGTCTACTTCGAAGGGGATATCGGCGAGCGAGGCGTAGCCTCGCTCGCCGTGCACGGTGGCGGCCGTTGGGTGCACCGGGACGATGCGCTTGCCGTGGGCCTGCAGGAACCTGGCGACGCCGTAGGCGGGGCGGCGGGGGTTGTCCCCGAGGCCGACGATCGCCCAGACCTCGCTCTCCCGCAGGACCCGGCGGATCACGTCATCGCTGACGTCCGCGCCGCTGGCGTGGGTGCTGTTGCTCATGACCCGATTGTGCCCGTCCCATGGCCGCCGGTCGCGGAGGGGTCAGGCCGCGCCGCCGAATACGGGGTAGTGGTCGGAGTAGTCGGTGTAGGTGTACTCCCTGCCCCAGGAATAGACCGTCCAGGGCTCGCTCTTCACCGCACGCGTCTCGTTGGCGAAGGACCGCGGTGCGGCCCCGTTGCGTAGGGGCAGGACGTAGTCGAGGTGCTGGGGGTCGTAGTCCGGGTACTGGTCCGCGGTGACCGAGTTGGTCGAGGGGTCCCACGAGTACTCGGCCCCGCTGAAGCTGGGAGCGACGGCGTCGAGTGCGTCGATCGCCTCCTCGTACTCGGTGGAGCCGCCGATGATGTTGAGGTCACCCGCCAGGTAGACCTGCTCGTCGTCGGGGATCTGCTTGCGGTCCAGGAAGGAACGGATCCGGGTGAGCTGCGCGGAGCGGATACGCGCGGCCTGGCCGCTGCTGCAGGCGCTGTCCTCGGACTGCATGTGCGTGCCGAGCACGTGCAGCGGGCCGTCCGGGGCCGCGATCTCGGCGTAGGCGAAGCCCTTGTTGGCGAACCAGTCGGAGCCGCAGGACGACGAGTAGATGTGCTGCTCCCTGCGGACGACCGGCCACACGCTGTGGATGCTCACGCCCCCGTTGGTCGTGGTCTCGTCTCGGTACCCGGTGGTCGCGTCCCAGCCCGACCGGGACCGGCCGACGACGGGGGTGGCGTAGGGGTGCGTTTCGAAGACGGCCGCCCGCAGCCGGTCGGCGCTGGAGTTGTCGAACAGCTCCTGGAAGACGACCACGTCCGGGTCGGCGACGATGCCGTCCTCGGCGATGAGGTCGGCGCGCTTGTCCTGGCCCCAGTTCGGATAGAGGGCCTTGGGCAGGAAGAAGACGTTGTACGTGGCGATCGTGGGGGATGGCCTGCTATCCGCCGCCGCTGGCGCGATCCCGGTGAGCCCGGGGAGCACGACAGCGGTCAGCAAGATCAAGGCTATTCGCTTGTACATAACCACCCATATTGGGCGTATTAGGACAATTGGAGGTTACTGGGGAGTAGAGAAACGGCGGCGACCCGCTGTCGGGTCGCCGCCGGAAGGGCCTGCTGTGTCGGGGATGTGGGTGGATGCCGTCCTGGCTAGGGGCGTCCGAGGGCGCGGTAGGTCCACCCCCGGGAGCGCCAGTGGGTCGGGTCCAGCGCGTTACGACCGTCCACGATCCGCGACTCGGCCACCACCTTGGCCAGCTCATCCGGGTCGGCGTCGCGGAACTCGGCCCAGTCGGTCAGCAGCAGCACGACCTCCGCGTCGCGCACCGCCTCCAGCATCGAGTGCGCGTAGTTCAGCTCCGGGTGCGCCTGCCGCGCGTTCTCCAGCGCCTCGGGGTCATACACCGTCACCGTCGCCCCCAGCGAAGCGATCGTGGACGCGACGTCCAGCGCGGGCGAGTCGCGGATGTCGTCGGAGTTGGGTTTGAACGACGCACCCAACACGCCGACCGTGCGCCCGGCGAACCCTCCGCCGATCAGCGTGCGCGCGATGTCGATGGTCCGCGCACGGCGCCGCTGGTTGATGGCGTCGACCTCGCGCAGGAACGACAGCGCGGGCTCCACCCCCAGCTCGTCGGCGCGGGCCATGAACGCGCGGATGTCCTTGGGCAGGCACCCGCCGCCGAAGCCCAGGCCCGGCCCGAGGAACTTGCCGCCGATCCGGTCGTCGTACGACAGAGCCGTGGCCAGCTGCATGACGTCGGCGCCCGCGGCCTCCGAGACCTCGGCCATGGCGTTGATGAAGGAGATCTTGGTGGCCAGGAAAGCGTTGGCGGCGACCTTGACCAGCTCGGCGGTCTGCAGGTCGGTGACCAGGAAGGGGATCTTCTGCTCGATCTGCGTGGCGGAGATCTCGCGCATGGCGGCCTCGACGCGGGGGGAGTCGGTGCCTATGACGATCCGGTTGGGGCGCAGCGTGTCCTCCACGCCGAAGCCCTCGCGTAGGAACTCCGGGCTCCACCCCAGCTCGACTGCGTCTCCGGCTGGGGCCAGGGTCTGCAACCGGGCCGCGGCGCAGGCGGCGGTGCCCACCGGCACGGTGGATTTGCCGATCACCACCGCCGGACGGGTCAACCGGGGCCCCAGGGTCTCGATGGCCGCATCGACGTAGGTGAGGTCGGCGGCGTTGGAGTCGCCGCGCTGCGGAGTGCCCACGCAGATGAAGTGGACGTCGGCGACCTCGGCGACCTCGTCGTAGGAGGTGGTGAACCGCAGTCGGCCGTTGGCCAAATTGCGGGTCAGAACCTCTTCGAGGCCGGGTTCGTAGAAGGGGAGGTGGCCGGAGGACAGGGCGTCGATCTTGGCCTGGTCCACGTCGAGGCCCAGCACATCGAAGCCGAGTTCGGCCATGCAGGCGGCGTGTGTGGCACCCAGGTACCCCGTCCCGATGACCGAGATCGTGCTGGGGCGCGTCCGCGTGGGCTCAGCGCCGCTGAGCCGCTGCTTGTCTGCGACCAATGGTCCAAGTTCCTCTCTCGACTTGCTGCCGCGTTCACGCCCTTCGTGCGTGTTCGATCGCCTGGGTGCGCCCAGGTGAACCGGCCTTGGCATGGTAGTACCGCCGCGACGCCTGGTGGGCCTGGGGATGAGCGGGCCCCGGGCCGTATTGGGGGAGTGGTGTCACGTGGTGGGGCGGGGTGTCACCGGTGGTGTTCCGCGGTCGGTGGATTTCCCGCACTGTGCGCCCCCGAGTGCCGATGATCGGTCGCGTCCGTTAGTTCTGACAGTGCCGCGGGACGCGCCCGGTACAACCCGTGGGAGATCTCACGACGGTAGGGATGGCGCAATGGATGCGTGATTCGTCGTGCCGTGCACTGAATTGTGGCAGTTCGGGGGTGCCTCGTCGAGCCCGAGATTACCTGTGGGTCAACGTGGGACCCCCGATGGCTGGGCACGCCGTGACGCCTCGCGCCGCAGCGGCGCGTCATGGGCGGTCGTCCTCGCCGAACACGCGGGGGTGCGACGCCGACCCCGGCGGCGTGGCACCGCCGCGTTCCGCCGCGCCCGTCGCGGGGTTCCGGCGGAACGGAAGGGTCGTCTTGGCGCCGCTGTCGGCATGGGGCGACGGAGGCGGGATCGGCGCATCGGACTCCAGCGCGCCCGGTCCGGCGTGGCCGAGGCCCGCCGTCCCCGTGCCGGGCTCGTCCGCCCGAGGGGCGGTTTCCGCCGGCGCGGTCTCCGGCGCCGCGGACCACCGCCAGCGCGAGGGCGCCAGCGCGGAGAAGAACAGCAGCGTTCCCAGCACAAGCGCGACCGGCAGCGCCGCACTCACAGGGTGGGCGAAGGTGCCCTGGTCGATCCATCCGGACAGAACGGTGGTGGCCGAGGCGGGGTGCAGCACCGGCCACAGGTAGAAGCCCAGGATCAGCCCGCCGGAGACCAGCGCCGCCAGGGGCGACACGCGTGTACCGGCGAGGAACCCGCAGATCACCCCGACGAGCATCAGCACGGCGATCGCGGGCAACGCCATGGGGGCTCCGAAGCCCTCGCCCCGCAGGGCCGGTCCGATGGCGGTGGCCGCCCACGAGACACCCAGCCACAGCAGGGGAGCGACGATCAGACCGATCACCAGCCCAATCAGGTGGCGCAACATGAGGCCTCCTCGCGGCGTCGGTACCCGGCCCCGTCCCAATTCGGTCGTGTTCCTTCAGGATACCGGCGGGCGTGCCGCTATCCGGGGGCGCGGTCACCGCGAATCCGCCTGTTCGGAGCGGACGCTCGGGAAGCAGACGATGAGGGGGCGGACGATGGGGAGCAGCTGAGGCGCAGCAGATGAGACGGAGCAGATGATGGAAAGCAGATCATGGGGAGCAGACGTTGTCCCGGGCGGTGGAGGTGCGGACCTTGCCGCGTTCTCCCGCGGTCGGTGCGGCGGACGCCTTCGGGGCCGGGGGCGCCTCGGGTGCGTCGATGCCCGTGTAGTTGAAGCCGATCACGACCTGCACCTCCCGACCCAGTGCGGGGTCCTCCCGTAATTCGGCGTCGGGGATGACATCGGCGACGACCTCGGCCTCCTTCTTCCGATCGGGGGCGTGCCGCACCAGCGTCGTCGAGACGTCCTTCGACGGCCAGTTCTGCGCCGTTTCGGGCACCTGGAACCCGGCGTCGCGGAACGCCGCTCTCGCCCGGCCTCCCTGGCCCGGCGTGCCGGTCCCGTTGAAGATCTGCAGGCGGATGTCGCCGCCGCCCGGCGCGTCCGGCCCTGGCTGTTCCTTGCCCGGTTCCCCCTTCTTCGGCGGTTCGCTGACCGGCTTGTCCGCCGCGATCTGGGCGAACATGGCGCTGGCGGCCGCGCGGTTCCAGGTGACCGCGACGTCGCCGCGCGGCGTCCAGTAGGCCGTGTCGTCCAGCGGGACCTGGGTGAAGGAGACGTCGTCCAGCCCGATATCGCGCATCTGGCCGGCGAGCTCGTTGATGGTCGTCGTGTCCAGGCCCTCGTCGACGGTGATGGAGCTGAGCGCGCTGTCGAGGAAGGCGGTGAAGCGGCCCGGATCGCTCAGCGTGTTGGAGTCCAGAGCCTTGTCCAGCAGTGCCGACATCACCAGCTGCTGCCGGTCGATGCGGTCGAGGTCGCCGCCCGCCGTCTTGCGGGTGCGGGCGAAGCCGAGCGCCTGGTCGCCGTTCACCTTGTGGGTACCCGCGTCCATGTCCAGTCCTGCCTTGGGGTCCGAGATGGGTTCGGGAAGGCACACCTCGATCCCGTCGAGAGCGTCCACGACGTCGACGAAACCGGTGAAGTCGACCTCGACGTAGTGATCGACGCGCACCCGCGTCAGCGATTCCACGGTGCGCACGGTGAGCTGCGGGCCGCCGAAGGCGTAGGCGGAGTTGATCTTGTTCTTGCCGTGTCCCGGAACGTCCACCCAGGAGTCGCGGGGGATGCCGATGACGGTGATTCGGTCGCGGTCGTTGTTCAGGTGGACGAGCATCATCGTGTCGGAGCGCTGTCCGTCCACATGGCCCACACCCGGTTTCTCCTTGTCATCGACGCCGGCGCGGCTGTCGGACCCGATCAGCAGGACGTTGACCGCGCCTTTGGGCCCGGGGGCCGGGCGCTCCCCCTCCAGCTCCCCGAACACGTCGAACCGGTTCAGCTGTCCCGACATCCAGCCGGTCACCCCCCAAGCGGTGGCCGACGCCAGCAGCACGATGACCGACATCGCCCCCGCGAGCAGCAGCGACCACTGCTTTCGGCGCGCCGCGCGGCTGGGGAGTGCCATAGTGGTACGCGTCGGCGTGGGGCGGCGCGGTGACGCGGGCGGCGTCGGCGCCGAACGCACCCGGCGGAGTTCCGGCCCGTCGTGCCGCTCGCTCATGCGTCCCCTCCCCGACACCCGCGTGTCGCCCGCGCTTCTTGGCTTCCCTAGGTTGTCACCCAATCCACCGATGGGTCACCGCATGTCGGTCCTCGGCGTGTTGTCACCCGGTACGTGGCGACAGCGATCCGGTCAGCGGATGCGGGCCCGCCAGGTGGGCGCGGGCGCGGCGCGGCCGGTGCCCGCCAACCGAGGGCCAACCGGTGAGCAGGCCGGTATTGGCCACAACTGCCGGTACCGTTACCTGCGGAGCACGCCGACACCGGGTCCCCGCGTCGCGATGGCCGACCCGTCGGCGGACTTCTGTGTCGAACAGCCCCTCTGGTGACCACTTGGAAGCGACCGTGACCTGGCCTGCCGTATCGGTTGTCATGCCCATCCTGAACGAGGAGCGCCACCTCGAAGCCGCTGTGCGGCACGTCCTCGCCCAGGAGTACCCGGGCGAGCTCGAAGTGGTGCTCGCCGTCGGACCGTCGACGGACCGCACCCAGGAGGTGGCCGACGCGCTGGCCGCCGCCGACCCCCGCGTGAAGGTGGTGGCCAACCCCACCGGCCGCACCCCGGCCGGGCTCAACGCGGCCATCCACGGCTCCACCCACTCCATCGTCGCCCGCGTCGACGGCCACGCCATGATGCCGTCGGACTACCTGCGGGTGGCCGTGGAGACGCTGGAGGAGACGGGCGCGGACAACGTCGGCGGGATCATGGCCGCCGAGGGCGAGACCCCCTGGGAGAAGGCCGTGGCCGCCGCCATGACCTCCAAGGTCGGCGTGGGCAACGCGCGCTTCCATACGGGGGGCGAGGGCGGCCCGGCCGACACCGTCTACCTTGGCGTCTTCCGCCGCTCGGCACTCGACCGGGTGGACGGGTATGACGAGGCGTTCCTGCGCGCCCAGGACTGGGAGATGAACCACCGGATCCGCAGCACCGGCGGTGTCGTGTGGTTCCAGCCGCGCATGCGCGTCTCCTACCGGCCGCGCCCCAACGTCAGGGCGCTGGCCAAGCAGTACTTCCACTACGGCCGCTGGCGCCGTGTGGTGGCCCGGCAGCACAAGGGCACGATCAACCTCCGCTATCTCGCCCCGCCGCTCGCGGTTACCGCCATCCTGGTCGGACTGGTGGCCGGGTTCGCCTTCTGGCCCGCCTGGCTCATCCCGGGCGGCTATATCGCCGCGATCCTCGTGGCGTCGCTGCCGCTGGGCCGGGGCCTGCCCCTCAAGGCGTGGCCGATGATCCCCGTCGCGCTCGCCACGATGCACATGGCCTGGGGCGTCGGCTTCATCACCAGCCCGCCCGGGCTGGGCGCGGACTCCCGCACGGCGCGGGCCGGGCACGCCAACGCCTGACCGCTGCGTTGGCCGCGGGGATGTCGCCCGAAGATCCGGCGTTGTTCGTTCGACGTCCCCGGGATCAGCAGCCCAACTTTTGAGATCAGCACGCGGAGCGGCGCTTCGCCAGGGCCGCGACCACGCCGGACACATCGTCCACGACCACCGCGTCGACGCCGTCGTCGGCGAACCGCGCCGCGTCCAGCGGGTCCGGGCACCAGGAGATCACCTCCAGCCCGGCCCGGTGCGCGATGTCGACGGTGTACCCGACCCCGCGCCGTCCCGGCCGCGGGTCGTCGCCGGTCAGACCGAACGAGCGGGCGTCGATCGCCACCATCGCGCATCCCAGCCCGGCCGCTCCGGCGACCGCCTGGTCCAGCGGGTTGCGGACGAACGGCATCCACGCCGTGGGGATCTCCGGCGCCTCGGCGTGCACGGCTAGCAGCGCGGCCGGGTCAAAGGAGCAGACGAAGACCCGGCGCCGCCGCGCTTCCCGCCGGAGGACCGGGAGCAGCAGCGACATGGTGCGCCGCGCGGGCGGGTCGGCGGCGTCCTCCATCACCGTCTTGACGTCCACGTCCAGGCCGATGTGCTGGGGGATGGCCGCGATGGCCTCGTCGAGCGCGACCAGTCCGCTGGCCCGGCACTCCGCGGCCGGGAGGTCGACGATGGGGCGCCCGTCCGGGAGGGCCGCGTCGTGGTGGACCAGCAGCCGGTCGTCGGCGCTGCGGCGGACGTCGATCTCGATCCAGGTGGCGCCCTGCTCGACCGCGGCGCGGAAGGAGGCGATGGTGTTCTCCCGCTCCTCGCTGGCGGTGGTGCGGCCCGCCCCGCGGTGCCCGATGACCTCGGTCGCGGTGAAGACGCCGCTCACGCCGTTCCCCCGGTGGCCCGCGCGCTGGCCGGCCCGTGCCGTTCGCCGCGCAGGCGCAGCAGGACCTCGGCGATCTCGACGTCGCCGGGGTTGGTCACCTTGATGTTGGATTCCTCACCCTCGATGACGCGGACCTCCTCGTCGGGCAGGTAGCGCAGCACGACGCCGCAGTCGTCGGTGGCGACCAGCTGGGGGTCGGCCAGCGCCAGGTCGTAGGCGCGGCGGATCACGTCCAGTTGGAAGCCCTGGGGGGTCTGCATCCGGCGCAGCGAGGTGCGCGGTGGGACGTCGCGGATGGCCTCGCCGCCCGAAGCGCCCCGTTCGACCGCCACGACCGTGTCGGAGGAGGGCACCGCCACCCCGACAGCGCCGACCTCCAGGAGCGCGTCGACGCAGCGGCGGATGGTGGCCGAGGAGACCAGCGGGCGCGCGCCGTCGTGCAGCAGGACGAGGTCGGTTCCGGGGCGGGCGTCGAGCGCCCGCAGCGCGGCGTAGGAGGACGCGGTGCGCGTGGTGCCGCCCGGCAGGACCGCCGTGACCTTGCCGCCCGCACCGCTGCCGAGCCCGGCGTCGGCGACGATCTTCTCGACCCGCGGCAGCTGCTCCTCGACCATCACCACGATGACGTCATCGACGTCCGGCGTCGCGCAGAACGCTGCGATGGTGTGCTCGATGATCGGCCGCCCGGCCAGGGGAAGCAGCTGCTTGGGGAGCTCGACTCCCATGCGGGTGCCGGTTCCGCCCGCCAGTACGGCGGCGGTCACATGGGGGCGGGTCCGTCCGCCGGATGCGGGTCCGGCGGCGGTCTCAGTCGGCATCGCTCGACCTCTCGTCACCTGTCTGCGGTGAGCACCTCCCGCCGTCGGGGGCGGCCGCGGCGGTGCCCGTCTGCCGAGGTTAGCGGAATCGCGTCGGCGTGCTCATGTTCTCGATCGGCCAACGATGGCGGCACAGCGCGTGACAATACGCCCTGGTTGAACCATCCTCCCGGTAGCGCGGGTACGCTGAGGACGCCTGAACGGGTTCCCGGTTGTCCTCGGTTGTGACAGGATCAGGGCGCCGAGACCGGGGGCGCGCCTCGACGGCCGTGGCCGACCAGAGCCCCCGGCCCGATGCTCCGCGGGACCGCAGCGCTGATCGTTGCGGTGTGCCCGCGGTCTCCCGCAGGCAGGCCCCGGCCCGGGAGCGCGCCGGTGTCCGTCCCCGTTGTGAGTGGCGCCGCCGTCGGCCGTCCGTCGGCACGTGCACACCGTGTTTTCGAGTATGTGTTGAGTATCCCCGAGGAGGTGGCGGTGGCGTCGAGGGCGCTGGCCGTCTGGCAGAACCGGCAGGTCGTAGGCCTCCTGGTGAGACGCAACCTGAAGGTCAAGTATCAGCAGTCGATCCTGGGCTACGCCTGGTCGATGCTGGAGCCGCTGGCGATGTCGGGGGTCTACTTCCTCGTCTTCGGTGTGCTGCTCAACGCCGACCGCGGGACCCCCGGCGGGTCGGACGCGCCCGGCGGCTACATGCTGTTCCTGATCTGCGGTCTGCTCCCCTGGCTGTCCTTCAGCGCGTCACTGGGCGAGGCGCCGCGGGCGCTCATCAGCCACGCCAAGCTCATCACCACGATGAAGGTGCCGCGGGAGATCTTCCCGCTGGCGGTGGTCACCACGAAGTTCGTGGAGTACCTGTTCACCTGGCCGGTCCTGCTCCTCTTCGTGTTCGTGCTGGGCGGGCGGACCTGGCTGATGGGGGTGCTGGTCTGGCTGCCGCTCGCGCTGGTCGTGCAGTTCCTGTTCACGTTGGGCGTGACGCTGCTGCTGTCCTCCGTCAACGTGCTGCTGCGCGACATCGAGCGGATCGTGCGTATCCTGAACCGGGTGCTGTTCTACGCCTCCGCCGTCGTGTATCCGGCCAGCCTGGTGCTCGACAGCGGGGCCGCGCCGGGGTGGTTCAAGGTGGTGTACCAGCTCAATCCGCTCGTCGGGATCTTCCAGATGCACCAGTCCGTCTGGTTCCCAGTCGGTACCCCGTCGTCGATCGCCTTTGGGGGTGCCATCGGTGGCGCGATCATCATGTTCATCATCGGGTACTCGACGTTCCGGCGTCTGGAAATGTCCGTCCTGAAGGAGTTGTGATGACGCAGCCGGTCATCGAGGCCAAGGGGCTCGGCGTCAAGTTCGCGGTGAACCGTCGGCGCAAGCGCAGCCTGCGCGAGATGTTCATCCACGGCAAGAAGCGCGACCCCAACGCGGCCGGAAACGACTTCTGGCCGCTGCGCGACGTCTCCTTCGAGATCGCCCGCGGTGACTGCGTGGGGATCGTCGGCAAGAACGGCACGGGCAAGTCCACGCTGCTCAAGCTCATCGCGGGCGTCCTCATCCCCGATGAGGGCAAGGTCGCCGTGCGCGGCAGGGTCGCCCCGCTGCTGGAGTTGCGCGCGGGCTTCTCCGACCAGCTCACCGGCCGGGAGAACGTGTACCTCGTGGGATCGCTGCACGGGATGGACCCCAAGACCATCGAGGAGAAGTTCGACGAGATCGTCGACTTCGCCGAGATCCGCGAGGGCTACATCGACATGCCGGTGCGCCACTACTCCAGCGGTATGAAGGTGCGCCTCGGCTTCGCGCTCATCTCCCAGCTGCAGCACCCGATCATGCTCGTCGACGAGGTCCTGGCCGTCGGCGACAAGGCGTTCAAGCGCAAGTGCTACGCCAAGATCTCCGAGATGCTGCAGGACAACCGCACCATGGTGCTGGTCTCGCACAGCGAGGGCGACCTCAAGCGGTTCTGCAACCGCGGCCTGTACATCAAGGACGGGTCGGTGGCGCTCGACACCGACATCAAGAGCGCGCTGGACGCCTACAACGCCGACACCCAGGCCGAACTCGACGCCAAGAAGCGCAAGGGCGCCCCGGCGGAGAACAAGGCCGCCGAGGACGCCAAGAAGTCCGAGGGCGGCGACCAGGCGGCCTGATTCCGGCGCGCTCCTCCGTGTGCCCCAGCCGGACGTGCGGGGCCGGTTTTCCCTCTTTTCTCCGGAATTCCGCGTGGCGATGATTGCCTGGCGCGGCATCCTGGGTCACGGTTCTGCGCAGGGCCGCTCGGGGAGGGGCACGACCATGGCCAATGCCGACGCACGCACCGACCACTGGCTCGGGCCGTTGACCCGTCCCAGCGGGCGGTTGGCGCGACGCGCCCACCTCACACCCTCCGCGCTGGGCAGGATCGGCCTGGTCCTCACCGTGCCGGCCGCCGTCTGGTTCACCGAGCCGGGCCCGCGGGGCGCCCTCATCGGCTCGCTGTTCCTTGCCGCCGCCCTGTTCACCGACGCCGTCGCCGAGGAGCTGGCGGGCGAGCAACGCGACGCCCTGGAGACGTGGCTGACCGCCATGCTGGCGCGGCTGCGCGAGTACATCGTGTACCTGGGGTTGGCCATCGCGGGCACGCTGTCGGGTGTGCCCGACGCCTGGGGGTGGTCCGCCGGCGCGCTGATCGCGGTGGCGCTGCGCGACTCGGTGGTGGCCGCCCGCCGCGCACGCCCCGACCTGAGCGGACCGCCGCAGGCGGTGAACGTGCCCGCCCAGCGGCGCGGCGGTGGCGGCGCCTCGCCCATCGACGCCGTCGATCCCAGCGGCGCCGCCGCCGACCGCTCGCCCAGCGACCCGGAGCTCACCGCGAAGCTGTTCGGCACCGCCGCCGCCAGCGGTGATGGGGGCAGCGGCACGGGCCAGGGCGAGCGGCCCCAGCGTCGACCGCGGCCCGGCGGCGCCCGAAGCGCCCCCGACGCCCCCGCGGGGATGAGCGCCGACTCCGCGCTACCCGCCGCGGTACGTCGGCTCCTGGCCTTTCCACAGGCCGCCCGGTTCGCGACGGTGGCACTGACGATAACGATTTGGGACCCCCGGGTGACGTTCATCGCACTGATCGTCGGTTGCGGTGTGGCGGTCACGGCCGAGGTCGTGGACCAGCCGGTCCGCGCCGAGGCGAGTTAGGGTGATCGGCGGACATGGTCGCATCACTGCGACCGCGCTGGCACAGCGCGGTTGACCTGCGAGATCTCCGTGACGATGGTCACCTCAGCGTCGCGCTCGGCCGGTTAGCCGCCGGAGCGCTCCCCCCACTGCTCCCGGCTTTGGCCGGTGCGCTCGTGGTGGGAGTGCTGCTGCTCGCCGGTCTTGGACGCTTGTCAGGCATTACCCTGTTCGCACCGGCCGCCGCCCTCCTGCTCGCGGGAGTGGCGTCGGGGCATCCACACGACGGACGATTTGATTGGATGGTCCCGCCGGTCCTGCGCGGAACCGAGTACCTTTACCTACTCGCGCTCGGCTACGGATCCGGTGTGCCGGGTCCGCTGGTGTTCGTACTCTTGACTGCGGTCGTACTGCACCATCGCGACGCTGTGCGCCGGCCCGGCTGCGGCGTACGCCCACCCGCCTGGATCACCAGGGCGATGCTGGGCTGGGACGGCCGGATGCTGTTGATCGCCTGCGGCGGTGTGCTCGGTTGGCTGCCGTTCGCCTACGGCGTGCTCGCGGGCTACCTCGTGGTGCTGCTCGTAGGAGAGGCCACGCGGAGCTGGCTCGCAACCCCCGTCACGACCCTGGCGGATGTTCCGCGAAACGAACGTGGAGGCAGGGACGCCTCCACCGGTTAAGGAGGAAGGCGCGTACATGCTCGGTATGGTTCTGGCCGCTGGAGCGGGCCGCCGTCTGCGCCCATACACCGACACACTGCCCAAGGCGCTCGTGCCGGTCGATGGTGACGACACCACCATCATGGACATCTCTCTGCGCAACCTCGCCGCGGCCGGGCTGACCGACGTCGTTGTCGTCGTCGGCTACCGGGCCGAGGCGGTCGAGGAGCGCAAGGAGGCCCTGGAGCGCCGCCACGGCGTCAAGCTGAGGCTCTGCTACAACGACAAGGCCGAGGAGTGGAACAACGCCTACTCCCTGTGGACCGCGCGCGAGTTCTTCTCCGAAGGCGTCCTCCTCGTCAACGGCGACACCGTGCACCCGGTAAGCGTTGAGGAGACGCTACTCGCCGCACGGGGGCCGGAGCTTCTCCTGGCGGTGGACAACGTCAAAACTCTCGCCGACGAGGAGATGAAGGTGACCCTGGACTCCTCCGGGCACCTGTCGGGCATCACCAAACTCATGGACCCCGCCACCGCCGCGGGCGAGTACATCGGCGCCACCCTCATCGAGGGCTCGCTGGGCGACCGCCTGGCCGACGCCCTGAAGGCCACCTGGGAGCGCGACCCGCAGCTGTACTACGAGGACGGCTACCAGGAGCTGGTGAACCGCGGCGAGAAGGTCGCCATCGCTCCGATCGGCAAGGTGGACTGGGTCGAGGTGGACGACCACGACGACCTGAACCGCGCGCGGGAGATCGCATGCCGCTACTAGCCCGGATGCTCCCTTCCCCCCTGACGATCGACGTCCGGCAGGGGGCCATCTCCTCCCTCGGCGCGGTCCTCGCGGACCGCCGGATCGCCACCGAGGGGCGCGTCGCCGTCGCGGTCGGCCCCGGACAGGGCGCCCAGATCGCGGCCGGCCTCGACCTGCCCAACTGCGAGGTCTTCCGGGTCGAGAACGGCAGCATCGACGTCGCCACCGAGCTCGGTAAGAAGCTGCGGTCCGGCCACTACGAGGCCGTGGCCGGCATCGGCGGCGGCAAGACCATCGACGTCACCAAGTTCGCCGCGTCCATGGCGGGCATCCCCATGGTCGCGGTGGCCACCAACCTGGCCCACGACGGCATCGCCTCGCCCACCGCCTCACTCGAACACGAGAGCGGCAAGGGCACCTACGGCGTCGGCATGCCCATCGCCGTGGTCATCGACGTCGACTACGTCCGCGCCGCCCCGCAGCGCCTCGTGCGTTCGGGGATCGGCGACGCCATCAGCAACTTCTCGGCCATCGCCGACTGGGAGCTGGCCGGGCGCGAGCAGGGCGAGCCGGTGGACGGAATGGCCGTCACCTTCGCCCGGGTGGCCGCCGAGGCGCTGCTGCACCGGACGGACTCGGTGGAGTCCCAGGAGTTCCTCACCGTGCTGGCCGAGGCGCTGGTGCTCAGCGGCATGGCGATGTCGGTCGCCGGGTCGAGCCGCCCGGCCAGCGGCGGCTGCCACGAGGTGCTGCACGCCATCGACCAGCTCTTCCCGGGCACGAGCAACCACGGTGAGCTGGCCGGGATCGGCGCTCTGTTCACCTATTTCCTGCGGCAGAAATACCTGGGCGAGGGCGAGCGGCGGATGCGCGACATCCGCGCCTGCCTGCTCCGGCACGAACTGCCCATCCTCCCGGGCGATGTCGGCTTGGATGAGGAGGCCTTCGCGCGCGCGGTGGCCTACGCCCCCTCGACCCGGCCGGGCCGCTACACCATCCTGGAGCATCTGGCCCTGGCGGATGACGAGATTCGACGGAGCGTCGGTGAGTATGTCGAAACCCTCGGTCGCTGACGTCCGCGCGGGAGGGCAGCCCGAGGGCATCAAGCAGCGCGTCAACGAGGAGCACTGGGCGGGCCGCCTCTACATGCGGGACGTCTCGCCGTACGTGAGTACGGTGTTCGTCCGGCTGGGTGTCCCCCCCAACGCCATCACCTACCTGATGATGGCGTTCGGCGTGCTGGCCGGAGTCACGCTCGCCTTCGGCGGGCTGTGGTCGGCGCTGGCCGCGGCCGTGCTCATCCAGGTCTACCTGCTCCTCGACTGCTCGGACGGCGAGGTCGCCCGCTACACCCAGCGCACCAGCGTCGCCGGGATCTACCTCGACCGCATCGGGCACTACCTATCCGAGATCGCGCTGCTGATCGGCCTGGGCATCCGCGCCCAGGGCGAGTTCGCGGCCGGCGGCTGGGTGATCGCCGGGATGGCGGCGGCGCTGGGCGCCGCGCTTATCAAGGTCGAGACCGATAACGTCGTCGTGGCCCGCGCTAAGGCCGGACTGCCGGAGAAGATCCCGGACTCGGCTCTGGCGCCGCGCTCGGCCGGGCTGGGCCTGGCCCGCAAGGCCGCCGCGGCCCTGCGTTTCCACCGCGTCATCCAGGCGGTCGAGCTCTCGCTGCTGGTGGTGGTCGTCGCGATCGCCGACGCGGTCCGCGGTGACCTGCTGGCCACCCAGGCACTCGTGGTCGCCTGCGTCGCCGTGGCGGGGTTGCAGACCGTGCTGCACCTGGTCAGTGTGTTGGCCTCGCGCCGCCTCTCCTGACCCTCGGCGCCGGTCCCGCACGCCGCGGGACCGGCGTCTTCCCCGAAATCCGAGATCATCCGTGGTCACGCTCCGTAGAATGCGTGCACGAGCGGTGAGCATCGCTTTTTATCTCTCGGTTAACCTCACCATGCGATGGTCAACGCTTCAGACCTGTGTCTCCTGACGTTCACGAACGGTTCTCATGAGTAGTCCCGCTTCCTCCAAGGCCCCCGCGTCGGGCTCCGCCCCCGGGCCGGAGCCCTCCGGACCGACGCCGGCCGAAGCCGCCGCCTCCCGTACAGTTGACGGCAACCTGGACGGTGCTGGTCGGGGAGGTATGCAGAAGATGAAGATCTCCTGTGTGCTGCTGACGATGGGGAACCGTCCGGCCGAGCTGCGCCGCGCGATCAACAGCGTGTTCGAGCAGCGGGGCGTCGACATCGACGTCACCGTCGTGGGCAACGGCGCCGACCTGCCGGAACTGCCCAAAGACGTGGCCGCGGTGCGGCTGCCGGAGAACGTGGGCATCCCCGAGGGCCGCAACCTCGGCGTCCAGGAGTGCCGCGGCGACATCATCCTGTTCCTCGACGACGACGGCTGGTACCGCTCGCCCGATCTCGCCCGACACGTGCACGACGCGTTCGCCGCCGACCCCGGCCTGGGCGCGATCTCCTTCCGTATCGCCGACCCCGACGGCGGACCCGACCAGCGGCGGCACGTGCCGCGGCTGCGGGTAGGCGACGCGCAGCGCTCCAGCCGGGTCACGACCTTCCTCGGCGGTGCGTGCGCGATCCGGCGCACCGCGTTCGAGCAGGGTGGGGGCCTGCCCGGCGAGTTCTTCTACGCGCACGAGGAGACCGACCTCGCCTGGCGGATCATGGACGCCGGCTTCCACATCGTCTACGACGCCGAGGCCGTGATGTACCACCCGGCGGTGGCGCCGACCCGGCACGACAACTTCTACCGGCTCAACGCCCGCAACCGGGTCTGGCTGGCCCGGCGCAACCTGCCCTGGCCGCTGGCCGCCGTCTACCTGGCGAACTGGGTGGGCATCACCGTCCTGCGGGAGCGCAACGGCGCTGCGCTCCGCGCCTGGTTCCGGGGGTTCATGGAGGGGTGGCGCGAGGACGCGGGGCCGCGCGCGCCGATGAAGTGGTCCACCGCGTGGCGGATGACCCGCACCGGCCGCCCCCCGATCATCTGAGGACACCCGACCTACGACACGAGAAGGGCTTCGGACCGCACACCGCGGTCCGAGGCCCTTCGCCGAGATCAACGGAGGGACGGGGGAAGAGAGCGGTGGGGCCGGCCCCACCTACAGCTCGGTGACGACGTCGTCGTACTCGAAGCGGGGGAGGCGCGGGAAGGCCGGCTGCCCCTCGGCCGGTGTGCCGATGTTCACCACGACGAGGCTCTTCTGGGAGCCGTCGGCGAAGAACTCCCGGTCCACCGCTTCGGCGTCGAAGCCGGACATCGGTCCGGCGGCCAGTCCGGCCGCGCGGATGCCGATCAGAAAGTAGGCGATCTGCAGCGTCGCGTTGAGCCGCCCGTTGGCGTCGCGGGCGGCCTCGTCGGCGAACATGCCCTTGATCATGTCCCCGCGGCCGGGGAAGACCTCCTCGCCCTTCTCATGGAAGGCGGTGTCGAAGGCGAGGATCGCGACGAGCGGGGCTGCGCGCGTCTTGCCCTGGTTCGACTCGATCATGTGCTGGACCAGGCGTTCGCGGCTCTCGGCCGAGCGCACCAGCGTCACGCGCAGCGGCTGGGTGTTCAGGGAGGTCGGGCCGTACTTGACCAGGTCGTGGATGGCCCGGATCTGCTCCTCGGTGACCGGCTCGTCGGTGAAGGCACCGACCGTGCGCGCGTCGCGGAACAGAAGGTCCTGGGCTTCCTTGGAGAGTTCGAGCCGCTCGGCGGTGTCGCTCATGGCATCCCTCGTGGGTCGCGGGGACCGTGGACTTCACGGTCGATCGGACCCAACTCTTCTTCCTTGGAAAGTATTCCGGTGGGGTGGGCGCGTGTGACGCACGCAATGCCACAGATCAGGCCGTGCCGTCGGAAACCGCCGCGTCCACCACCGGAAGCCGCTGCGGCGCCCGCACGGCCGCGCTCTGCCGCGGGACCTGCTCGGGGTCGTCGGCCATCTGGCGCCAGTGGCCCGGTGTGGCCTTGACCCACTCCTCCAGCTGGCGGACGAACACGTCGGCGTGGACCGGCCAGTGGAAGGCCGTTCGCGCGATCTCGTGGCCGGTGCGCGCGAACCGGTGGCGCAGGGCCGGGTCCGAACGCAGTCGCAGGACCGCTTCAGCCGCCGCTTCGGCGTCGCCGAACGGGACCACCATGCCGCAGTCGCCCTCGGGGCGGCCGGAGACCAGATCCTCCGCCACGGGGTTGGGGGTGGTGATGACCGGCAGGCCGTGCGCCATGTACTCGACGACCTTCGTGGGCAGCGAGTGCCGGTAGTTCGGGGCGTCCCGCAGCATGCAGATCCCGGCCATCGCGCCGCTCACCATGCGCAGCGCCTGGTCGTTGGGGACGAACCCGTACCAGCGGATCGCCTCGTCCCGCTGGGCCTGGCGGAGCATCGGCCGGATCTCCGGGTCGGCGGCCCCGATCACCTCGACCCGCACGCCGCGCGGCCGCAGCAGCCGACCCAGCTCCACCAGCTCGGCCGCGCCGCGCGCGGCCGACAGCTGCCCCAGGTAGACGACCCGGTCGGTGCCGGGCTGGCGCCCCGGGCGCTCGGGAACGTAGGTGGTGTTGGGGACGACGGGGTGCGGCAGCGCGAACCGGTCGCGGTAGCCCTCCTCGGCCAGGATGAGCTGCATCCGGTGCTCGGCGCGGCGCTCGCAGGCGCGGACGACCGGCCCCAGCGGGCGGCGCAGCGGTCGGGGCAGCCACGGCTTGGTCAGCACCGAGGCCGCGGTGTCCTCATGGACGTCCCAGACGGTCACCGGGCGGTTCCGGGGCAGTGCGAGCAGCAGCTCGGGGTCGTGGAAGAGCAGGACATCGGCGCTGGGCGCGTGTTCGGCCAGGAGGCGCCGGGCGGCCCGCAGCGAGTGCAGACGCCGCCGTCCCGCCGCCCTGGGCACGTCGATGGCGGTCAGTTCCGGCCACGGAGTGACCCCGCGTTCGCGGAACGGCGCGATGTAGGTGACGGTGTGTCCGGCGTCCAGCAGGGCGCGGATCTGGCGGTGCAGGATGCGCGCGTCCTCCGGATGGTGGACCACAGTGGCCACGACAGCGTGCATATCCGATTTCACCTGCTTCTTGTAGCCACAAAGGGGCCTAGACCAACATTCGCGCGAAAAGGTGCGAATGTCCGCGTGCCACGCTATGCGGCTAGGGAAACAACAGGTGAAAAGTCGGGTTACGGACAGACGTGAGGGGGGTGAATGACCCTGTGCCGATGTCGCCGCGTCTGGCCGGAAAGCACGGATATGCCCCGGCATGGGACGTCATCGCCGGGTCAAATTGCCCCAATTTTTGGCGATTCCTTGCCTTCGGTGCCGCGGGTCCGCGAGGCGCGAGGGAGATGGGGACGGCAACGGCCCCGGACCGCCACGGGGCCGGGGCCGGGGAAAACGCTGTGCGGCTGCCCTAGAGGAACGCTGCCCTAGAGGACCTGGATGCCGTCGCGGGTGATCGGGCTGGTGGTGCGGCGGCCGTCGCTCTCGTCGGGGTCGAGGCGGCGCAGCACGCCGCGGGTGTCGAGCAGCAGGCGGGCGCGCTCGGTGAGCAGCTTGGGCCGGTAGTCGGGGTGGTCGGTGAGCAGGATGGTGAGGTCGGCATCGGCCAGGGCCTGCTCCAGGTTCTCCGCGCGCGGGACCCGCTCGCCGTTGACCCACCACTCGTCGACGTGCGGGTCGTGGTAGGTGAGCGAGGCCCCCTTGGCCGCCAGCTTCCGGGCCACCGGGCGGGCCGGGGACTCGCGCTGGTCGGCGATGCCGGCCTTGTAGGTGACGCCGAGCAGCAGCACCTTGGACCGCGACAGCGCCAGCCCGCTGTCGTTGAGCAGCTCCTGGGCACGCTGCAGCACGTAGGTGGGCATCCGGGCGTTGATCTCCTGGGCCAGTTCCACGAACCGGAACGGATAGCCCAGCGTCTTGACCTTGTAGGAGAGGTAGTTCGGGTCGATGGGGATGCAGTGCCCGCCGACACCCGGCCCCGGGTAGAACGCCTGGAAGCCGAACGGCTTGGTGGAGGCGCAGGCGATGGCGTCCCACAGGTCGACGCCGAGCTCCTGGCAGAAGATCGCCATCTCGTTGACCAGCGCGATGTTGACGTGCCGGTAGGTGTTCTCCAGCAGCTTGGCCATCTCGGCCTCGCGGGTGCCGCGCGCCTGGACGACCGAGTTCACGAACTTGCCGTAGAAGGTGGCGGCGAGTTCACCGCAGCGCTCGGTCATGCCCCCCACGACCTTGGGGGTGTTGGCGATGCCGAAGGCCGGGTTGCCGGGGTCGATGCGCTCCGGCGAGAAGGCGAGGTGGAAGTCGGCCCCGGCGACCAGTCCGGACTCCTCCAGGATCGGGCGCACGACCTCCTCGGTCGTGCCCGGGTAGGTGGTCGACTCCAGGATGACCAGGGTGCCCGGGCGCAGCCGGGTGGCCACGGACCGGGCGGCCGCCGAGACGGCGCCCAGGTCGGGTCCTCCCTCATCGGACAGCGGGGTGGGAACGCAGATGACGATGGTGTGGGCACCGCTCAGGACGTCGGCGTCGGTGGTGGCCCGGAACCCCGCGTCGACCATCTCGGCGATGTCGCTGGGCTCCAGGTCGTCGATGTGCGACTGTCCGGCGTTCAGCCCGTCGGCGACCCGCGGGCTGACATCGAGCCCGGTGACCTGGAGGCCGACGCGGCTCGCCGCGTGCGCCAGAGGCAGGCCGACATATCCGAGGCCGATGACGACCAGGTCGGACGTAGAGGTAGCGACATCCACAGGGGGTCCCCCTCGGGTTCTCTTTTTCGGTGCGGAATATCGAGGTAGCGATCGAGGACTTCCGAATACTGACTAGACGCCCGAGGGTACTTCGCGGCTGGTCTCGATTACAGACCGTGGCCTAGTTCGGACACTTTTCAGATAACTGCCTCATAAGCCTCGATATAGCGGTAAGCGGCCGCTCGCCAGGTTCGGGCATTCCCGACCCGCTGGCGGCCCGCGAGACCGAACGCCTCTCGCGTTTCACGACTGTAAGCCAGCTTTTCCAGCGCGTCCGCTAGACCTTCCGAGTCGTCCGGAGAAATTAACTCACCGGTCATCCCTGGTTCCACGATCTCGCGCAGCGCCTCGACGTCGCTGGCCACGACGGGGAGGCCCCCGGCCATCGCCTCGACCGGCTTCAGAGGGGTGACCAGCCGGCTGACACGCGCATCGCGCCGCGGCACAACGAACACGTCCAGGACCGCGTGGTGGCGCCGGACCGCCTCCGCCGGAACCCGGCCGGTGAAGTGCGCGGCCCCGCCGAGCCCGGCCGCCGCGGCCCGTTCGCGTAGCGCCCCCAGTTCCGGGCCATCGCCCACGATCAGCAGGTGCGCCGGAATCTCGCGGCGCCGCAGCTCGGCCACGGCGTCCACCAACGTGTCGAGCCCCTCGTAGCCGTAGCAGCTGGTGGTGGTCCCGGCCACGAAGTCCTCGGGGCCGATGCCCAGCTCACGGCGGAGATCGGCACCGTCGGGCAACGGATCCAGGAACGCCTCGTCCACCGCGTTGGGCACCACGGCGACCCGCTCCGGGGCGATACCGCGTGCCACGATGTCGGCGCGCATCGTCTCACCCAGCGTCACCACGAGGTCGGCCGCCTGCATGCACGCGGTCTCGCGGGCGCGCTCGGCCCGGTAGTAGGCGTCGTTCACGCTGCGGGACGGATCGCGCGACAGCCACGACTCCTCCAGGAACCCGCGCACCTCGTAGACCACGGGCAGGCCGAAGCGCTCGCGCAGGCTGAGCGCCAGGCGGGCGTTGAGGTGGTTGCTCGCCGCGTGCAGCACGCGCGGGCGCAGCCGCTCGACCAGCGGGGCCGCGCGGCGCAGCCCCGCGCGCAGCGCCCGGGCGTCGTCGGCGGGCGCGATCCACGGCAGCAGGCGGTGGTAGGGCACGCCGTCGACGTCCACGCGGGGACGCGCGTCCCAGACGCCCTTGGTGAGCGGGTAGCCGGGCCGGGTCACCACGTGCGGGTCGAGCCCGGCCGCGCGCTGGCCGAGCGCGATGCGGTGGGTTCGCTGGGTGTATCCGGCGTTCGTGTGCGGCAGCGCGTTGGTGACGACGTGCAGCACGCGGAGGCCGTCGGTTGCGTATCTCCCAGCGTTCATCGTGTCGTCGCGTCGCGTTTTCTGCCCCGGCGTTACCGTGATGTCGTGCCGCTGGTTGGGGAGAGCGTGGTTGGGGAGAGCGTCAGAGGCGTCGGCGGGGACGGCACGTCCCCTCGTGACGTCCAACCGGTGCGCCAACCGGGCGCGGCGCGGGCCTTCGGGCAGCCGGTCCAGCAGTTCCTCCACCAGGGCGGGTTCCTCGATGGCCAGGGCGAACGCCGCCATGCGGGTGAGCGAGCCGGGGGCGGCGCCCGCGGCGGCGTCGCGGATCGTCCGCAGCGTCTCGTCGCGGCGGCCGGCGTCCCACAGGGCGTAGGCGTGGGGCAGCGTACCGAGCCGTCCGGCGGCTGCGCGGATGCGTCGGCGGACACCTCCCGGCAGCAGCCGCAGGGCCAGCAACGGCATCCGGGCGGGTTCGGTCCGCAGGTGCCGCCAGGTCAGGGTCGCGGTGAAGGTCGCCGCTTTCAGGGTGTTGCGCACGGTGGGACATGGAATCACGCCGGAGTGACCTGCCGGTGACGCCACGGCGTCCAGCGTTGGTCAAGATCGATTCGTCTTCGAAGGGAATGTGATGTCGTCAGTCGGGACCGAGGCCGCCGAGGTCGTGCACATCGTCGGTGCGCGGCCCAATTTCGTGAAGGCGGCACCCGTGGTGGCGGCCCTGGAGAAGCGGGGCGTCCGGCAGTCGGTGGTGCACACCGGTCAGCACTACGACGACCGGATGTCGGCGATCTTCTTCCGCGAACTGGGACTGCCGCGGCCCGACGTCGACCTGGGCGTGGGGTCCGGTTCGCACGCCGAGCAGACGGCCGCCCTTATGGTGGGCCTGGAAAAGGAGTTCATCTCCCGTTCACCCGGACTGGTCATCGTCTACGGTGACGTGAACTCCACGGTCGCCGCCGCGCTCGTCGCGGCCAAGCTGCACATCCCCGTTGCCCACGTGGAGGCGGGGCTGCGGTCGTTCGACTGGACCATGCCGGAGGAGGTCAACCGTCGCATCACCGACCAGCTCTCCGACATCTGCTTCGCCACCAGCCCCGACGCCGTCGGCCACCTGGCCCACGAGGGCGTTGCGACCGACCGCGTCCACTTCGTGGGCAACCCCATGATCGACACTCTCCTGGGCAACCTGGACCGCTTCGACACCGCCGAGCTGGGCAGGCGCCTGGACCTGCCGGACACCTACGTCGTGGGGACCCTGCACCGCCCGGCCAACGTCGACGACCCCGAGATCGTGGCGCGCCTGACCAAGCGCCTGCACGAGGTCGCCGATCAGGTGGACGTGGTCATGCCGGTGCACCCGCGCGGGCGGCGGGCGTTCGACGACGCGGGACTGGGCGGCCACCCGCGGATGCGGCTGCTGGAGCCGCTCGGCTACATCGACTTCGTCACCCTGGTACGCGGCTCTGCCGCCGTCATCACCGACTCGGGCGGCGTGCAGGAGGAGACCACCATCCTCGGCGTGCCCTGCCTGACCCTGCGCCCCAACACCGAGCGCCCCGTGACCATCACCCACGGCACCAACCGGCTCGTGGTCGACGCCGAGCTCCCCGGCCTCGTCGGCGCGATCCTGGCGGGGCAGGGAACCGGAACCGCCACCGTGGCCGACGTCCCCCCGCTCTGGGACGGCCACGCCGGAGAACGCATCGCCACCATCCTGGCGAACGGCGCCGCGACACGATGACACGCGCACCCCGCCACCGATCCCCTACCGTTCGACACCGCAAGGCAGGATGACATCCGTGAAACGGCGTGAACAGAGCCAGACCGAACAGCTGCGGCAGGCGCTCTCGGAGAGAGAAGCCCAGTTGCGGGAAGCACAGGCCCGCCTCGCCGCCCTGGAAGGTTCAACGTCCCTGCAGGTCGGGCGGGCACTGACCGCAGCGGCCAAACGGCCCGGGCGCGGCCTGGTCCGGCTGCCGCGCGACCTGTTCCGGCTGTGGCGCAAGAGCGGCACCACGCGGCAGAGCGCGGGCGGGCGCCGCAGGCCCCAGCCGGTGCGCTCCTACGACGCCGAGCGCCAAGAGGCGCGGCTGCTCGCCGGCAACATCGGCAACCGCGACGACCGCCTCGTCGTCGCCGGGGTCCTCTCGCCCGAGGTGCACGCCGCCGTCGAGCCCTACGTGCGCGTCATCGCGCTGCGCCCGCAGGACGCCCAGGTCGTGTTCGAGTCCGTCGACGTCGACGCCGTCCTGGTCTCGGCCTCCGCGGCGGCCACCGGCAGCCTGTGGGCCCACGTCGGCGACCCCTCCTCCGGCGACCGCACCCGCGCGCTGAACTGGCTGGTCGAGGCCGCCGCGTCGCGCGGCGTGCCGTCGATCCTGCTCAACGACGCCCCCGCCCCGCCCGCGCTGGCCACGCTGCCCTTCGACCTCGTCCACGATGGCGGCGTCGGCGTTCCGCTCCACCGGTTCAACCCGATCGCGGCCGAACCGGAGCGCCAGGCCGACCCCGTCCACCTGCCGTCGGTCGGCAACAGCGGCGTCGTGGCCAACCGGCTCGTCGACATGCTCGTCCGGGACAGCGGCCTGCGCCGCGCCGACCCCGGGTGGGCCGAGGAACCCGCTACGCTGCGCGCCGCCAGCACCGTGGTCGTCGATGACCCCGCCCTGGCCGACCGCGCCATGGCGTGCGGCGCCCGCGCCCTGCTGCTGGGCGGCTCACCCGAGGAGGACGCCGAGCCGCCGAACGGCGCCGGGCGCGCGCCGGGCAGTGTCCGGGTTCCGGTCGACGCCTCGGCGCTGAGCTCGGGCGCGGCGGCCGAGGGGCTCGCCCGCGTGCGCGCCGCCGGTCCGCTCAGCCCGGAGGAGCTGCGGCTGGTGCTGCGCTCGGTGTTCCTCACCGACGCCACCCCCGTCCGGCTCGCCGACATCCTCGGCCGGGTCGACTTCGCGCCCGGCTCCGGCAGTCCGTCGGCCTCGCTGCGGATCCGCCAGGTCTCGGTGCTCGCCGCCCCGGCGGACGACATCACCGCGCTGGCGTTCGCCGACGATATCCTCAACCAGGAGTACGCCCCGGCCGAGATCGTGCTGCCGGACGGCGTCGACCACCTCGCCGGGGTGGCGCGCCTGCGGTCCGCGGGCATCCCGATGCGGACCGTGCGGGGGATCGACACGGACGCGGAGTCCGGGAGCGCGCCCGGCCCCGCCGCGTGGGCCGCGCTGGCCCGCGGGGCGACCTCTCCGTGGGTGGCGCTGTGGCGGGCGCCCAGAGGCGCGGCGTTCCTCGCCGACGTGCTGTGCGCCGCCGAATGCTCCGGGGCCGACGCCGTCGGCCCCGCGGTGCCCTGGTGGGGGAGTGGCGCCCCGGCGTCCGCCGATGGCGGCGACGGCGGCAGCGCCATCGATGACGCCGTGGCCGGCCAGGACTATGTCTTCGTCAGCGCCATCGAGCCGGATCTGGCGCGCACGCAGCTGGTCCGGCGCGGTCTGCAGCCAGGGGTGTGGAACCGGCACGGGGCGCGGCTGCTCGCCCTCGGCCCCCAGCCCGACGCCGATCGGGAGGCAGAGCCCGGCCAGGTGGGGAGCACGCCCGATGCGGGGTGAGCGGACGGCGTCGACGCGCACGAATGAAGAGTCAGCGGCCATACATCCGTGTCCGCCCCGCTCCGTCGAGCACGGCGGCCGCGCAGGCGTCACCCGGGGTGAGCCCCGGGGACGGGTCTTGAAGGGAAACACGTGACCGACCAACAACGGGCGAAGCCGCTACGCGCCCTCGTCTATGGGGATGTCGATCTGAACATCATCGACGGCTCGGCCATCTGGGCGCAGTCGATGACCCAGGGCCTGGCCGCCGCCGGATGCGAGGTCACCCTGCTGCTCAAGGCCCCGGTCACCACCGACCGGCTGGTGGCGCCGCTCGACGGTGCGGCCGGTGTCACGCTGCGCCGCCCCTATGAGGAGAAGCTGCTCAGCGACCTGGGACCGCGCGGACTCACCCCGGACCAGGCCGTCACGTTGATGACCCGGCTCGACGCCGACGAGCGCTTCGACCTCGTGGTCGTGCGCGGGCGCAGGCTGGCCTCGATCGCCGCGCAGTCCGAGGTGCTGGCCGGGCGGCTGTGGACCTACCTCACCGACGTGCCGCAGAACGTCGCCGAGATGACCTCCACGGCCGTCTCCGAACTCACCGACATCGCGGTGGCCTCCCGCTTCCTGCTCTGCCAGACCGAGGAGCTGCGCTGCTTCCTGGAGTCGGCGGTCCCCGCGGCCTGCGGCAAGAGCGTGCTGTTCCCGCCGGTGGTCGTGGTCCCCGAGGGCGTGTCCGGCCCCGGCGCCCCGAGCGATCGCCTGCGCCTCGTCTACACCGGCAAGTTCGCGCCGCGCTGGAACACGCTGGAGATGACCGAGCTGCCCGCCGCGCTCGCCAAGCGCGGGGTCTCCGCCGAGCTGCACATGATCGGCGACAAGATCCACCGCGACTCCCCCGAGTGGGCCAAGCGGATGGCCAAGGCCCTGGAAGGCACACCGGACGTGCGGTGGCACGGCGGCAAGCCGCGCGCCGAGGCGCTGCGGCTGTCGGCCGAGTGCGACATCGGGCTGTCCTGGCGCGACCCGGAGCTGGACGCCAGTCTGGAGCTGTCCACCAAGGTCCTGGAGCTGGGAGCGCTCGGTCTGCCGGTCGTGCTCAACCGCACGCCCATGCACGAGGATCTGCTCGGCGCCGACTACCCGCTGTTCGCCGACGGGGGCGGCGGCGTCGACGCAGTCGCCGACACGCTCACGCTCGCCGCCGACCCTGGGATCTACGCCGAGGCGGCCGAGCGCTGCCGCGACGCCGCCGCCCGCTTCACCCTGGAGAAGGCCGCCGATCGGCTGCGCGGCTACCTGGACCTGGCGCACCCCACCGCCCCGGCCGGAACCGATCCCCAGCGCCCGCTGAAGGTGGTCATCGCCGGGCACGACCTGAAGTTCTTCACCCGGCTGGCCGACCACCTGATGTCCCTGCCCGGCTTGGACGTGCGCCTCGACGAGTGGGACGGCCTGCGCGACCACGACCAGTACCGCAGCAGGGAACTGGCCGCCTGGGCCGATGTCGTCATCTGCGAGTGGTGCGGCCCCAACGCGCTGTTCTACTCCCAGCACAAGCGCCCGGGGCAGCGGCTGGTCGTCCGGCTGCACCGCTTCGAGCTGTACGCGGAATGGCCGCGCAAGCTCGACATCGACAAGGTCGACGCCATCATCTGCGTCAGCCCGCACTACGCGTCCCTCACGCGGGAGCTGGCCGCGTGGCCGGCCGACAAGGTGGTCACCCTGCCCAACTGGGTGGACGACCGGCAGCTGGACCGGCCCAAACTGCCCGGCGCCGAGTTCACCCTGGGCATGATCGGGATCGCGCCGTCGCGCAAGCGGCTCGACCGGGGCCTGGAGGTCCTCGCCGAGCTGCGGAGACGCGACCCGCGCTACACGCTCGCGGTCAAGTCCAAGCAGCCCTGGGACTACTGGTGGATCTGGAACCGGCCGGAGGAGCGCGAGTACTACGAGCGCGTCTACCGCACCGTCCAACGCGACCCGCTCCTCGCCGACGGCGTGGTGTTCGACCCGTTCGGTCCGGACGTGGCGGCCTGGCTGCGCCGGGTCGGGTTCATGCTGTCGACCAGTGATGACGAGAGCTTCCACCTCGCCCCCGCCGAGTGCGCCGCCTCGGGCGGCGTGCCCGCCGTCCTCAGCTGGCCGGGGGCCGACACCATCTACTCGCGCCGCTGGCTGCACGACGACACCGCGGCGATGGCCGACGCGATCCACGCGACCGTCAGCGAGGGCCGCTTCGACGCCGCGCGCCTGGCCGCGAAGGCGGAGATCACCGGGAACTACGCGCTGGAGCGGGTGTGCTCCCTGTGGACCGACCTGATCGTCAACGGCACCGTCCCCGAGCCCGTCGACCTCCAGGGCGCGATCGCCGCCTGAGTCCGCGCGTTCGATTCGCGACACATGCGAAATCCCGCACCCGGATCCGGGTGCGGGACTTCGCCGTCACGCCGCCACCTCCGTCGATATCGCCGAGATCAACGAAGGGACGTGGGGGTCAGCAGGCCGATTCCTTGCTGCTGTCGGCGGCGTTCTTGCTCTTCACCGAACCGGGCACGCCGCCGGTGCCGCCCGCGGTCTTGAATCCCCTCCAGTCGTCGGACATCACCAGTCGGACCGAGTTGCCGCTGAGCGAGGGGTCCTCCGCGAGGGTGGCGTTCGTCAGTTCTTGGGCGAGGAGCTCGGCCGCGGCCTTGCCGTCCGGTCCGTAATAGACGGTGCTCGCCTCCGGAACCATGCCCTGCGGGTTGCCCGTGCCGCTGACGCCGAATCCGCGCTCGGTCAGAATCCCGGAGACTTGGTTGGCCAGGTTGGCCGTGCCGATTCCATTGAGGACCTCGACACTGACATCGCCGGGGTCGACGTCCTTCGCGTCGTCTCCCGAGTCGTCGTCCTGCTTGTCCTTGTCGTCATCGCCGCCGTACTCGTCGGTCGCGATGGCCTGGAACAGCTGCTGGGCGTCGGGCTCGTCCCACGCGACCCGGTTCTTGTTCTGCTCCCAGGGGTGGTTGGGGACCGTGACGAAGTTGACGTCCTTGAGGTCGACCTCGCGCATGGCGATGGCGATGTCGGCCATCGTGTCGACGGTGAGTTCGTCGTCGCTGGTGATGGAGCTGGTGACCTCGTTGAGGAAGGAGTACAGGTTGGACGGGCTCTTCAGGGTGTCCCCGCTCATGACCTTCTGCGCCATGGCGGCCATGAAGTCCTGTTGGCGGTCGATCCGCATGAGGTCGCTGCCGTCGCCCTGCCCCTTGCGGGAGCGCACGTAGCCGAGCGCCTCCTCACCGGTGAGGGTCTGCTCCCCGGCGTCGAGTTCAAGGTTGCCGGCCTTGGGGTCGTGGATCGGGTGGGGGATGCACATGTCCACGCCGCCGAGCGCGTCGACCATGCCCTTGAACCCGGTGAAGTCGAGGCTGACGAAGTGGTCGATGCGGATGTTGGTCGCCTTCTCGACGGTGTCCCACTGGCAGCTCACACCGCCGTAGCTCATCGCCGAGTTGATCATCCCCTGCTGCGGTTCGGACCCGGGGTAGTCGCCCGTCTTCTTGCAGGCGGGCAGCTGCACGATGGAGTCGCGCGGGAGGTTGACGATCGTCGCGGACTTCTTCTCCGGAGAGATGTGCGCGATGGCGAGGGTGTCGGGCCGCTCCCCCTCGGCCTCGCCGTATTCGGCGTTGGCCCCGTCGCGCTTGTCGGATCCGATGATCATGATGTTGACCACGCCCTCGACCTTGCTTGGCCGGTCACCGAAGGCGTCGGTGTCGACGTTCTCCCGGTTGATGCCGCCGGTGATGTCGACGTAGGCGGCGTAGGCGGTCAGGCTGCTGCCGATGACGACCCCCGTCGTGATGACCGCGATCCACGCGCTGGGGGAGAGGCGCTTCTTCGCGGGCAGGGACCTGGACAGGTTCTTCGGCGCGGCGTGGCCCCGCGCGGAGCCGCGAGATGAGGGGCGTTTTCTGGGCATTGGGCACCAACGAAGTAGGCGTCAGGACAACGGCCTGATGTTGCCCGGAAGCGCGGGGGTGTCGGGCGGCGCGCCAACGAGGGCGGTGGCACGCTCCATATCAAGCCGTGATTGCAGGTTAGCCGAATCGATACCGGGAAGGAGCACAAGCGGCACGGCGCAGGACACCGGGGCGAGGAAGTGGGAGAGGTCGCTTCCAAGCACCGTGAGGGAATCCGACGCTGACGTGATGATAGCCACTCGGTCGTCGACTGTCAGCTGCCAATCCGTTGCCGTGTTCCGGGCTCCGGTCACCAGATCAGCACCAGTAAGCCGGGTTTTCCCATCCAAATGAACCGTGTCCGGGGTGACCGGTACCTCCGGCGTGAAGTGGTCGCCGTAGGAGCGCACCTCGACCGTGTAGTCCATCGCCGGGGGCGGGCAGTCGGCTAGTGGGGCGCCCAGCGGGTGCAGGGAGGTCCCCACGACTTCGCGTGCGCCGGTGTCCAAGGCGGCCTCCAGGCGGGCGGCGTCGGCCACGGCGATGTCCCCCTCGGGGACCTCCCCGGCGGCGGCCGGGACGACGGTCAGACCGGTCGACCAGCAGGCCAGCAGCCAGACCAGGGACTGCCAGTGGACCGGCAGGGCGAGCACGACGCGGTCTCCGGGTTCGGCGGCGAGGCCGTCGAGCAGCATGTTGGCGGTTTTGGCCACCCAGTTGTCGAACGTGGCGTACGACAGCTCCACACGCCCGCCGGTGTCGGCGTCATAAGCCGTGAGGAACGGGCGGGACTGGTCGGTGGATACAACGGCGCGCCACAGCGCCCATGGGGTTTCCGCGGTCACCAGGGGTCCTTCGTGTTCGGCCCGGGGCTGTACGGGCATGGACGGGCATGGACGGGGTCGCGCACATGCTACGTGCGGGTCGCGCTGGTCGGCTGTCCCTCGGCGTCGTGCCGCCACGTCGCGGGTTCCGTACCGCCCGAATCGGGGTCGGATGGTGCGGTACGACCCGGGTGTTCGGTAGGTTCGCCGGGATATCCGAGATCTCCGCACCCCGCTCAGCGTGCCGGTGAGGACATGAGGCCCCACGACCCGCCGCCGCGCCGCGGCCGGGAAGACCCACGACCCGTGCGGGCGCGGTCTGCTCTTTACCCGGTGCGCGGCCGAGAACTGGAACAGTTGCCCCCATGCGCCTGACCGCCGGTCGCCTGCTCGCCCGCCTCACGATCGTTCCCGCCGTCGCCCTGGCCGCCTGGTTGCTGGTGGCCTTTCCCCTGCTGCTCATCGGCCACTTCACCCCGCTGACGGGCGCCCTCCTGGGCGGACCGGCCGTGATCGCCGCGCTGCTGTTCGTGCCGCGGTGGGTCCCCGAGCCTCCCGAGGACGGCGTGCCGTGGTGGCCCGTCGCCGCGGTCGTCCTCATCACGGTGGCCTTCGCGGCGGTGCAGGTCGCCTATCACGCCGAGGCGCTGGTGATCCGCCGCGACCCCGCCTCCTACGCCCAGTTCACCGCGTGGATCGCGCAGCACGGGTCGCTCCCGATCCCGCAGGACCGCGATCTGATCGCGGGCGATGATCCCGCCCTCGGCTACGGCAGTCTCGCCTACTACGAGGTCGGGACGGACGTCTGGCCGCAGTTCCTCTCCGGGCTTCCGCTGATCCTGTCCGTCGGGTACTGGATCGGCGGCATCCCCGGCATGCTGGTGATGGCCCCGCTCATCGGCGCGCTGGGCGTGCTGACCTTCGCGGGGCTGGCCGCCCGGCTCATCGGGGTGCGGTGGGCCCCGATGGCCGCCCTGATCCTCGCCGTCTGCCAGACCCAGCAGTGGATCAGCCGCTCGACCTACAGCGAGATCGCCGCCCAGGTGCTGATGCTCGGCGCGCTGGCGCTCGCCTTCGACATGTGGGCGAGCGGCCGCGCCAGCACACCCAACGCGTTGTCCCGGCGCACCGGCCTGCGGGCGCGCTGGGGGGCGACGCACGCCCTCGCCGGGGCGGCGGGTCTGGTGTTCGGCCTCGGTCTGGTCGTGCGCATCGACGCGATCCGCGACCTCCTCCCGGTCGTCGGCTTCATCGCCCTGCTGCTGCTCGCCCGCCGGAGCCAGGCCTTGCCGATGCTCGCCGGGCTGGCGCTGGGACTCGGATACGGGTTCGTCGCCGGGTTCTGGCTGTCCAAGCCCTACCTCGACTACCTCTCGGACTCACTCGATCCGCTGCTGGTGCTCAGCGCGGTCGTCGTGGTCGGCGTCGCGCTGGCGACCGCACTGCTGTGGCGGCACGGTGTTCCGCGAACGGACCGTCCGCCCTGGCTGCCCACGGCCGTCGCCGTGCTGGCGGTGCTGGTGGTGGTCGCGCTCGCCCTCCGGCCCCTGTTCTTCGTCCAGTACGGGCACGGTGACGAGGCCACCGGCGTTTTCATCGGCCAGGTGCAGGAGATCGAGGGCTTGCCCGTCGACCCGGAGCGCACCTATGAGGAGATGAGCCTCTTTTGGGTGAGCTGGTACGTGGGGGCGAGCACCGTGCTCCTCGCGACGCTGGGCGTGGCCCTGCTGCTCCGCCGGATCCTGCTCCGCCGGGAGCCACAGTGGGTGCTGCCGACCATGGTGCTGGTCTGGACGGTCGCCACCACCCTGCTCCGGCCCGCGATCACCCCCGACCACCCGTGGGCCAGTCGGCGGCTCATCGTCCTGGTGATCCCGGCGTTCATCCTGTTCGCCGTCTGGTTCGTGGCCTGGCTCGCGCGGCGGTTCGCGACCGAGCTTCCTTCGCTGGTCGGGAGTCGTCCGGGCGCCGGGCGCAGGGGCGCCGCCGTGGTGACCGCGGCCGGTGCCCTGGTGATGCTGGTCCCCACGGCGGTCACCGCGGCCGGGGTGATGAGCTATCGATCCGATATCGGATCGGTCGCGGGGACACGGGAGCTCTGCGCGGCGCTGCCCAAGGATGCGAGCGTCCTCATGGTGGACGGTTCGGCGGGGAACTACATGCAGCTCATCCGGGGTGTGTGCGGGGTTCCGACCGCCCGTACCCTGACCGATGAGGCTGCGGTGGTGGACCGTGTGACGGCCCGGATCCGGGAGCGGGGCCGGACCCCCGTCCTCGCGGCGTCCTCACCGGAGACCCTGGACCGCTACGTCCCGCCCACCACCCCCAAGGAACACCCCTTCGACGTGCACAGCGCGTCGGATCCGAGCACCCTGATGGAGCCGCCGTCCGGCCCCTGGGCCTTCAACGGCGACGTGTGGATCGCCGTGGCCGGGTGAGCGCCGCGGCCCGAAGACCCCCCGCTATTCTTGGCCGACCGTGAGCGAGATGCAGGAAGTACCGGAGAGAGCAGCCGCCGACGCCGAGGCCGCGAGCCCGCGCGTCACCATCGTGCTTCCCTGCTACAACGAGCAGGATCACGTGGTGGCGGAGGTCGAGCGGATCTGTGCGGCGATGGACGGGTCAGGCTACGCCTACGAGCTGCTCGCCATCGACGACGCCTCGACCGATGCGACGCTGGCCCGGCTGCGCGCGGCCAAGCGGCGCTTTCCGCGTATGCGGGTCATCGCCTTCGGGCACAACGGCGGCTCCGGGACCGTGCGGCGGATCGGCACCCAGCGGGCACGCGGCGACATCGTCGTGTGGACCGACGCGGACATGACCTACCCCAACGAGCGCATCCCCGAATTCGTCGCCATGCTCGATGAGAACCCCGAGATGGACCAGGTGGTCGGCGCGCGCACGCAGGAGTCCGGCAGCCACAAGTTCCTCCGGGTCCCGACCAAGTGGGTGATCCGCAAGATCGCCGAACGGCTCACCAACACCACCATCCCGGACCTCAACTCCGGCATGCGCGCGTTCCGCCGCGAGGTCTCCCTGCCCTACCTGCGGCTGCTGCCGCCCGGCTTCTCCTGTGTCACCACGATCACCCTGGCGTTCCTGTCCAACCAGCACCCGGTGCACTACGTGCCCATCACCTACGCCAAGCGGGCGGGCAACTCCAAGTTCCACTTCGTCCGCGACGCTTACCGCTACATCCTTCAGGTGCTGCGGATGGTCATGTACTTCAACCCGCTGAAGGTGCTGATGCCGCTGGCCCTGTGGCTCATCGGCATCGGCTCGGTGAAGTTCGTCTTCGACATGGTCAAGGAGCCGCTGTACATCCCGAACAACACGATCATGCTGTTCATGACGGGGCTGATCGTGGGGTCCATGGCGCTGTTAGCGGACCTGATCGTTCGGTCGCGCAACAACTCCTGAGTCTGGAATCCGACGAGGGGTACGTGGGCGGACAGGGGAGTGGGCGGACAGGGGAGTGGAAAGGGGGCGTATGCGCATCACACTGGTCGGCCCGGCCTATCCGTACAAGGGCGGCGGCGCTCGGCACACGACGGAACTCGCGCACCGGCTCGCGGAGCGGGGCCACGAGGTCGTCGTCGAGTCCTGGCGTGCGCAGTACCCGTCGGTTCTCTACCCCGGGCGCCAGACCATCGACGTTCCCGAAGGGGAGCTCTTCCCCGACACGCGCGACGACCTGGCCTGGTACCGGCCCGACGGCTGGTGGCGCGTGGGGCGCCGGGCGGGCCGGTTCAGCGACCTCACCGTGCTGGCCGTGTTCTCCCCGGTGCAGGTGCCGCCTTATCTGGGTGTCCTGGCGGGTGTGGGGCGCGGCGGCCGCACGGTCGCGCTCTGCCACAACGTTCTGCCGCACGAGCCCGGACCCGCCGACGCCACGCTGATGCGCGCCCTGCTGCGGCGCGTCGACGGCGTGCTCGCTCACTCGCCCGACCAGGCGCACCTCGCGCGCGGGCTGGTCCAGGGAACCGACACCCGGGTGGGGACGGCCGAGATGCCTCCGCACCTGCCGGAGACGATCGGGCCCGCGCCCACGCGCCCCGACGGCGTCCTCCACCACCTGCTGTTCTTCGGGATCGTGCGGCCCTACAAGGGCGTGGACGTGCTACTGCGGGCTTTCGCCCAGGGGGCACCGCCGACGGTGCGGCTGACCATCGCGGGGGAGTTCTGGAGCGGGTCGGCCGAGCTGCGGTCGCTCGCCGCCGCCCTCGGGGTCGCTGACCGTGTGGACTTCCGCGCGGGCTACGTCCCGGCCACTGAGCTGTCCGCCCTGTTCGCCGGTGCCGACGCTGTCGTGCTGCCGTACCGATCGGCGACCGCCACCCAGAACGTGTGGCTCGCCCACGCGCACGGCGTGCCCGTCATCGCCACGCGCGCGGGCACCCTCCCCGACCACGTTCGCCACGGCGTGGACGGTCTGCTCTGCGAACCGGACGACACCGCCGACCTGGCCCGCGCTCTCGACGCGTTCTACGCCGAGGGTGAGGCGCTGCGGCTGCGCGGCGGGGTGCGGCGTGTGGACCCGGACCCCTACTGGGACGCCTACGTCGCGGCCCTCACCGCGACCGCGCCGCCGACCGGGTGAACGCCAGCGCCGCGCCTGCCCACAGGATGTCGGCCACCGTCATGACCAGACGCGACAGCGCGGCCACGACCAGCGCGGAGCCAGGGCTGAGGACGGGGGACAGCGCGACGACGAGGACGAGTTCGCGGACGCCGATCCCGGCGGGGGCGACGACGAACAGGACGCCCAGCGTCCAGGCCAGCGCGTAGGCCCCGACAGCAGCGGGGAGGGCGGCGGCCCCCTGTCCGCCCGCGCCCAGGACCAGGACCCAGATGTGCGCGCCCAGTGGCACCCACGCGAGGACCGACCAGCCCACCGCGGCCGCCATGCCGCGCCTGCTGACCCGCTCCAGTTCGGTGTCGGGGACGCCCCGGGACCGCCGGACCAGCCGCAGCGCCGTGTGGATCACCCAGGTCACGACGCGCGGGTGCAGCGCTGCGAGCAGGAAGGGCGCGCAGACCAGCACCCACCACCAGCGGCGGGCCGCCTCCTCGGAGGCGAAGGGCAGGGTCGCGGCGGCCACGGCCAGGTTGACCGTCAGCGTGACCGCTACCGCCAGCACGGTCGCGGTGATGCCCCGCTGCCGGGCCACGTCGCGGTCCCGGGCCAGCTCCACCTGGGCGACGAAGGCCCACACCGAGCCGGGTAGGTACTTGCCGAGCTGGCCGACGAACATCACCCGTGTGGCGGCGCCGACCGGCAGCGGCGACCCCAGGTCCGCGAGGATCGCCCGCCACGCCATCATCTGCGCGCCGAGCCCGGCCAGCGCCGCCACCGCCGACGCCGCCACGAATTCCAGGGAGAGCGTGCGCAGCGCGTCCTCGGCCTCGTCCCAGCGGGCGTACAGCGCGTATCCCGCGCAGCCCAAAACGATCACGATGGTGATCAGGCGCACCCAACGGTGGTCGCGCAACCGGCTCAGCACGTCGCCAGCGTAAGGCGCCTTCGGTGTGGTCGCCCACCCGCCGCGCGCCCGCGTGGGCGGCGTGAGAACGGGAGAACGGGAGAGGGGCGATCAGATACCGGCCAGGAAGTCCTCGATGAGCCAGGTGACGCGTTCGGGGTGGGACATGTGCATGGCGTAGTGCGCGTCCACGCCGCGGGACGGGAGGTGGTCGCCGCGCGGGATCAGCTCGTGTTCGGCCTGGATGGTGAGGATCTCGGAGAACCGGGCCGGTGCCCCCGGCGGAGTAGCAGCGGGGGCCGTGGAGACGAGGGTGAGGGCGGGAGTCTTCAGCTCGCGGTAATGGAGGTCGGGGTCGAAGGGGTCGAAGGCGGAGCACAGGGCGCGGGCCGCGCGCGGGCCGGGTCGGGGGGAGACGACACCGTCGGCGATGACGGCCGAACGGAGCGCGGATGCCGCCAGCACCGGTCCGGGCAGCCCCATGACGCCACTCCGATAGGCCTCCACCATGCGGTCGAAGGCGCCGGGTGGCATCGGCGCGAGCGTGCACGACACCTGCTCCACGACGTACCGGCGGAAGGCGGCGACGTGGCCCTCGGCCTCCTCCAACGACAGGCCGAGGCGCTCGCTGACGTCCTTCGCGTGCGGCCACCCATGCCCCTCGATGTTCACCACGGCGGTGAGGCGCGACGAGCGCGCCCCGTAGGCGACCGCGAGCATCCCGCCCAGCTGGTGGCCGACCACCACCGGCCGCTCCAGGCCGAAGTGCCCGATCACCCGGATGAGGTCGTCGAGCAGGCCGTCGAGCGTCCAGGCGCCGTCCTCGGACCGGCCGTGACCGCGCAGGTCGATCGCGTACAGCGGGTGCCGCCGGGTGAGGAGGGGGGTCATGGCCTCCCAGTCCTCCAGGGTCCGGCCCAGGGCGTGCACCAGCACGATGGGGGGTCCCGGCGCGCCGTCTTCCGCGAACTCCGGCTCCCGGACCCGTACCGCGAGGGCCGGCGCTCCCGCGATCCGAACCTCGCGCGGCGGCGCCGGAACGGTCTTCGCCATCGACGGTTGCCCCCTTCCAATTGCGGTCCCGGCCTGTTCAGCCGCCTGTGTGAGCACGTTAGGCCGGGGTGCGGCCATCCGCCTGATATCTCGCTGACGGGCCACTGAGGAACAGAGGCGGCAAAAGGGACGGAAGGGGAGAGAGGGAATGGGGAGGGGCGGCCGGAACCGGGGCGTGTCCTAGGGTGTCCCCGTGGGAATGCCAGACGTTGTCGCCTTCGCCGGCCACCAGGTCCATGTCTGCCGCTACCGCGAGGCGCGGACCCTGCTCCGCTGGCTCGGCGATGACCTGCGCGGGCAGACCGTGCTCGACGTTGCCGGCGGCGACGGATACTGGGCCGGGCAGGCCCGGCGGCGCGGCGCCAACGCGGTCTCGGTGGACCTGGCGCGGCACAAGATGGTGCGCGGCGCGCGGCTGCGTCACGCTCCGGCCCTCGTCGAGGGCGACGCGCTACGGCTGCCCGTGCGCGACGCCTCGGTCGACAAGGTGATGTCGATCTGCGCCATCGAGCACTTCGACGACGGCCCGGCCGCGCTGCGAGAGATGTCGCGCGTTCTGCGGCCCGGCGGCGAACTCGTCATGTCGGCCGACTGCCTCTCGCGCCGCACGGAGTGGCCCGACCTGTTCGAGGAACATCGAAGGCGCTACCACGTGCGGCGCACCTACACCCACGAGACGCTGGCCGAGCTGCTCAGCGGGCAGGGCTTGGACGTGGTGGAGCACAGTTATCAGTTCCGCGGCCGCTTTGCGGAACGCACCTACCTGGCCCTGTCGGCGCACGGCGGGCGCGCCGGTTTCAACGCCGCCGCACCGCTGATTCCCGTAGTGGCGTTCGGCGACACGCGACAGCCGAACGCGCGGGGCAGCATCGTCCTGGTGAGGGCGCGGAAGCGCTTCACATAACCACGCTTTTATGTGACCTTGGCCGCATCCGGCCATAATTTTTCTCATGTAAACCTTTCTCGCCCATACCGGCGATACCCGCATTGACGTGACGGAATAGATCACATTCCAGGCGTGTGTGCGGGCAGTTTCTTACTTGCGCTTTAAAAGCGGAAATGTACGGTTCAAGGCGTAGGTGGGGCGGACGCGCCATCGGGGGATGGTTGCGCGACGACGCCACTGATGCGCGGACCGTCCCGTTCACGGTCGAAATGATCCAACCATCGGGCGCCAGCGTGATCCACGCCGAGCAGCGTGGGGCGCGCGGGACACTCATGGGCTGTGGGGGGCCAGTGCAGGCAGAGTTGAGTCGAGTCGACAGCGGCGACGTTCTTGAGCTCCGTCTCCGCGAGAGCGACGGCCACAAGACCGAGGCGGGCGGCAGTGCCTCCTTGGCGCTGCGCCGCGGTGGTGACCCCGAGGCCGTCATCCCCATCACCACGGTGCGCCGCGCGGGCGACCGCGTCCGCGCCGACCTCAACGGCCTCCAGCTCGACGACGGCACGTGGGACGTGCTGTGGGTCGAAGCCGACGGGCGGTCCACCCCCGTGGCGACGCGCGACCCCGGCTTCAGCATCTCCGAGCGCGTCGCCTACCTGCGCCGTCCGCGCAGCCGTGAACTCCGGGCGATCCGCGACCCGCGGGGGCGGTTGCGGCTGCGTTCCAGCGCGGTCACCCCGTACGCCGAGGTGAGCTGGGTCGAGACGGGCGCCGCGTCGGTCACCGTCTCCGGTCTTCTCGCCTACACCGCCCAGCGCGACGGCAGCACCTCCGCGCGGGTCATCGCCCGCCAGCGCGCCCGCTCCGGCGTGGTGGAGGCGCCCGCCGAACTCGTTGACGGCCGCTTCACCTGCGAGATTCCGCTCCGCCCGATAGTCGCGGCGCACGACCCCGAGCGCGCCCACAACGAGTGGGACCTGTGGCTGTGCGAGGACGGCTCCCAGACCGAGTTGCGCCTCGCCGCGCACGCCGACGACATCGTCGGCAAGAAGAAGAAGTTCGTCTTCCCCGACACGACGCTGGGAGAGCCCGCCGTGCACGTCCGGCCCTACTACACGGCGGAGGACGACCTCTCCCTCCTGGCGACGCTGGCGGATAAGGGCGGAAAGTGAAGATCTCCTTTCTCATCGCCAACGCCTACGGCATGGGCGGCACGATCCGGACCGTCTTCAACACCGCCGGCGGGCTCGCCGCCCGCCACGACGTGGAAATCGCCAGCCTCGCCCGGCACCAGGAGAAGCCGTTCTTCACCGTGCCCGAGGGCGTCCGCCTGGTGCCGCTGGCCCCCCTGGGCACCCAGGTCGGCGGGCCGCACCACACCACGCGCGGGCTGCTGAACCGGTGGCACTTCAACCGCCTCAGCGGGGTGGTCCCGCCCGCCGAGATCGAGCAGAACGGCGCTTTCACCGGCGTCGCCGCCCAGGGACTGCGCAAGTACCTGCGCCAGACCGACGCCGACGTCGTCGTGGGTACGCGGCCCGGGATCAACCTTCTGATCGCCCGGTGGGCGCCCGAACGCCTGCTGCGCATCGGCCAGGAGCACGTCAACCTGGCCGAACACAAGGGCGACGTGCGCGGCAGCATCGGGGTGGATTATCCGCGGCTCGACGGGCTGACGGTCCTGACGCAGGCGGACCGGAACGCGTACCTGGAATTCCTCAACACCGACCCGGCCTGGCTGCGCGTCATGCCCAACGCGCTGCCCGCCGCGGAGTACCCCCGCTCCACGCAGGAGAACCCCATCATCGTCGCGGCCGGCCGCATGACGCCGATCAAGCAGTACCCCAAGCTGCTGGACGCCTTCGCCATGGTCGCCGAGAAGCACCCCGACTGGCGGCTGCGCATCTACGGCGGCGGCAGCAAGGACGGGAAGCTGCGCAAGAAGATCGTCGAGATGGGCCTGAGCAACCAGGTCACCCTCATGGGCCGTACGAAGAACCTGACCGGCGAGCTGGCCAAGGCGTCGCTGCTGGCCGTCAGCTCCCGTGTCGAGGGCTTCGGCATGACGATCATCGAGGGCTTCTCGGTGGGTGTGCCCACGGTCAGCTTCGACTGCCCCTACGGCCCGCGGGAGATCATCGACCACGAACGCAACGGCCTGCTCGTGCCCGCCCAAGACGTCAAGGCGCTGGGCGCCGGGCTGCTGCGACTCGTCGAGAACCGGGACGAGCGGCTGCGCATGGCCGAGGAGGCCGCGCGCTCGGCCGCCGACTACGACATCTCGCTGATCACCGACCAGTGGGAAGAGTTCTTCGCCGAACGCCGCCGCGCGAAGTCACTCGGATAATGCGGACGCCGTAGCCGGGGATTTCCGCACCACCCCCGAACACAGCAGGTGTTTTTGCCCTGCTTTTACTGTGGAATGTCGTTATTTGGGGAAATCCTTGGCGGTTTCTTGGCACGACCGCGGTGATGCCGTGAACCGCCCCTCTCTAGTTTTGTCGGATCGTTCACGAATGACCATTTCTGTGATGTCGGGGGAACTATGCGCGTCGCCACGAGCCGGGTCCTAGCGGACGACGTTCTGGAACTGATCCCCGCCGCGCCGGACCCGACCGGCGCCAACCTCGTCTGCAAGCCGGTCGGCAAGCTCAAGGAGTCCGGTGCCATCCAGGAGGTCCTGCCGCTGCGGACCGACGGCGACCGCGCCCTGGCCGACCTCGGTGGGCTCGCCACGGGCACCTGGGCGCTGCGCTGGGAGGGGCCGGACGGCACCCAGCGGCCGATCCTCACCACCGACCCCTGCTACGACGCCGCCGAGGCCGAGGACTACGCGTCCCGGGCCCGGTCCCGCGCGTTCAGCGCCGTTCGCACGTCCACCGGCCGCCTGCGCGTGAAGGTCCGCTCGGTCCGCCCCCACGCCGAAGTGCGACGCGTGCGGAGCCTCGGCGAGCGGATCACCGTCGCCGGCTTCCTCGCCTACGCCCCCGAGCCTTCCGCCGACGCTTCGGAAGACGCCACCCCCCACCTGGTGATCCGTGGCCGCCACCGGGAAGGGGAGGAGCGGATCTTCCCCGCCGAGCTCACCGGCCGTTCCTTCGCGGGCCGGATTCCGCTGCGCCCCCTCGCCGAGGCTCACGACGACGCCCGCGACCACAACGAGTGGGACCTGTGGCTGCGCGTCCCCGGACTCGACACCGACCTGCGCCTCGGCTCCCACGTCGACGACATCGTCGGCAAGAAGGGCCGCGTCAGCTTCCGGGAGACCCGGATCGCGGCCGGTGCCGCGACCATCGGGCTGCGCCCCTACTACACGGTCAAGGACGGCCTGTCCCTCCTGGGTGTCGCCGTAACCGGCGAGGGCGCCGGTGCCTCCGAGGACGCCGACGACGCCGACGACGCTGACGGCGCGCTGTGCGAGGCAGCCTGACGATGCGCATCACCTTCCTCATCGGCAACATCTACGGCATGGGCGGGACGATCCGCGCGACCACCAGCCTGGCCAACGGGCTGTCGGACAAGCACGAGGTCGAGATCGTCAGCTTGGCGCAGAACGCGGCGGAGCCCTTCTTCGCCATCAGCCCCAAGGTCCGCCTGCACACGCTGACCCACAGCCGCGGCTGGACCGAGCGCCCCGCCCCCGATCCCGAGACCGCCGAGCTCGAACTCCAGCCCGCCGCGCACGTTCCCGGCAGCGAGGCAGAGCGGGCCAACGTCTTCAACGCCGCCACCGAGCGCGAGGTCCGGCGCTACCTGGAGCGGGTCGAGGCGGACGTCGTCGTGGCTACCAACCCTGGCCTCAACTCCCTGCTGGCGACGTTCGGACGTACGGACTACCTACGCATCGGCCAGGAGCACCAGAACCTCGGCCAGCAGCCCGCCGACGTGCGTGAGCACATCCGCGACGTGCACACGGCCCTCGACGGGCTCACCGTCCTCACCGACTCCGACCGCGACGCGTACACGACCTTCGTCGGCCGGACCGACAGCTGGGCGACGACCATGCCCAACCCCATTCCCGACGCGCTGTACGCCAGCTCGCGGCTGACCAACCCCATCATCGCCACCGCCGGGCGCCTCGTCCCCGTCAAGCAGTACCCGATCCTCGTCCGAGCCTTCGCGGCCGTCGCGGACAAGCACCCCGAGTGGCAGCTGCGCATCTACGGCCGCGGCCCGGAGAGACGGGAGATCCGGGCCACCATCGACGAACTCGGACTCAACGGCAGGGTCGCCCTCATGGGGCGTACCCCCGCCATCACCGACGAGTTCGCCAAAGCGTCGGTCGTCGCCGTCAGCTCCGAGCAGGAGGGCTTCGGGATGACGATCGTCGAGGCGTTCTCCGTAGGCGTGCCGGTGGTGAGCTTCGAGTGCCCCTTCGGCCCTCGTGAGCTCATCACCCACGGCCACAACGGGTTACTCGTCGCCGACCAGGATGTCGACGCGCTGTCGGCCGGTCTGCTGCGACTCGTCGAGGACGCCGACGAGCGGCGCCGCATGGGAGCGGCCACGGCCGCCACGGTGGCGGAGTACCACATCGACGCCGTCACCGCCCGCTGGGAGCGGTATCTCGACGGTCACCTGTCGCAACGGCGAAAGCGGTCCCCGTGGTCGCGGATTCTGCGCCCCTGGCGGCGGTAGGGCCTGCTACTGGCGCGTAGGGTGGGCGGTTATGGGCGGAGGAGTCCTGACCCCCTGACCCCTCCCCTCGACCAGTAGTGGGACCCTTGGATCCCGCTGCTCAGCCGCTCGGCGAACCACCGATCCGTACATGATCGGCACCAGCCGGGCTGGGCCCAGCCCACAAACATGCACTAAGGAAAGGAAACGCGCGCTTGGTTCCCGCTCCGCAGTACCGTCAGCCCGGGACTCTCCACCGGGCGCCGATCGCCCCGCAGGCGAATCGGTCGTTCCTGCCCTGCTGTGCGGGAAGCGGGATGCGCCACCGGGCTCAAGGGCACGGCATCCAACGGAGGGCGAAGTGAACGGCGACCAGGAACCCACCGCGTCGGCCATGCGCCGCGCGCTGGCGCGGGCACGTGACGGAAAAGCACTGGACGCGGCCGAGGCCGAGGTGCTGCTGCACGCGCGAGGCGATGACCTCGACACCCTGCTCACCTATGCCGAGCGGGTCCGCGACGCGGGGCTGGAGGCGGCCGGCCGAGCCGGCGTCATCACCTACAGCCGCAGCGTCTTCATCCCCCTCACCCGGCTGTGCCGGGACCGCTGCCACTACTGCACATTCGCCACGGTCCCCGGCAAGCTCCACGCCCCCTTCCTCTCCCCGGACGAGGTGGTGGAGATCGCCCGCCAGGGCGCCGCCATGGGGTGCAAGGAAGCCCTCATCACCCTCGGCGACCGGCCCGAGGACCGGTGGACGGCCGCCAAGGAGTGGCTCGACGCGCGCGGCTACGACGACACCCTGTCCTACGTGCGCGCCATGTCCATCCTGATCCTGGAGGAGACCGGCCTGCTGCCGCACCTCAACCCCGGTGTGCTCGGCTGGAGCGACTTCCAGCGGCTCAAGCCGGTCGCGGCGTCCATGGGGATGATGCTGGAGACCACCTCCGAGCGGCTGTTCACCGAGCGCGGCCAACCCCACTACGGCAGCCCCGACAAGGACCCCAAGGTGCGGCTGCGCGTGCTCCAGGACGCCGGGCGCTCCAGCGTCCCGTTCACCACGGGGCTCCTCATCGGCATCGGCGAGACCCTGGCCGAGCGCGCCGACTCCATCTTCGCGCTGCGCTCCGCCGCCCGCGAGTACGGGGCGATCCAGGAGCTCATCATCCAGAACTTCCGGGCCAAGCCCGACACCGCGATGATGCACCGCCCCGACGCCGAGCTCTGTGACCTCGCCGCCACCATCGCCGTGACGCGACTGGTTCTGGGGCCCCGCATGCGGATCCAGGCGCCGCCCAACCTCATCGGCGGCGAGTACGAGCTCATGCTGCGCGCGGGCATCGACGACTGGGGCGGCGTCTCGCCGCTCACCCCCGACCACGTCAACCCCGAGCGGCCGTGGCCGCAGGTCGACGAGCTCGCCGAGCGCAGCGCCGACCTCGGCTTCGAGCTGCGCGAACGCCTCCCTGCCTACCCCGAGTACGTGCGGCAGGGCGAGCCGTGGCTGGACCCGCGGGTGGCACCGCACGTCCGCGCGCTGGCCGACCCGGCTACCGGCCTGGCCAACGAGGACGCCCCGGTCGTGGGCATCCCCTGGCAGGAGCCGGAGACCCAGATGACCGCCTCGGGCCGCACCGATCTGCACACCGGAATCGACACCGAGGGGCGCACCACTGACCGGCGCGGTGACTTCGACGCCGTGTACGGCGACTGGGACGAGCTGCGCGAGCGCCTGCCCCAGGCACCGGCCGGGGCGGGGGCCGACGCACCGCGGCGCTTCGACCCTGAGATCCGCGCCGCCCTGCGGCACGCCGAGACCGACCCGGCGGGGCTGAGCGACGCCGAGTCGCTGGCGCTGCTGCACTCCGACGGACCGGAGCTGGAGGCGCTCGCCTCCCTCGCCGACGCCGTCCGCAAGGACGCCGTGGGCGACGACGTCACCTTCACCGTCACCCGGAACATCAACTTCACCAACGTCTGCTACACGGGTTGCCGCTTCTGCGCCTTCGCCCAGCGCCGCACCGACGCCGACGCCTACACGCTCTCCCTGGACCAGGTCGCCGACCGGGCCGCCGAGGCGTGGGACGCCGGCGCCAACGAGGTGTGCATGCAGGGCGGGATCCACCCGGATCTGCCCGGGACCGCCTACTTCGACATCGCGCGGGCGGTCAAGGAGCGTGTCCCGGACATGCATGTCCATGCCTTCAGCCCGATGGAGGTGGTCAACGGGGCGGCCCGCACCAACCTGTCGATCCGCGAGTGGCTGGAGCGGGCGCGGGAGGCCGGGCTCGACTCGATCCCCGGGACCGCCGCCGAGATCCTGGACGACGACATCCGCTGGGTGCTGACCAAGGGCAAGCTGCCGGCCGCGGAGTGGATCGAGGTCATCACCACCGCGCACGATCTGGGCATCCCCACGACGTCGACGATGATGTACGGCCACGTCGACACCCCGGCGCACTGGGTCGCCCACATCAAACTGCTGCGCTCGTTGCAGCAGCGGTCGGTGGAGCGCAACGGCCGGCCCGGGTTCACCGAGTTCGTGCTGCTGCCCTTCGTGCACACCAACTCGCCGATCTACCTCGCCGGACTGGCCCGGACCGGGCCGACCGTGCGGGAGAACCGCGCGGTGCACGCGCTGGCCCGGCTGCTGCTGAACGGCGCCATCGACAACATCCAGTGCTCCTGGGTGAAGCTCGCCGAGGACACCTGCCGCCAGCTGCTCGCGGGGGGCGTCAACGACGTGGGCGGGACGCTGATGGAGGAGACCATCAGCAGGATGGCCGGTTCGGACAACGGGTCGTTCAAGACCATCAGCGACATCCGGGCGATGGTCGCCCCCACCGGGCGCCCGCTGCGCCAGCGCACCACCACCTACGGCGAGGTCAGCGTGGAGCGGCAGGCGGTCGCCGAAGCGCACGACGGCGTCGCCGAGAGCGTGCTCCGGCCCCGCCTGCCCGTGGTCTGAGGGCCGCCGGTCGGGGGCTCGGTACGACGGACGTGGTCCGGCCCGACCGGAGGTCGCACGCACCCCGGTCGGGCCGGCGTCGGGTGGGGATCAGCAGGCGCCGAGGTCCTTCCACGGGCCCCACGCGCCGCCGGTTCCCGGGGTGTCGCCCCGGGTCCACCAGCGGGCCTCATAGGTGCGGCCGTCGTAGGAGACGCGGTCGCCGCGGGTGTAGACGGTGGTCGGCGACCACGCGGCCGCGGTGCAGTCGCCCGGGTCGCCCGGGTCGCCCGGGTCGCCCGGTTCACCGTCGAGGCGCGGCCGGATGGTGCTGGCGAACCGGTAGCCGTTGGTGGCGTCCCAGTTGATCGACCAGGTCATCACGCCTCCGAGCTTCCCGTAGGCCTCGGCGGGGGTGAACGACCCGCAGTTGGTCCGTGCCTCAAGGCAGTCCAGTGCCCGGATGATGTTGTCCGGCGGCTGGTAGCCGCCGCCCGCGGCGCTGGGGACGGCGGGCAGCCCCAGGCCCACCTGGTCGGGGCGCAGCCCCATCTCCAGTTCGATGCAGGCCAGGGCGGTGAGGAAGTCCACGGTTCCCTGGGCGTAGACCTGGTCGTCGCAGCCCAGCATCGAGCCGGAGTTGTAGTACTGCATGTTGACCAGGGTGATGATGTCGCGCGCGTTCTCGGCGAGCTGGTAGTAGGCGTAGGTGGGCGCCTGGAAGTCGATGGTCTGCGGCGCCATGGTGATCATCAGGTCACTGCCCGCCTGGCTCCGCAGGGAACGCAGCGCCTGCTCCATGTACTGGGCGTTCATCCCGTGTTCGAGGTCGATGTCGACGCCGTCGAATCCGTATTCGCGCATCAGGTCGTAGGTGGTGTCCGCGAAGTTGGCGGCCTCGGCCGGGTTGGCGACGCTGACGTGGCCCTTCTCGCCGCCGACGGAGATGACGACCTTGCGGCCCTCGCTCTGGGCCGCGGCGATGTCGGCCTTGAACTCCTCGTCGGTGTAGCCGCCGAGTTCGCCGCTGGCGAGGTTGAAGGTAATGCCGCCCGGGGTGCCCGGCAGGTTGTCGGCGAAGGCGATCGCGATGAGGTTGTAGTCGGAGGGGATCTCGCTGACCCGCAGCGTCGTCGAGCCGTTGTCGAAGTTGTGCCAGTACCCGGTGAGCCACCCGCCGAGGTTGGAGGCGCCCGGCGCCGCGGCGGGCTCCGTTTCGGAAGCGGAAGCGGAAGCGGGAGCGGCAGTGGGAGCGGCGGTGGCCGGGGCCGAGGCGGTGAACAGGCCGGCCACGAGAAGCGCGGCGGCGGAGAGCGAGCGCGGCAGGGCCGCGCGTCTGGATGGAGCGTGCATGGGGGATGTGCTCCTCGCAGTATCCGAATGATCCGTAGAGCGGGACGGCAGGACACAGCCGGTGGCCGCGCGAGGCCGGCGCCGCCGGAGCGGCGGAGCGCTGTGTCCGTGATCCGGCCGGATCTTGGATTGGGAGCAACGTAAGCCGAGGACAGCTGCGGCGTCAATGGAATCGTAAAGAAAGTTTTCAGTAAAAGATTAAACTATTGATTCGTCACCTATCCGGCGGCGGATGTGCCGATTTCGCACCACCTCGCCGCTTCGGCCGTCCCCGGGGGCCGAGTGCGAGGTCCGGTGACCCCTCCGGCGCGCCGGAGGGGTCACCGGACCTCGATGAAGGCGTCCGGGTCGCGCGGGGGGCGGTCCTTCGGAGGCGCGGCGGCGTGGCCGACGGCGACCGCCCCCATGGGCTGCCAGTCCTCCGGGAGCTCCAGCACCCGCCGGACGACGTCCGGGCAGAACATCGTGGAGGAGATCCAGGCCGATCCGAGGCCCTCCATCGCCAGGCCGACGAGCAGGTTCTGCACGCCCGCCCCCATCGCCACCAGGAACATGGACCGCTCGGCGTCCGCCCGGCGCTCGTCGGGGTAGGGGTGGGCCCCGTCGGCCACGAGGCAGGGGACGACCAGGTAGGGAGCGTTGCGCAACACGTCGCCGCGGCGGAGCCGCTTGGCGATGGACTCCTCGGTGAACCCGTCGCCGCGCAGGTCCGCGATCCAGGCGTCCCGCATCTCGTCCAGGAGCCGGGTCTGGGTCGCGGCCGACTCCACGAGCACGAACCGCCACGGCGTGGTGTGGTGCGGGGCGGGTGCGGTGATCGCCGCGGACACGGCGCGGCGCACCGCCCCGGGGTCGACGGGTTCGGCGGTGAACTCGCGGATCGTCCGGCGGGCCGGCACCACATCGCGCGAACCGTACCGGAAGAGGTCCTCGTCGGCGGAGCGGACCAACGCGGCGGCACCGTCTCCGTCGGCGTCGGTCACCCGGTCCTCCAGCCCCCGCACCACCGCCACCGGGACCCCGCCGATCTTGCCCTTGACCAGCTCGGCGGCGGAGGCGATCTCGTCGCCGACGGCGTTAACCGTCGCGTCCAGCACGTTGCCGTGGCTGTCGGCGGAACCGCGAAGGTCGTCCAGGACCTCGATACCGGCCGCGCCGATGGCGACGTCGGTCTGTCCGCTGCGCCACGGGCGGCCGAAGGTGTCGGTGATGATCACACCGACCCGCACGCCGACCCGGTCCCGCAGCGCGCAGCGCAGCTTGCGGGCCGATGCGTCGGCGTCCTCGGGCAGCAGCAGCACATGCCCGGGCTCGACGTTAGAGGCGTCCACCCCGGCCGCCGCCATGACCAGGCCGCTGCGCGTCTGCACGATGCGTGTCGGGCCCTTGCGTGCCACCACCCGGACCGTCTCGGCGTCGACCGCCGCTTCGCGGTCCATCCGGTAGATGCGCCCCTCGGCCTTGCTGACGATCTTGGACGTCACGGCCAGGATGTCGCCGTCGCGAAGGTCGGCCGCGCCCGCGATGAGCTCGGCCAGGTCGTCACCGGGTCGGACCTCCGGAAGTCCGGTGACCGCGTGGACCCGCAGCTCCGCCGTCACGAACGTGCCTCCGTTCCCGCGCCGGGCTCTCCGCTCGGCTCGCGCTCCTTCAGTTCCAGGGCGAGGTCCAGCGCGGCCCGCGCCAGCGCGGCGGTGGCCTCCGGGTCGCTCATGTACAAGGGGCGGGAGCGGACCTCGATGCCCTTCACACGCGTCCCCTCGTCGGCCTCGTCGACCAGCCACCCGTCCAGCAGCTCCGGGCCGTAGTGCTCGGCCACGGCCTCGGCGCTGGTCTCCACCCCGATCGCGGTCAGGCAGGCGTCGGCGTGGCCGCGCACGGGCGCTCCGCCGATGATGGGGGAGACCCCGACGACCGTTTTCCTCGCCACGGCCTCGCGGATCCCCGGGACGTTGAGGATGGAGCCGATGCTGACCACCGGGTTCGACGGCGGCAGCAGCACGACGTCGGCCTCGTCGATGGCCTCCAGCACACCCGGTGCGGGCGTGGCGTCGGCGGCTCCGGCCCCGATGATCTGCTCGGCGGGCAGCGCGGCCCGGTGCCGCACCCACCACTCTTGGAAGTGGATGGCGCGGCGGCCCTGGTCGTCCTCGATGAGCACGTGGGTCTCGACGCGGTCATCGGTCATGGGCAGGAGGCGCACGCCCGGCTTCCACCGGTCGCACAGGGCCGAGGTGACCGCGGACAGGGGGTAGCCGGCCGCCATCATCTGCGCGCGCACGATGTGGGTGGCGAAATCGCGGTCACCCAGGCCGAACCAGGTCGGCTGCATGCCGTAGGCGGCCAGCTCCTCCTTGACGACGAAGGTCTCGTCCGCGCGCCCCCAGCCCTGGGCCTCGTTGGCGCCGCCGCCGAGCGTGTACATCACGGTGTCCAGATCCGGACAGACCCGGAGCCCGAAGAGGGTGATGTCGTCGCCGGTATTGCCAATGACCGTTATGGTCGAATCGTTCTCTGTGGTGTCCGCTCCCATCCCGAGCGCCGCTTTGAGGCCGCGCAGGAACCGCGCGCCTCCGATACCGCCAGCCAGTACGACTATCCGCATGACGTCAAGTCTGGCAGGGTGTGGTGATGTGTGTGCCGTGTGGCCCGCGTGTCCGCGGGGGCAGGTGGCGCGGTGGTGCGATGGCCGCCGACACGGCGGCGGGGCAGGTGGCGGGGGCCACCAGAGAGCGGACGTGCACGGGTGTACCGTGCGGATTCGGATCGATCGCCGGTCCGTTCGCTCCGACCGGAATCCGCGTGATCTCCCCCACGTCCGAGTACCGGGCACTGCGCGAGGGACGCTCCAGGGCGGACACCCCCACTTGCGCGCGTCCCGGCTGGATCCCTTGACGAACCGACGATAAGCAATGCTTCCCCCGACGCGACCGGGAAGCGGCAGAGGGGAACCTCTCTTGAACAACGAAGCAATCAATCGCCTGCGGGTACCCGCGGCCTGGGCGCTACTCGGAGCCGTCGCGGCGCAGGTGATCGCCGGACTCATCGACATCTTCGCGTCCTCCGGCTACGAGAACGGAGTGTCGAGCGGGTTCGTCACGTCCGGACCCTCTTCCTTCTTCGGGCCGGTCATCATCGCCCTGCTGCTGGGGGCGGTGCTGCTGGTGGTCACCGCGCCGCGCCGGACCTCGGTCAACTTCCCGATCGTGCTGACCGCGCTCATCCTCACCGGCTTCGCGGCGCTCATGGGGCTCGTCACGCTGGTGATGGGCTTCGTCTTCGCGAGCAACACGTCGGCCGCATCGGCCACGTCGGTCGGGTTCAGCAACCTCTTCACCGTAGGCGGGCAGCTCGCCATCGTGGTCGTCGCCGGGCTGTTCATGATCAGGGCCTTCAACGACCAGAACCTGGTGCCGCGCTCCGCCCCGCAGCAGGTCGGTCCGCAGCAGGGCTTCGGCCCGCAGGCCGCCGCACACCAGGGCTTCGCCCCGCAGACCGGCAGCCAGGCGGCCTTCGCGCAGCAGGGCTATGGCGTCGATGCCCAGCAGGCCTACCAGCAGCAGGACTGGGCGGCGCAGCAGGAGCAGCAGGGCTACGGCTACGCGGCACTGAACCAGAACGCCTACGCCGACCCCAGCCAGGCCGCCTACGGTGATCAGGGGCAGCAGGCCTACGCGGTCGACCCGGCCCAGCAGGGCTACGTCGACCCCAGCGGCTACGGCCAGAGCTGGCAGCAGAGCCCGAGCGGCGGGCAGGACGCGGCGTATCACCAGCAGAGCGGAGCGCAGGACGGCTACGCGCAGCAGGCCTACCCGGCCGGGTACACGCCGACCGGGGGCCAGCAGCCCTATGGCCAGGAATGGCAGTCCGCCGACCCGCAGCAGGCGCAGGCGGCCTACGGAACCGGCGGCCAGCCGGCCTACGGTCAGCAGGCGCACCACGGCTACGACGCCTACGGCACGCAGCAGCCCCAGGCCTATGGAACCGGCGCGCAGCAGGCCTACGGCACGGGAGCCCAGCAGGCGCAGGCCTACGGAACGGGAGCCCAGCAGGCGTACGGGACCGGTGCCCAGCAGGCCTATGCCGCTGACCCGAGCCAGCAGGCCTACGTCACCGGGGGCCAGCAGGCCGCCTACGGTTCGGCGTACGACCCGGGGCAGTACGCGGTGCAGCCGCAGGCAGACGTCGGCCAGACCCCGCAGCAGGGCGACCAGTACGCCTGGTATCAGCAGGGCGAGCAGCCGCAGCAGCAGGACGCGAGTGCCGGGTCCGCCGCCTCCGCTGACCCGGGGTATGGCGCGCAGCCCGGCTCTGGCTCCGCCTACGGTCAGCCCTACGGTGCTGACCAGCTGGGGCAGAGCGGTGCGGAGTCCACCGACGGCCAGCAGAACTGGTACCGGGACGACGACCGGCGCTGACTCCACGCCCCCCGGCAGATACCCGGGAAACACGGACTAATTGCGTGGTAATCCGCTGAACCGACGTCAGAGTGCGGCCGTTGGCCGTTCGTTACATGATATTCAGGGGATTACCACGCAACGCGCTTGACGTATAGCGAGGCGCGCGCGTGTAATTTCAAGGTGTGATTCCACCCTCCCGGGGGTCGAATGGGAGGGTACATCTAGGGGGGCAATAGGAGGTGCGCATGAGCGAGGTCATCCCGCTGGCGCACGGCGCAGATGATGATCTGGGCTGGCAGGAACGCGCCTTGTGTGCGCAGACCGATCCCGAGGCGTTCTTCCCCGAGAAGGGCGGCTCGACACGGGAGGCGAAGAAGGTCTGCCACTCTTGCGAGGTGCGGGCGGAGTGCCTGGAATACGCGCTGGAGCACGATGAACGCTTCGGCATCTGGGGGGGACTCTCCGAACGCGAACGACGCCGGTTGAAGAAAGCCGCCGGTCAGGATTTCGATTTCCTGGCCGACCTACTGTAACCGGCGGACCGCCGTCAAGCGTGTGCCCCGGGCTTTTTGCCCGGGGCACACGCTTTTTTCGCGTTCTCTTTGCCGGGTTTCTGCCGTCCAGGCGCGGTCGGCCGAAACTCTGGTTCTGGAGGGACCGATGTGGTCCGTAGGGCCGCGGTGTTCAGCGGCGCGGCGCACGCCGCTCCCCGCGGTCGCTCCTCGTCGTCGGCGACGCCGGAACATCGGACATGTCCACTCCGTCCGGTGCGCAGGTGGCGTATGGTGATCTGCCGATAGGGTCCGACCATAACGGGTCGATTCGTCCCTTCGTTTCCCCCACGTTGATTGCCCCGACCTCGACACCCGAGAGCGAACCCCAGCCGTGCCACCCCTGGATCCCGCTCGCCACATCGTCACCGCGGTCATCGTCACTCACGACGGAGACCGCTGGTTGCCGGAGACGCTGGAGTCCGTCCGCGAGCAGTCCCGACCGGTGCAGCGCGTCGTCGGCGTCGACACCGGCAGTCGCGACGACAGCGGCCGGATCCTCGCCGAGTTCATCGCCGCCGACGCGATCACCACCCTGGCCCGGGACACCGGCTTCGGGGACGCCGTGCGCGCGGGTCTGCGGCTGCCGCGCGCCCGCGCCGAGTTCCCGGGGGCCGCGCCAGACGCCACCGAGTGGATCTGGCTGATCCACGACGACTGCGCGCCCGCCCCCGACGCGCTGCAGCACCTGCTGCTCGCCGCCAACGACAACCCGCGCGCGGTCGTCTTCGGCCCCAAGCTCCGCGACTGGTACGACCGGCGGCTCCTCGTCGAGGTCGGCGTGACCATCGACGGCGCCGGCCGCCGCGAGACCGGGCTGGAGCCCCGCGAGTTCGACCACGGGCAGCACGACGGCATCCGCCAGGTCCTCGCCGTCTCCAGCGCGGGCATGCTGGTGCGCCGCGACGTCTGGGACGAACTCGACGGCTTCGACCGCGGCCTGCCGCTTTTCCGCGACGATATCGACTTCTGCTGGCGTGTCGGCGGCGCCGGGCACCGCGTCCTCATCGTCACCGACGCCGTCGCCCACCACGCCGAGGGAGCCGCGCGCCGCCGCCGCACCATCAGCGCCAGCGGCGGCCACCCGCGCCGCATCGACCGCCGCAACGCCCTGTTCGTGCTGCTGGCCAACCTGCCCATCGGCGGCATGGTGGGCGCGCTGCTGCGCAACACCATCGGCTCGCTGCTGCGCGTGCTGATGTACATCCTCGCCAAGCAGCCCGCCAACGCCTTCGACGAGGCCGCCGCGATCGCCTCCGTCTACCTGATACCCGGCCGCCTCATCCGCGCCCGCTTCCAGCGGCGGCGCAACCGCCGCCGCACCTACAGCGCTATCTCCCCGTTCCTTGCCCGCGGGGTGGCGATGCGGCGGCTCACCGAGATGGCCGTCAACATCATGACCGGCTCCCCGGCCCTGGACACCGCCGGACGGCACCAAGCGGTCGTGGCCCCGCCACCGTCGCGCGTCGATGACGACGATGACCCCCTGCGCGACGACCAGAGCGTGCTGCGGCGCTTCATCACCCACCCCGGCGTGCTGCTCATCGCGGCCCTCACCGCGGTCACCGTCGTCGCCGAGCGCTCACTGCTGTTCGGCGACCACCTCGCCGGGGGCGCGCTCGCCCCAGTGACGGGCGGGGCCGCTGACCTGTGGGCGCTCTACCTCGGGAGCATGCACGACGTGGGCGTCGGGTCCGGAGCGGCCGCTCCGCCCTATGTCGGGCTCCTCGCCCTGTTCTCGACGCTGACCCTGGGCAACCCGCACGTGGCCGTGACCATCATCCTGCTCGGCTGCGTCCCGCTCGCGGGCTTCACCGCCTACCAACTGGCCCGGCGGGTGCTGCGCTTCCGCCCCGCGCGGCTGTGGATGGCCGGGTCCTACGCCCTGCTGCCCATGGCCACCGGTGCCGTCGCGCAGGGCCGCCTGGGCACGGCGCTGGTCCACGCCCTCCTGCCGGTGCTCGGCATCCTGCTCATCCAGGTACTGACCCTGCCCGGACGCCGCTCCCGGCGCGCCGCGTGGGCCCTGGGCCTGTTCCTCGCCGTCGCCACCGCGTTCGTCCCGCTGGTCTGGCTCCTCTCACTGGTCACCGGCGCCGTTGTCCTCGCGGCGTTCGGACACCTCGGACGGCGTTTCTCCGTCAGTGTCGGGATCGCGCTGGCCACCCCGATGGTGCTGCTCCTGCCCTGGTCCCTGGAGCTGTTCACGACCCCGTCGATGTGGCTGCTGGAGGCCGGACTGCACCGGCCCGAACTCTCCGCGCCGCCCGCGAGCCCCGCAGCGCTGCTCATGCTCTCGCCCGGTGGCCCCGGCAACCCGCCCGTCTGGGTCACCGGCGGCTTCATCGCCGCCGCGCTGTGCGCCCTGCTGCTGCTCCGCAGCCGGATGCTGGTCGCGGTCGGCTGGAGTATGGCCCTCGTCGGCATCCTCGTCGCGATCCTCATGAGCCGGATCGTCGTGGCCGCCCCCTACGGCAGCCCCGCCGCGCCCGCCTGGCCCGGTGTCGCGCTGGCGTTCGCCGCGACCGCGATGCTTCTGTCGGCCGCGACCGCCGCGCAGTCCTTCGACACGATGTGGAAGGCGGGCGGACGCAGCCGCGTGTTCGCGCTCTCCGTCGCCGTGCTCGCCGTGACCACGCCGCTGTCCGCGGCCGGTGTGTGGATGGTCGAGGGCGTCGAGGGACTCGACGCCGACGTTCCGCCCATGATCCCCGCCGTGGCGACCGCGCTGAGCGACGACGGCACGCAGCCGCGCACGCTCGTCGTCGCCCCGGCCGGCGACGGCCCGATCCGCTACAGCGTGCTGCGCGGCCGGGAACCCCAGATCGGTGAGGAGCAGATTCCCGCCGACAGCGAACCGGGCGCCGTCCTGGACCGGACCGTGGCCGAACTGTCCGCGGGGCGCGGCGGCGACGAGGCCGACACGCTGGCCGGTCTCGGTATCGGGTACGTCGCGGTTCCGCGACCCGAGGTCGGCAGCCAGGAGGACGTGACCGTGGTCGACACGATGGACGGCACCCCGGGGCTCTCCCGGCTGCAGCTGACCGACGACTTCGGCCTGTGGAGGGTGGAGCGGCCCGGCGGGCGCCTGCGGGTCGTCGGCGAGGGCGACCCGGTCGTGCTGGCGACCAGTGCCGACGAACCGGTGTCGGCCGACGTCCCGGCGGGGGAGGGCGATCGGACGCTGGTGCTGGCCGAACCCGCGGACGGACGGTGGAGCGCCACCCTCGACGGCACCGAGCTCACCCCCCTGACGTGGGACAACGGCATGCAGGCGTTCGACCTGCCCGCCTCGGGCGGAACGGTGGAGATCACGCGCGGCGACACGCTGCGCCTGAGCTGGCTGCTGGTCCAAGGCGCGCTACTGGTGGTCGTCGTGGTCCTGGCGCTGCCTGGCGCACGTACCGAGGAGGACGTCCGTGCGCAGGCCGCCCGGCCCGCGCCGCGCCCGCGCCGCCCGGCCCGTCTGCGCTCCAGGTCGCGTAGTAGCAGCGGCGGCCACGGCAGCGGTCGCGGAAGCGCGAGCGGGGGTCGGCGCGGGCGTCGCGGACGCGGGTCTCGGGAGAAGGAGCGGAAGACGGAGCAGAAGGGGGAAGCCCGGTGAGGCTGATCGTCGAGAACCGGTTCGCCCTGCTGGGCCTCGTCGCGGTCGCGCTGGCCGCGCTTTTCGGTGTGGCGTCAGCGACCCGTTCCATGGGCGCCGACACCAGCAGCGCCGACCCCGAGCCCGAGGTCGTGCCCGTGGAATCGGCGCTGCGCGTCTGCCCGACACCGCAGGGCAAGGACCGCGAGAGCGAGGTATCGGCGTTCACACCGGCAGGTGAGGCGACCGGCGGCTCCCTGACAGCGGGGCCCGACATCGAGGGCGCACCGCCCCTGGGAGAGACGGGGGAGACCGGGCGGCCCTGGACCCAGGACGTGAGCGACGCCGAACGGCCCACGGTGGTGCGGGCCGACGGGGCGCTCGCCGCGGGGGCGGAGGTCGTCCAGACCACGATCGGCGAGGACGACCCCTACGCCACCCAGGTGCGCTGCGCCGAGCCCGGGGTGAGCACGTGGTTCGCCGCACCGGGGGAGAACGACCTGGCGTCCCTGCGGGTCCACGTGGCCAATGTCGACGACGCCGCGGCCACGGTCAACGTGGACGTCTACACCGCTGAGGGCCCCATCGTGGGGGAGGAGACCCGCGGGGTCTCGGTCGGCGCGCACGGCGAGGCCACCATCGACCTGACCGACCTCATCGACGCGACGGACACGGCCGTGGTGCACGTCCGGACCAACGTCGGACGGGTCGCGGCGGCGCTGTTCGCCGAGAACACGTCGTCCGGCGCGGACTGGGTCCCTCCGACGACGGCTCCGGCCCGGCGCCTGGTGATCCCGGGCGTCCCCGATGGCGGGGGGCAGCGTCGGCTCATCCTCGCCGCACCGGGCGAGGACCCGGTCACCGCGGATGTGCGTGCCTACACGCCGGACGGCGAACTGGACCACGAGGGCTTCACCGAGCTGAGCATCCCGCCGGGGGCGTCGACGCCGCTGAGCATGGCCGACGCACTGGGCAAGCAGGAGGCCACGATCGTCGTCGAGGCCGACGCCCCCGTGGTCGCGGGCCTCGCGATGGAGCGGTCAGGCGGTGACGACACCGCCTACGCGGCTGCGGCCACCCCGCTGGAGGGCAGAATCCACGGACGCGCCGTCCTTCCCGCCGCACCCAAGGGCACCACGACCCGCCTTCTCCTCGGCGCGCCGGACCGGCCCGGCACCGTGGTCGTCACCCCGGTCACCGATGGCGGAGAGCGCGGCGAGCGGCAGAAGGTCGACGTCGAGGCCGGACACACCACCACCGCCGACCTGGACACGCCCCAGGGGTCCCACGCACTGGTGGTCGAGGTCGCCGAAGACTCCGGCCCCGTCTACGCGGGCCGCGTCCTGACCCAGGGGTCGGGCAAGAAGCGGGCCAGCACCGCGCTGCCGGTGCTTCCGTCCCCGACCGAAGTCGTGCTCCCCCCGGTCCAGGACACGCTGACGAGTGTGGTTCCGTGAGGTGGCTACCCCGGCCGTGACGCGGCCCCTAGGCCGGGGGCGCGCTCACGCCTCCGGGTCGACGCTTTCCGGCTCCAAGCCCAGGAGATTGGCGACTTCCTCGACGACGGTGTCGTAGACCAGGAGTGCCATCTCCTCCGGCTCCTTGGTGCGGATCTCCACCGGCCTGCGGTAGATGATGATCCGCGCCTGGCCCGAGCGGGTGGACTCCAGGCGGGAGAAGGGGATGCCGTCCTCCGCGGTTACCCCGGAGGGGACCCGCGGTACATCCTCGACCAGGAATTCCACGTTGGCCAGTTCGCGGGCCCAGACCCGCTCCAAGCGCTCGACAGCGTCGAGCACGAGATCGTCGAAGATCTGCGCCCTGCTGCGGGCAATAGGGAGTTCAGGCGGTGCCAGAGGTCCGCGTATGCCGCGTCCACGGCGGTCTCGGCGCCGTACGCGGTCGGCTTGAGGCCTGTACAGGTGCACTCGTCGCACGCTTTGAGACTATGCCATCCGCGGCCATCGCGCAGCCCCGCCCCGAAGCATGGGGGCGGGCGCCGGACGGTCGGCGTGGCGCCCCGCGCGCGGTCCGGGAACCATCGCGGGAACGGGCATCCGGGACAAGCACATGGTCAGGGGTGCCGCCACCCGGAACGGACACGGGGGGCAATGCTGGCGCGTTGCAGGAGAAAGGCCTAGAGTCTATCCCCGTGAGCGTTGTTCGACGCTGTTCGCGTACCGCGTGCAGGCAGCCAGCAGTCTTCACGCTCACTTATGTCTACGCGGACTCCACGGCGGTCCTCGGTCCGCTCGCCGCCTACGTCGAGCCGCACTGCTACGACCTGTGCGCGATGCACGCCGAGCGCCTGACCGCGCCGCGCGGCTGGGAGGTCGTGCGGCTACCCGCCGACAACACCGCGGGCGGCCCCGGCAGTGACGACCTTGAGGCCCTGGCCAACGCCGTGCGCGAGGCGGCGCGCCCTCCGGCCGCGCGCGACCCCGTCGGCCAGGGGGTGGAGACCCACCGCCGCGGCCATCTGCGTGTGGTCAAGTCCGAGCCACAGCACCCCCAACACCCGCCTGACCAGCACAGGGGCCGTCCCCAACACGACGCCTGAACGCCACCGGCCGTTCGCTGGGGGCCTGCCCCCGTCTTGTACGTTGGAAGGCGCGCGAGCGCACCCTGCTCGCGTGCCGTCCTGTCCGTCGAGTGAGATCCGGAGCAGCTGTGGGCGACCTCGGTCAGATCTTCAAGGCATACGACATCCGGGGCGTGGTCCCGGACACGCTCGACGCGGACATTTCACGCGCCATCGGCGCGGCGTTCGCCCGCGTCGTGGGGGGCGACGCCGTAGTGGTCGCGCACGACATGCGCCCCTCGTCCCCCGATCTCGCCACCGCCTTCGCCGAAGGGGTCGCCGGCCAGGGCCTCGACGTCGTCTTCGCCGGGCTGGGCTCGACCGACCTGCTGTACTTCGCCTCCGGGCACCTGGGCCTCCCCGGCGCGATGTTCACCGCCAGCCACAACCCCGCCCAGTACAACGGCATCAAGATGTGCAAGGCCGAGGCGGCGCCGATCAGCTCGGAGACCGGGCTGGACGAGATCCGCGCGCTCGCGGAGAAGGGCGTTCCCCCGCACGACGGCCCCGCGGGCACGGTCACCGAGCGGGACCTGCTCGCCGCGTACGCGGCGCACCTGCGCTCGCTGGTGGACCTTTCGGACGTCCGACCGCTTAAGGTCGTCGTCGACGCCGGGAACGGCATGGGCGGCCACACCGTTCCGGCCGTGCTCGGCGCGGCGGTGCTGGACCCCCTGCCGCTGGAGATCGTGCCGCTGTACTTCGAGCTCGACGGCACCTTCCCGAACCACCCGGCTAACCCCCTCGACCCGGACAACATCGTCGACCTGCAGGAGAAGGTGCGCGCTACCGGCGCCGACATCGGCCTGGCCTTCGACGGCGACGCCGACCGCTGCTTCGTCGTCGACGAGCGCGGGGAGGCGGTGCCGCCGTCGGCCATCACCGCCATGGTCGCGGTCCGCGAGCTGGCCAAGGAGCCCGGCGCGACCATCATCCACAACCTGATCACCTCGCACGCCGTCCCGGAGATCGTCCGCGAGAACGGCGGCGAGCCCGTGCGCACCCGCGTCGGCCACTCCTTCATCAAGGAGACGATGGCCCAGACCGGGGCGATCTTCGGGGGCGAGCACTCGGCGCACTACTACTTCCGGGACTTCTGGCGGGCCGACACCGGCATGCTGGCGGCGATGCACGTCCTGCGGTTCCTCGGCTCCAGCACCGGTAAACTGTCCGAGATCACCGCCGAGTACTCGCGCTACGCGGCTTCGGGTGAGATCAACTCCGAGGTCGCCGACGCGAGCGGGCGCATGGCCGCCGTCGAGGCCGCCTACTCCGGCCGCGCCGATGCCCGGATCGACGACCTCGACGGGCTGACCGTGGCGCTCGCCGATGGGAGCTGGTTCAACCTCCGTGCCTCCAACACCGAGCCGCTGCTGCGGCTCAACGTGGAGGCGCCCGACACCGAGACCATGGCCAAGCTTCGCGACGACGTCCTGGCCATCATCCGGGCCTGACCGCGCCGCCCGCAGCCCGCCGCGGGCCGCCACACGACCACGAGACGAGAATGATGAGCATGAGCGCGAAGATCGACGACTGGCTGCTGGAGATCCTGGCCTGCCCCAAGAGCAAGGCCCCGCTGCGCCTCGACGCCGAGGCGGGCGAGCTGATCTGTGACGAGAGTGGGCTGGCCTATCCGATCCGCGACGGAATCCCGGTGCTGCTCGTCGACGAGGCCCGCGAAATCCGCTGATGTGACTGGGTGAGCGGCCCGCGCCGCGACGCTCCGCCGCGTCCACATCCGGCCACTTCCGGCCGGGGTGGAGCGGGCCGCGCGTCGCGGCGTTATTGCGCCGGGTGACTAGCGAGTGACGTACGGGTGCCTCATCTGGGATGCGGGCCGCTGTGTCGACGGGTGGGGCCGCTCGGCCGTCTGTGATCCCTCCAACCGATAACGCCGCTGTGGAACCGCATGTGGCGTATGGCGTCCCCCAATACCCCATAACCTGGTCGTGCTCCCGGTCCACAGACACGACCTCGCCTAGGAGGAGATCGATGCCCGGTCCCGAGTCGCTGACGCCGAGCGATCCCCGCGCCTTCGGCGACTACAGCGTGGTCGGACGCCTGGGGAAGGGCGGCCAGGGCGTCGTCTACCTCGGTCGCGACGACGAGGGCGAGGAGTTCGCGATCAAGGTCCTCAACGACCAGTGGTCGCAGGACGGGGATCTCCGCAGGCGCTTCGAGAAGGAGGTCCGGGCCGCGCAGAAGGTGGCGTCGTTCTGCACCTCAGCGATCCATGACGCCCGGCTCGACGAGGATCCCCCCTACGTCGTCAGCGAGTACGTTCCCGGCCCGTCGCTTCAGGAGTCGGTGTCGGCCAAGGGGCCGCATAAGGGGGCGGCGCTGCAGCGCCTCGCCGTATCGACGGCGACCGCGCTGGTCGCCATCCACCAGGCGGGGATCGTGCACCGGGACTTCAAGCCCGGCAACGTGCTGCTGGGGCCGGACGGCCCGCGGGTGATCGACTTCGGTATCGCCCGCGTCGTCGACGGCACGGCCACCATGACCAACTCGATCGTCGGGACCCCCTCCTACATGGCGCCGGAGCAGATCGAGGGCACGAACATCACCGACCGGGTGGACATCTTCGCGTGGGGATGCGTCATGGCGTTCGCCTCCACCGGCAACGCCCCCTTCGGGCAGGACAGTGTCCCCGCGGTCGTGCACCGCGTGGTCAGTGCCCCGCCCAATCTCGACGGGCTGCCCGACTCACTGCTCCCCATCGTGCGGCAGTGCCTGGACAAGGACCCGAACCGTCGCCCCAGCGCGCAGGCCCTCCTCATGCGGCTGCTCGGGCACGACGAGTCCGCCGGGGCCTCCTCCACCGACGAGGTGGTCAAGGAAGGCGAGCGTATCGCCGAGACCGGTGCGCCGCCCAGCGGGCCGCAGGCGCCGGCCGGCCAGATGGGGCCGAGCGGCCCGCAGACGCCGCTCCCGTCGTTCGGTCAGCAAGGCGGCATGGGCGCCCGGCCGATGACCGGTCCCCAGCAGGGCGGCTTCACCCCCGTGCAGAACCAGCGCGGACCGCAGAGGCCGCAGGTTCCGCACGCCGGTCACCCCGGGATGACCGGCACGCATCCGGGAATGGGAGGCCAGTACCCGCCACCGGGCTCCGGTCCGAACACGATGTACACCGGCGCGCACGGCATGCCGGCGCACACGCAGGCGCCGCGTCAGGCGATGCCGCCGCAGCAGCCCGCGCGCCAGCCCGCGCAGGAGGACCCGATCTTCGCTCAGGGGTGGATGGTCCCCGCCGTCCTGATCGCGATCATCATCCTCGTCCTCCTCCTGGTCCTGCTCGCGCTCCAGTAGTCACCGAGCGGCCGTGGGGCGCACGGCCCTCAGCACACCGCCTGCGTCAGCCGGTGGATCGCCCGCGAGGTCACGTCGTCGATGAACGACTCCACGGCGGGCCAGCGCTCGTCCGCGCAGTCGGTGGGGATGAGCGTGACGCAGTCGGTGCAGGCGAGGTCGAGGACGTCGACCGGGCCCTCGGAGCAGGTCAGCACCCCATCGGCGGTTACCGCGAGCACACCGCTGGAAGGGGCGCCCACCTGCTGAACGACGACGAGAAGGCGCAGCACCGCGTCCATCACCGTGATCTCCACCGAGGACCACCAGCAGTCCGGCCCCCGCTCGAAGAGGGCGCGTGCGGCGGCGGCGTCGCACTGCTGGGCCACGGCCTCTTCGCTGACGTCCCCCGCGCTGTGTGTGGCGCGGGCGGTGGGGTCGAGCTCCCGCAGCACCGGGGTCAGTGAGTCGCCGCGCCTGCGCAGGTGCTCCTGGATCCTGCGGTGCAGCGCTGCGGCGAGCGGTGCGGGGCCGTGGGACGGCGGCGCGGCCGCCGGTGTCCGGCAGAGCTCGGCGCGCAGGGCCGCCGTCATGAGGTCGGCGAAGATCGGGATCAGGGCGAGCAGCCGTTCGTAGTGGTCCGGGCGGGAGCGGGCCGCCGCCAGCTGCGCCGCGAGACGCCGGTCCATCGGCAGGGGCGGGTGGTTCGAGCGCAGGAGGGACAATGAAGCGAGCACCCAGGGCAGCGGGTGAGGCGGCGGTGGTGCGGGGCGGTCCGGCCACAGTTCGCCCTCGCAGACGAGAAAGACGTGGGCGGCGCGGATGACCGGGTGGGTCTCCACCGTCGCGGCCTCGGCCAGGACCTTGCCCGCGTCTTCGGGTAGATCCGGGGGCACCCCGAAGTCGGGGGCCCTGCGGGCCAGGTCGGTGAGGTAGGCGGGGGTGAGGCACTCACCGGAGCGACACTCGGCGGCCATCTCCAACAGGATCTCCTCGTCGGCCCGGAGCTGCTCCGGCCCGGCGTCCTCGTGCGCGGCCAGGCTCCGCAGCTCCCGCAGATGGCGCCGGAGGACCCTGCGCAGGGCCTCGTGCGGAGGCTCGCCCAGTGTGTGTCTGTGGTGGCCAGTGCAGACATCACGGAGCCGGTCGAGGTCGGCCAGGCGTCGGCGCACGTGGCCCGGGAAGCGGTCCAGGGCGAAAGGTCGGCCATGTTGCGGGTTCACGTTGGTGACAGTAGCCCGCGAAGCGGCGCCGAAAACCTGACTCGGCGTGATCCGTCCGAGTCGGACGGATATTTGGGACGGGCCATCCGTGGTTCAACCCCGGTATCCCCGCATGTAACGCCAATGGCGCACAATTCCCGGCATACCCCCCGAGGACCACCGCCGGATCGCGGGCGCGCATCGCCCGTCCGCACGGAGCGGCGGTGGTGACGTGCGTTGACGAGAGTGGGGGGTGCCCGTCCCCCTGAGGTGGTCGTCCTTCGTGCAGTCCGCGTCGTTCACGCAGCCCCAACCCGCGGCCCCCGGTACCGGCCGCCCCGCCGCCAGCGGCTACCGGCCCGAAATCCAGGGGCTGCGTGCTGTCGCCGTCCTGCTGGTGGCCGGGTACCACATCTGGTTCGGGCGCGTCTCCGGTGGAGTCGACGTCTTCCTGCTGCTCACCGGCTTTTTGATCACCGGTTCCCTGGTCCGCATGGTGGAGCGGCAGGGGCGGGTGGACGTCGCGGCGTTCTGGACCCGGCTGGTCAAGCGGCTCTTCCCGGCGGCCTCCGTGGTCCTGGTGGGAGTGCTCGCCGCCGCCTACCTGTTCCTGGCAGACGACCGGTGGCGAGACACGATCCAGCAGGTCGTCGCGGCGGCGCTGTACTACGAGAACTGGTGGCTGGCCACCGAGTCCGTCGACTACCTGGCACGGAACGACGCCGCCAGCCCGGTGCAGCACTTCTGGTCGCTGTCCATCCAGGGGCAGTTCTACCTGCTGTGGCCGGCGCTGGTGGCGCTGGCGGCCGTCCTCGCCGCGCGGTCGGGGTGGGCGGTGCGCAGGGCCGTGTTCGTCGCGGTGGCCGCGGTGTTTGCCGGGTCGCTCGGCTACTCGGTACTGTCCACGGCGGCGAACCAGCAATGGGCCTATTTCGACACCGGTGCGCGGCTGTGGGAGCTGGCGCTGGGGGGCTTGCTCGCGCTGGGGCTGCCCTACATTCGCCTGGGCCGCCGGGTGCGGATCGCGAGCGGCTGGGTAGGGCTGGCCGCACTCGTCTCCTGCGGGACGCTGATCCCCGCCACGGGCTTCCCGGGGTATGCGGCGCTGTGGCCGACGGCCGCCGCCGTGCTGGTCATCGTGGCCGGGGACACGGGCGGCCGGTTCGCCGCCGACCGCCTGCTGACCTGGAAGCCGCTGCACGCCATCGGCGATATCTCCTACCCGCTGTACCTGTGGCACTGGCCGGTGTTGATCTGCTACCTCGCTGTCACCGAGCGGACCACACCCAGCCTGCTCGGCGGAGGCTACGTCCTGGGGCTCTCCCTAGCGCTGGCCGCCGGCACCAAGTGGCTGGTGGAAGACCGCGTCGAACAGGCCGCCCGCGGCCGCCCGAAACGCCTCGTCGTCCCGGCCGTTGGCCTGGCCTGCCTGCTGCCGGTCCTGACAGCCGCGGGCGGGTGGTCGGCCCACCTGGCCGCCGAGCAGCGGCGGATGGAAGCCCTCGTCGCCGACCCGGCCAACTACCCCGGCGCGGCCGCGCTCGCCAACGGCGGCGACGGCTCGGCGCCACGCGACCTTCCGGTGTACCCGCCGCCGGCGGAGGCGGCGGACGACGTCCCGGTCACCTACGAAGACGGCTGCAACCAGGAGATCGCCGGATCGAAAGTCCTCACCTGCGCCTACGGCCCCGACGACGCCGATCGCACCATCGCCCTGGTCGGCGGCTCCCACGCCGCGCACTGGTTCCCCGCGCTGGACCGGATCGCGCGGGACAACGGCTGGCGCGTCGTCAACATCATCAAGGGCGCCTGCATGTTCACCGACGCTCCCCAGCACTACAAGGGCGAGGCCTACACGTCCTGCGCGGAGTGGAACCAGGGCGTCATGACCGAACTGGCCGACCTGCGCCCCGACGCCGTGTTCACCACGGCCACGACCACCAGCCTCGACACCGGCGCGGGCTACGGCGAGGAAATGGTGGTCGACGGCTACGTGGAGAAGTGGCGGGAGCTGGCCGAGCTCGACATCGACGTCCTCGCCATCCGCGACACCCCCCGCCTCGGCTTCGACTCGGCATCGTGCGTCGCCGAGAAGGCCCGAGCCGAATGCGGAAGCGACCGCTCCGATTCCCTGGCCGACGAATCCCCACTGGACGACCTGACCGGCGTCCCCGACAACGTGACCTTCCTCGACCTCACTGATCGCCTCTGCACCGGCGGCCGCTGCCCGGCCGTCATCGGCAACGTCCTCGTCTACTGGGACGGCAGCCACATCACCACCACCTACATGCGCACCCTGGCGCCCGCTCTCGAAGGTGAGCTGAAGTCCGCCGCGTCAAAGCGGTAGATAACGCGGCTCGCCATCGGTCGTCGTCCCTGCGGGGAACAGGCGGCCGCGCGCTTGGGGAAGCCCCGGCCGACTCCGCGCGCTCCCTGCCGGAGGGCGCCAAGCGCAGCGCCCACGCCGGGCCCGGCGAGGGCAACGTCCTACCCTCCGGGGGGCGGCGCCACCGCTGTGTTACCGGAGAAGAAGCTGCGTCCGTTCCAGACTCCCCCAGCTTCGAGAGGCTGACGATTCAACGAACCCTCCGACGACGACTTGGGGCGGCAAGCGCGGCCCGATGTTATATGTCCGCGGCTCTGGACTCCAGAATCCGTTCCTGCCATTTTTCGGGTTCGGGGAGGACCATGATGTATCTCTTGGCCGAATCCGCTGTGATGGCGAGGGCCGGGCCGCTGCGCATGATGATCCCGACGGCACCGCCCTGTCCGATGCGCAGGCCGATGCCGAGGAAGTCGGCGAACGCGTCGACAGAAGTCACTTCCACCGCCTGAATCCGATTGACGGGGATCGTGAATGTCCAGAACGGGAACGCCCGCAGCCGCAGGGTTTCGCCGGTCATGCAGATCTCACCGCGCATCGAGCCGATCACCGCTGTGATGGCGAGGCCCAGGACGGGAAGCCAGAGGTAGGCCGGCGCCGCGTCCGGGTCCGAGGTGATGATGAGCGCGTAGACGCCGAGGGTGACCACCAGCACGGGAAGCGCGATCAAAGCGGACCAGGGCGATGGGCGTACGGTGGCTCTCGGTGGGCCGTCGTCGGTTGGCGAGGGGTGTCGTTCCTGCTCCAGCGTCATCTTCCGGCTTTCGTTACGCGTGTGTGATGGGGGGACGTTCATTCCACGGCAACCGGGACTTTCCCTCCCCGGGCGAATGCGAACCAGTAATGAGGGCGCGAGGCGCGATACGCGGTGGGGCGCTCCCCGGCGCGAGGGATCCAGAGGGTTCGGTCGAGGCTGGGTGTAGGGTTGCTGGTTTTTGAGGAGGTATGAGGATGGACCACACACGACGTTCTGAGCTGAACATTTATCTGGGACTTGCGGGGCTGGCGGTCATGGCGGTCGTTCCCGTCGCCCTTGGCTCAGCGGACGTCGCCGTCGCTGGGAGCCTCGCTGGACCCGCGGTTGTGATGGTGGCGGAGATCGTGCGGGTCCGGCGCACGCGGAGAGCGTATTCCCCCGTGAAGGAAGGACAGGCTTCCTGACGTCCCCTGTCAGGTGGTTGATGGTCGACTGCCCGCATGACAGATCGATCGATAGTGGTGCTGGGCGCGACCGGTTCGACCGGGCGGCGGGTTACGGCGTTGCTCCGGGAGGCAGGGAACCCCGTGCGGGCCGCGTCGCGGCGGGGCGAGGTGCGGTTCGACTGGACTGATCCGGGGACCTGGGAAACAGCGTTGGACGACGCGTGGGGCATGTACCTCATGGCGCCGGACGGGCTGCCGATCGACCCGGCGTTCGTCGCCCGTGCCGTGGAGCGCGGGGTCGAGCGCATCGTCCTGCTCTCCAGCCGGAACATCGAGGCCCTGGGTGATGAGCGGCTGATGGCGGCCGAGCGCACGGTGCGCAACTCCGGCGTCGAGTGGACCATCGTCCGCGCGGACTGGTTCAACCAGAATTTCGACGAGGGCTTCTTCCGCCCCGACATCATGGCGGGGCGGGTGGTGATGCCGGTGGGCGACGTCCGGCAGGGATTCGTCGACGCGGATGACATCGCCGCCGTCGCGGTCGCGGCGCTGACCGAGGAGGGGCACGCGGGGCGGAGCTATGAGGTGATGGGGCCGCGGGCACTGACGTTTGCCGAAGCCGTGGAAACCATCGCGCGGGCGTCCGGTCGCGAGGTCAGGTTTCTGGGAACCGATGAGGACTACGCCGCCGCCCGGGCGGCGGCGGGGGCCGACCCCGCGGTGACGGCGGCCGAAATCGCCGCGTTGCGGGCGCTGCGGGGGCTCGGTGATGTGGAGCCCAACTGGGTCGTGGAACGCGTGACGGGACGTCCCGCCAAGGACATCGAAGCCTACGCGGCCGAAGCGGCGGCCCGCGGCGCGTGGCGCGACTGAGTCGCCAATGACCGACGCTCGGGGCGGCGAGGGGGGAAGTCGGGGCCGTTCTATCGGGGGCGCGGGCGCTGCTCTTGCTCTCCGCGCTGCTGCAGCAGGCGCAGGGCCTTCTGCTTCTCGAAGTCCATGGCCCGAACGGGCGGTGGCGTCACGCGTCCGAGGCGTTCGCCGAACGAGCGGACCCGGGCCAGGGTGGTGGGCTCGGAGAGCATGCGCAGGGCGAAGGCCAGAGCCGCAGGGGTGATGCCGTAGGCCCGCTCCAGTTCCAGGCCGACCGCCACGGTCCGCAGGTCGGCCTCGGAGAACCGGCGGTGGCGGTGCCCCCGGCCGGTGGGCTGTTCCTTGGTCACCGGCAGCAGGCCCAGGCTCTCCCGGTAGCGCAGCATGCGGGGGCTGGTGTCGAGCCGCTCGGCCGCGGCGGAGATGGGGATGCGCTCGTGACCGGACTCACCACCCGTGCCCGGCGCGGGCGCACCCGCGCCCTCCGAAGGGTGGGCGGCACCGGAACGAGGGGCGGCTCGGGGGTTGTCGACATCGGCCATGGAAGCGACTCTAACCGGACGGTATCCCCCGCGGGGCCATTTCTGACAATGAAATGTCAATATTGCGACAAGGGTCGTGTATCGACCACACCAGCACCTCTAGACTCGGGTCGCATCCACCCGTCTGGAGTGAGGACACGCATGTCATTCGACTTCAAAGTCGCCGACCTGTCACTGGCCGAGTTCGGTCGCAAGGAGATCCGTCTCGCCGAGCACGAGATGCCCGGCCTGATGGCCACCCGCGCCGAGTTCGGCGCCTCGAAGCCGCTCGCGGGCGCCAAGATCATGGGCTCGCTGCACATGACCGTGCAGACCGCCGTCCTCATCGAGACCCTCGTCGCGCTGGGCGCTGAGGTGCGCTGGGTGAGCTGCAACATCTTCTCCACCCAGGACCACGCGGCCGCCGCGGTCGTCGTCGGGCCCGACGGCACCCCGGACGACCCCAAGGGCGTGCCGGTCTTCGCCTGGAAGGGCGAGACCCTGGAGGAGTACTGGCAGTGCACCGAGCAGGCGCTCACCTGGCCCGGCGGTGACGGCCCGAACATGATCCTCGACGACGGCGGCGACGCCACCATGCTCGTGCACAAGGGTGCCGAGTTCGAGGCGGCCGGAGCGGTCCCCGACCCCGCCACCGCCGACAGCGACGAGTTCAAGGTCTTCCTCACCCTCCTGCAGAAGAGTGTCGCGGCCGACCCGAAGAAGTGGACCAACATCGCGTCCCGCATCAAGGGCGTGACGGAGGAGACCACCACCGGCGTGCACCGCCTCTACGAGATGCAGCGCGACGGCAAGCTGCTCTTCCCGGCGATCAACGTCAACGACTCCGTCACCAAGAGCAAGTTCGACAACAAGTACGGCATCCGCCACTCCCTGCCCGACGGCATTATGCGCGCCACCGACGTCCTCATCGGGGGCAAGGTCGCGGTCGTCTGCGGCTACGGCGACGTCGGCAAGGGCTCCGCCGAGGCGCTGCGCGGTCAGGGCGCCCGCGTGATCGTCACCGAGATCGACCCGATCAACGCCCTGCAGGCCGCCATGGACGGCTACCAGGTGACGACCCTCGACGACGTCGTCGACATCGCCGACATCGTCATCACCACCACCGGCAACTTCGACATCATCACCGCCGACCACATGTCGCGGATGAAGCACCAGGCCATTGTCGGCAACGTCGGCCACTTCGACAACGAGATCGACATGGCCGGGCTGGCCAAGATCCCGGGCATCAAGAAGACCGAGATCAAGCCGCAGGTGCACGAGTGGACGTTCCCGGACGGCCACACGGTCCTCGTGCTGTCCGAGGGCCGCCTGCTCAACCTGGGCAACGCCACCGGTCACCCCAGCTTCGTGATGTCCAACAGCTTCACCAACCAGGTCATCGCGCAGATCGAGCTGTTCACCAAGACCGACGAGTACCCGACCGAGGTCTACACCCTGCCCAAGATCCTCGACGAGAAGGTCGCGCGCCTGCACCTGGACGCCCTCGGCGTCAAGCTCACCGAGCTGACCAAGGAGCAGGCCGCCTACATCGGCGTGGACGTCGCCGGGCCGTACAAGCCCGACCACTACCGCTACTGATACCGGCGATCACGCCATAGACCATGGCACTACCCGAGCATGACGTCGCGGACCTCGGCCTGGCCCAGGCCGGGGTCCGCCGCGTGGAATGGGCGGCCCGCGCCATGCCCGCGCTACGCCAGGTGCACGACCGCTTCGCCGCCGAGCGCCCCCTGGACGGCGTGCGCATCGCCGCGTGCATGCACGTGACCGCGGAGACCGCCAACCTGCTGCGCGCCCTGCGCGCCGGAGGGGCCGAGATCGCGCTGGCCGCCTCCAACCCGCTGTCCACCCAGGACGACACCGCCGCCGCGCTCGTCGCCGAGTACGGCATCACGGTGCACGCCCGCGCTGGGATGGACGCCGAAAGCTACGACCGCAATCTGCTGGCGGTCCTTCAGCACCGCCCGCACATGCTGCTGGACGACGGCTGCGACCTCGTCAACATCGCGTCCCTGGAGCGGCCGGAGCTACTCGCCGAGACCTTCGGCGGCTGCGAGCAGACCACGACCGGTGTCATCCGGCTGCGCCAGATGCGCGCCGAGGGTGTCCTCACCCTGCCGATGGTGGCCGTCAACGACACCGCCACCAAGCGGATGTTCGACAACCGCTACGGCACCGGGCAGTCCACCATCGACGGCATCATGCGGGCCACCAATGCCATGCTCGCCGGCCGCACCGTCGTCGTGGCGGGGTTCGGTTACTGCGGGCGCGGCCTGGCCGAGCGCGCCCGCGGGATGGGCGCCCGGGTCATCGTCACCGAGGTCGACCCGGTCAAGGCGCTCGACGCGGTGATGCAGGGCTACACCGTCCTGCCGATGGACGAGGCCGCGCCGATCGGCGACGTGGTGGTGACGGTCACCGGCAACCGCGACGTGATCCGGGCCGAGCACATCGCCTCGCTCAAGGATGGCGCGGTGCTGGCCAACTCCGGCCACTTCGACGTGGAGATCGACCTGCACGCGCTGGAGGCGCTCGCGGTCGAGGTCCGGCACGAGGTGCGCCCGCAGGCCGACGAGTACGTGCTGGCCGACGGCCGCCGTATCGTGCTGCTCGCCGAAGGGCGCCTGGTCAACCTCGGGGCGGCCGAGGGCCACCCGGCCGCCGTGATGGACCTGTCCTTCTCGGTGCAGGCGCTGACGACCGTGTGGCTGGCGCGCCACCGGGACACACTCACCCCGGGCGTGCTGGAAGTGCCCGCCGACATCGACACCGAGGTGGCCCGCCTGGAACTGGCCGCGCTGGGTGTGGGCATCGACCACCTCACCCCGGACCAGGAGGAGTACCTGCACTCCTGGCACGTCTGACGCCCCCGTGCAGTCCCCGTCCGCCCGTTGATCTCGGCGATATCGACCGAATTTCGGCGATTATTTGGTCGATATCGCCGAGATCAACGGACGGGGCGAGGGGAGATCAGGCCGTCGGTCCACCCGCCTGGCGGGCGGCCATCCGCTCCTCCTCGCGGCGGCGGCGCTCGGCGAGGACGGCCGCCAGGTACTCCGGCGGGGAGGTCCCGGGCGGCGGGGGCGGGCCGACCGACGCCGCCACCATGTCGGCGATCCGCACGCCCATCTCGTAGCGCGCCTGATCGGTGAGCTCGTCGTAGCGCAGCACGTACTGGCGGGCCATGGCAGCCGTCTCCGAGGCGAGCCCGGACAGCTGGGCGCTGGCCGCCCACGCGGCCAGTCGCGGCGGCATCTCAATGGTCTCGTCGCGTTTGCGGCGGGTGCGCTCCGAGACCACCATCGTCCCGGCGAGGAAATCGCCGACGCGGCGCCCGTCGCGGTTGATCAGCGAGACGACCAGGGCCACGATGCCGAAGAGCGCCCAGATCTCGACCGCGGCCGTCAGCGCCCGCGCCAGCGCCTGGCGGAAGCGCACGGGCGAGCCGTCGACACCGACCACCCGCAGCCCCACGGCCAGCTTCCCCAGTGATCGGCCGCGGGTGAAGGTCTCGAAGGCGGTCGGGTAGCCGACCAGGATGAGCACGGTCAGCCCGAGCTGCACGGCGGCGGTCGCGGCGGAGTCGACCCCGGCGCCGATCCGCACGGCGAGGATGTTCAGGCCGATGATCGCGGCGAGCTGGACGCTGATGTCGACGAACAGCGCGGCGAGCCGCGTCGCGAAGCCCGCGGGGCGCAGGTCGAGCACGACCGCGTCCCCGGTGACCAGGGAGGTCTGCCCGTATGTAGCTCCACCGCCCGGATACGCCACCGTTGCCTCTTCCTGGTCGTAGGTGTGCATGTGTCCGTACTTCTCCCAGTCTGGCAGTACCCGGGGAGTTCGGCACGCCGGTCGCCGATCAGCCCTCCGCGGCACCCGGCCCCGGCGGCCCGGTCTCCGGTGGAGTGGGAGAAATAGGTAGAGTCCAGGCGTGGAACTCGACGTCTTCGCCGCCGCGCACCGATCCGACTGGGAACGACTGGAGCGCCTCCTGCGCAGGCGCCGGAAGCTGACCGGCGCCGAGGTCGACGAACTTGTCGAGCTGTACCAGAAGGCCAGCACGCACCTGTCCGTGGTCCGCTCCTCCGGCGAGGACCCCGCCCTGGTCGGCTGGCTCTCCGGCCTGGTCGCGCGGGCGCGCTCGGCGATCACCGGTGCGCACACCCCCGCCTGGCGCGACTTTACCCGCTTCTTCACCCGCACCTTCCCCGCGGTCGTCTACCGGCTGCGCTGGTGGTGGATCTGGTCGACCGTCGGCTCGCTCGCCTTCGCCACCGTCCTGGCCGTGTGGGTGGTCAACGACCCCCGGGTGATGGCCGCGCTCGGCCCGCCCGACTACATCCGCCAGATCGTCGAGCACGAGTTCGCCAACTACTACGTCGAGAGCCCCGGCGCCTCCTTCGCCGCCCAGGTGTGGACCAACAACGCCTGGGTCGCCGCCCAGGCCATCGTCTTCGGTGCCTTCCTCGGCCTGCCGGTGATCTATGTCCTGGCGATGAACAGCGCGAACCTGGGCGTGATGGGCGGGCTCATGTTCGCGCACGGCAAAGGCGACATCTTCCTCGGCCTGATCCTCCCGCACGGCCTGCTCGAACTGACCGCCGTGTTCGTCGCCTCCGGTGTCGGCCTGAAACTCGGCTGGACCATCATCTCCCCCGGCCACCGCCCCCGCCTCCGTGCGCTGGGCGAGGAGGCCCGCCCGGCCATCGCGGTGGCGCTGGGCCTGATCGTCGTCCTGTTCATCTCCGGCCTCATCGAGGGCCTGGTCACCGGCTGGGTGCACACCACCTGGCTGCGCATCGGCATCGGTGTGGTGGCCGAGGTGTTGTTCCTGGCCTACGTCTTCACCTTGGGCCGCAAGGCCTACCTGGAAGGCGAGACCGGCGACATCGAGGAGCGTCCGGAGACTGCCCCCGTCACCGGTTGACGATTTCGAGCTAGAGCGTTTCGGGGAGCAACGTGAATGACGTCACGTGATCCGGGCGGATCACAGTGAAATGCCGACGATCCAGATTCGCGATACGGCTGACCTCCAGCCGCTGGGCTAAGGCGACAACCGAGGCGTCGACGAAGCCGAGACGGAGTGACGCGTACCGCCTGATAATGCTTGACGCGCAGATCAGGTCATCCTGATCGACCTCGACGAGTTCGATATCGCTCTGCACGATGTAATCAAGAAGTTCGGATTCAGCCTTGGGGCCGAGGGTCCGCTCCGCATGCCACGACGTCTCAGTCAGCACCGTGGAAGGGAGGAGCACCCGCCCTGGCAGCGTTGCCATCAGATCGGCCGACGTCCGATGATACGTGTCGCGGACATCGAGTGCGGCCCAAAGAACTCCGGTATCGAGAAGAGTGACGATCATTCCGGGCGACCGAACTCCTCAAGCATGATCTCGTGGTGACGAACGGATATGTCACTGCGTCCGGAGTCAAATTTCCCGATGAACGGTAGGAAACGCCGAGGCGTGTCGTCGCCCCCCTCGTTCTGAAGTTGTGCGATTTCACTGTCGGACTCGGCCAGCGCGCGCAGTCGGCGTAGGCCCGCCGGTGGAAGGCGATCCATTAACTCGCGCAGGGCTTCGTAGTCCTTCTCGGCGTTCATGGGTTAAGTCTAGGCCGAGCGGTGCGGGGTGGGAGGAGATGCGGGCGAAAACACGGTATCCCCGCTACAACCGCCCCTGCGCCTTCAAGTCGATGTAGGCGTCGGCCAGCGCCGGGGCGATGTGCTCGGGGTCGGCGTCGACGACTTCGACACCGTGGCGGCGGAGTTCGGCGGTGATCCGGCGGCGTTCGGCCTGGGTGCGTTCGGCGGCCGCCGCCTCGTAGACGCTGCGGGCGTCGCCCCGTCCCGCCGCCATTTCGGTGACGCGGGGGTCGCCGACGGCGGCGACCAGCAGCAGGTGGCGGGCTGTCAGGGCGGGCAGCCGGGGCAGCAGGCCCTCCTCCATGGCGGTGGCGTTCAGGTCGGTCAGCAGGACCACCAACTGCCGGGTCCGGCTCTGTCCGCCGAGGATCGTGCTGACCATGCCCGTGGGGTCGGACTCCACCAGCTCCGGCTCCAGCGGTGCCATCGCCTGGACGATCTGCGGCATGGTGCTGCCGCGTCCCCGGCCGCGGACCTGCGCGCGGACGCGGCGGTCGTAGGCCAGCATCTCCACCCGGTCACCGGCCTTGGCCGCGAGCGCGGCCAGCAGCAGGGCGGCGTCCATGGCGTGGTCCAGGCGCGGGGTGTCGCCGACCCGGCCCGCCGAGGTCCGGCTGGTGTCCAGGACGAGCAGGATCTTGCGGTCGCGCTCGGGTCGCCAGGTCCGCACGACGACGCTGTCGCGGCGCGCCGTGGCCCGCCAGTCGATGGAGCGCACGTCGTCGCCGGGCACGTACTCGCGCAGCGAGTCGAACTCGCTGCCCTGGCCGCGCACGAGCGCGCTGTGCTGCCCGTCCAGCTCGCGCAGGCGCGCGAGCTTCCCCGGCAGGTGGCGGCGGCTGTGGAAGGGCGGGAGCGTGCGCACGCTCCACGGCACGGAGTGCGTGCACTGCCGCGCCGCTATTCCCAGGGGACCCACGCTGCGCAGGGTGACGCCGGCGGCCCGCTGGTCGCCGCGCCGCCGCGGCGTGAGGACCGTGCTGACCCGGCGCCGCTCCCCGGCGGGGATCACCACGTCGTGCGTGCGCGGCCGGGCGTCGGCGCTGGGCGCCCACGCGTCACGCAGCGGCCCGCGCAGCGTCCGGGCGGCGGGGTTGGCCACCACCAGGCTGACCGTGGCGGATTCGCCCAGCCGAATGGACGTGTCGCCCTCGCGCTCGAAGGTGACGCGGCGCGGGCTCGGCGCGAGCAGCAGGTCCGCCGCGATCAGCGCGGCGAGGACCGCCAGGACCGTCCACAGCACCCAGAGGCCGGCCGACCCCGCGATGAGCACCACGAGCGTGCCCGCGAACGCGGCGAATACCGCCCGGCCTGTGATCGCCATTGGTCCTTACCCCGTGATTCCGTGTTTCTCGCAGTTCGTGCCGCAGCGGTGGGCGAGGCGCGCTAGCGCGGGACCTCGACCGAGGCCAGCACACCGTCCAGGACGCCGTCAGCGGTGGCGCCCTCCAGCTCGGCCTCCGGGCGCAGCGCCACGCGGTGCCGCAGGGTGGCCTTGGCCAGGGCCTTCACGTCGTCCGGGGTGACGTAGTCGCGCCCAGACAGCCAGGCCCAGGCCCGGCTGGTGCGCAGCAGGGCCGTGGCCCCGCGCGGGGAGGCGCCCAGCTGCAGGGAGGGGGAGCGGCGGGTGGCGCGGCACACGTCGACGATGTAGCTGAGCACCTCCGGGGCGACGGTGGTGGTGGCGACCGCCGCGCGGGCGGCGCGCAGCTCGGCGGCCCCTGCCACCGGCCGCAGCCCGGCCGCGTCCAGGTCGCTGGGGTCGAAGCCGGTGGCGTGGCGGCCCAGCATCTCCACCTCGTGGTCGCGCTGCGGCAGCGGAACCACGAGCTTGAGCAGGAACCGGTCGAGCTGCGCCTCCGGCAGCGGGTAGGTGCCCTCGTACTCCACCGGGTTCTGCGTCGCGGCCACGACGAACGGGTCGGGCAGCGCCATGGGCTTGCCCTCCACCGTCACCTGCCGCTCCTCCATCGCCTCCAGCAGTGCTGCCTGCGTCTTGGGCGGCGTCCGGTTGATCTCGTCGGCCAGGAAGAGGTTGGTGAAGACCGGCCCGTCGTGGAACTCGAACTTGGCGGTGCGCGCGTCGTAGACGAGCGACCCGGTGACGTCACCGGGCATGAGGTCGGGGGTGAACTGGACGCGCTTGTGGTCCAGCGAGAGCCCGGCGGAGACGGCCCGGACCAGCAGCGTCTTGGCGACGCCGGGCACCCCCTCCATCAGCACGTGGCCGCGGCACAGCAGCGCCACGACGAGGCCGGTCACGGTCTCCTCCTGGCCGACGACGGCCTTGGAGACCTCGTGGCGCAGCGCGGTCAGCGCCGCCCGCGCCTGCTCGGTGGACGGCTGCCCGGAGGGCTGCCCCTGGTCGGTGAAGGCGGTCACGTCTGAAGTACCTCTCTGCAATCTCCGTTGGGTCGGCTCGGTACCCGGCGCGGACCTTGGCACGTCCGCGGCGAGCTCCCCGTCACCGCAGGCGTTTTTCGAGTGCGTCGAGCTCGTCGGCGAGCCGGACCAGCGCCGCGTCGTCGGCGGTGTGCGGGTCGTCATCCGGCCCACTCTCCGGACCGTACAGCAGTGCGCGCACCCGAGCCGGATCGTCCCCGCTGCGCACGGCCACGGCCTCGACGACCGCATCCGGCGCGGAGTCCGCCCCAAGCCCGAGAGCCGGGCGCATCCGGCCGATGAGTCCCGAGCGCAGCGAACCGGCCGCGCGGTCGCGTGCCCGCCGTGCCGCGTACAGCCGCGCGCGTCCTTCGGTGGTCTCCGACGCCCGCACCACCACCGGCAGCCGCTCGGCGACCAGCGGACCCAGGCGGCGGCCCCGCCACACCGCCAGCAGGAGCAGCGCGGCGCCCAGCGGCACCACCGCGAGGTAGAACGAGCGTGGAAGCAGCGCCCAGATGTCCTTCTCCCCGCTCGCGGCCGGTACCTCCGGCAGGAACCACACGACGTCGCGGTCGCCGACGAGGTTCAGGGCCAGCGCGGCGTTGCCCTCCCGGTCCAGTCGATCGTTGGTCAGCGGGCCGCTGGAGCCGAGCACGGTCGTCACCCCGCCGTCCCGGGGCACCTGCACCAGTGCGTCGCCGCCTTGGTCCGGGTAGCAGGTGGTCGCACCGTCGCCGCCCACCGCGTACAGCTCGCCGCCGGTGTCGGCCGAGCCCGCGGCGCGTGCCGCGGGCAGGTCGCACGCGGCGGCCAGGGTGCGCTCGTCGGTGTCGCCGCTCGTCCGGACCCCAGGCGCGAGCTCCTCCATGGCGCCCGTGGTGGGCAGCACCAGCAGCAGGTCGCCGGGGGTGTCGGCGAGGCGTTCGAGTTCTTCGGGCAGCAGCCGGTGTGAGGAGGCCACGACCAGCAACGTGTCGGGGCGCGCCGCCGTGACCGCCGTGGTGGTGTCGCGCGCGATGGTGACGCCGGTGCCGCGCTGGCGCATGATCTCGATCAGCGCCCGGGACCCTTCGGGGCCGGGGTTGTTCGGTTCCAGCGGGCCGGAGCGGGTTGTCTCGGCACCCAGGGAGAGCAGGACCGCGAGCACCACGAGCGCGCCGAGGAACGCGAGGGGGCCGCGCGCCTTGCGCCACAGTGTGCCGGGGCCGACCGATGTGGCGGTCGAGCCGCCCGGGGACGGGGCGGCGGGCGGCGGGGGAGCGGTGGTGGTGCTCATCGGGTCGGCTCCGCCTCCCTGTTCTGGTCCATCGGGCGGGTCGCGGCCAGCCGCTCGTCCAGTTCCCGGAGCTGTCGGTAGCCGTCGGCGGTGGCCGGGCGCTCGCCGTAGGCGACGTCGTTGAACACCCGGGCCGCGCCGAACAGGTCCTCGCGCCGGCCTGGCAGCGCTTCGGAGGCCTCAGTGGCCAGCTCGGTCGCGGTGCGCCCGGGACGGGGGGTGATGATGGCGCGGTCTTCCAGGGCGCGGGTGACCGCTCGGAGGCGCTCCCGGATGGCCGCGGCGTAGTCCCCGGCCGCGGCGTGGCGCTCGGCCGCGGTTCGGTGGTCGGCCGCGGTCAGTGGTGCGGTGGTGTCGATACGGGCGGTTCGCCGGGATCTGCGCGCCGGACGCGCGTAGATGATCAGGCCGATGGCCACCACGGCGAGAACGGCGAGCACCGGCCCCAGCACCCACCACCCGCCGGGCATGGCCGCCTCCATCCGGCCGGCCAACTCCGAGAGCCAGTCGGTCACCCTTTCCCAGATGATGTCGAGCAGGGTGGGCTCGGCCTCGCCGTAGATCTTCTTGGCCAGCTCCTCCCGGGCGAGGCGGGACCCTTCCTCACGGGAGACCTCGGCGGCCGCGGCGAGCACGGCCGCGGTACCCGTGAGCGCGCCGGTCAAGCCGGGGCTCCGGGGACTCCGCCGGAGGGCGGGCCGGGATAGGGGCCAGGGTAGGGGCCGGGATAGGCGCCGCCGGCCGACGCGGGGTCGGGCAGGTAGATGCTGGCGTCGACCATCTGCCCGGACTGCGCCGCGGCCTGCAGCCTGAGGTCCAGGCCCTCGCGGCGCATGCGCAGGTCGACGTAGAGGAGCGTGGTGACCCCGACGACGAACGGGACGGTGAGCGCGCCGGCGATGACGGTCCCCACGAATGACGTGGTACCGCCCACCACATAGACCCAGGCCGCGCCGGGGGCGGTAATCGCCGCGACCATTCCGACCAGCGAGAACGGCGTGGAGAGGATGCCGGACACCAGCGCCGCGACCAGCGCGGAGAGCAGCAGGATGCCGAAGACCCGCCACCAGCTGCCGCGGGTGAGCCGCCAGGAGCGCGCCAGGGACTGGCCCGGCCCCAGCCGCTCCAGGACGGCCACGGGCATGGCCAGCGATGTGCGCACCCAGACCCACACGGCCAGCGCCGCGACCGCGGCGAGGCCGACGAGGAACACCGCGAGGGCCACGAGGGGCTGATCGGCGGCGAAGCCGAGCACGGCCGCGGCGATGAGGACAACGGTGAGGAGCACGGTCCAGCCCAGGCCGATGAGGAAGAGCAGCAGAGCGACCAGCAGCACCGCGCCCATCCGGCCGCGCACCGCCTGCCACGCCTCGCCCATGGTGAGCTTGCGGCCGATAACCGCCAGGCCGACGACGGCGGCCAGCAGCCCGGTGAGCACCACCTGGCCGATATAGGAGAGGAGCGCGCCCCCGTACATGGCGAACAGGGTCCACGGGGCGATGGGCAGGGTGTCGGCGTTGGCTGTCGGATCGGCCGCGAGGGCGTCGATCGCGCTGCCGTAGTCGGAGAAGTAGCCGCTCATCCCGATGGCGCTCAGGATGCTGGAGATCGCGACGACGATGACGGCCAGCCCGAGTACCGTCGCGGGGTTGTGCCGGACATAGCCGAACGCGCCGTTGAAGATGTCGCCCAGTGTGAGCGGGCGCAGTGCGACGACGCCCGGAATCGGCGCCGGGGGAGCGGCGGGATACGGTCCGGAACCGGCCATGCCGTAGGGCGGTGGGTATCCGGGTCCGCCGACGCCGTGGCCACCTCCGGACGCTCCGCCGGGCCCCGGGCCGCCGGGCGCGGCCCACCCGGGGTGCGGGGCGGGCGGCGGACCGCCGGGCGGCGCCCAACCCGGCTGGCCCTGCGGGTGACCCGCTCCCGGCGCGGGTGCGGAGGGGGCCCATTCCGGGGGGCCGCCGGGTGCCGTCCAGCCCTGTTGGGCGGGTGCGGAGGGGTCCGGAGGAACCGGTGGTGCCCCGTCGTTTGCGGGAGACGACCTTGGCGTCTCCCAGGGCTGGCCGTCCTCGTGCGACATGGTCCCTCGTTCCTCCGTCGTCGCTGGTTCCGCGCTGGTTCTGCGGCCGCGGTGGCGCGCATCTTACGTGGCGCCATCCACGCTATGCCAGATCGGCCGCCTATTGGGCGTTCCCGCTGTTGCGTGGTCGTTCGCCGGGAATTGGACCGCCGATACCCTTTATTCTTTTTGTATGCTTTCGGTTATCAACCGACCAAGTCGCATACGCTCGGTGAGCAGGTGCTCTGGACGGGGTGGCGGGTCCGACGGCAGGGTGTTCCCCATGGGGGAACCCGTGTCGCCGCCGTGACGCAAGCATAAATAACGAAGATCGCCCCCGGGGCGGCCGATCCCGGGCGACCGGACGCCAAGCCGAGCCAGGAGATGGCAAGGTTGGGTGGGGAGTCCGGCCGCAGGTGCACCGCACCACGACGACTCCCGCACAGGGACCCTGGCAGTAGAGCTCGCAAAGACTCGCAAAGATCAGTGCCGCTTGAGTGTCCAGAAAGGAGAAGGCGCCGGGCGCCGCATCCCGCCGGGATGCGCGTTGGGCGCCGGGTACATCGATGAAGGGACGCGTACTGGTCGTCGACGACGACCTCGCTCTCGCTGAAATGTTGGGCATCGTCCTCAGAGGCGAAGGCTTCGAACCGTCGTTCGTTCACGACGGCGACAAGGCACTGGAGGCGTTCCGCGAGACCAAGCCGGATCTCGTCCTGCTGGACCTCATGCTGCCCGGCGCGGACGGTATCGACGTCTGCCGGCAGATCCGTGCGGAATCCGGTGTCCCGATCGTGATGCTCACAGCGAAGAGCGACACCGTTGACGTCGTCCTCGGCCTGGAGTCCGGGGCCGACGACTACATCGTCAAGCCGTTCAAGCCCAAGGAACTGGTCGCCCGCGTCCGGGTCCGGCTCCGCCGCACCGAGGAGCCGGCGCCCGAGGTGCTCCAGATCGGTGACATCACCATCGACGTCGCCGGACACGCGGTCCGCCGCGACGGCGAGCCCATCAGCCTCACCCCGCTGGAGTTCGACCTGCTCGTGGCCCTGGCACGCAAGCCGCGCCAGGTGTTCACCCGCGAAGTCCTGCTCGAACAGGTCTGGGGCTACCGCCACGCGGCCGACACCCGTCTGGTGAACGTCCACGTCCAGCGGCTCCGCGCCAAGATCGAGAAGGACCCCGAGCACCCGGAGGTCGTGGTGACCGTCCGCGGCGTCGGGTACAAGGCGGGGACCGCCTGATTCGACCGAGACCCGACACGTGACGAGCAGCAGCACCAACGGCGCACACGCGGCGGACCCGCCAGAGGGCGAGGACGCCGTGCTGTCGCGTTGGCAGCAGGCGCTCGACCTCCTGCTGCGCGGTTATCTCGCCGCCCAGCGCGCGGCCCGCGGCCTGGTGCGCGGCGTGCACACCCGCTGGCGGCGCTCGCTGGAGCTGCGCGTGGTCACCACCACCCTGGTGCTGTCCGCGCTGGTCACCGCGGGGCTCGGAATCGTCCTGATCGACCAGGTCAAATCGGGGCTGCTGGAAGCCAAGGAACAGGCGGCGCTCAACTACCACAAGGTCGGCCTGCAGACCGCGACCAGCGCGATGCAGGACGGCGAGCTGCAGTCCATCGACCCCGACTCGCAGCTCCTGCAGATCGCCACGGACCTCAGACAGCGCAGCGGAACCACCGGCCTCTACGAGATCGTCATCCTGCCGACCATCGGCGGCCTCTCCGGGTCGGCGACGGTCAAGCCGGAGAGTATCCCCGAACCCCTGCGCGAGCGGGTGCGCGACAGCGACGAGCTCGACACCCAGTACATGCGCTACACCGAGATCGTCAGCGACGAGGGGCGTGAGCCGGGACTGGCCGTCGGAGCGCAGCTCTCCCACGTCTACGAGCTCTACTACCTCTTTCCGCTCGACCACGAGCAGCAGATGCTCGACCTGGTGCAGCACACCGTGATCCTGGTGGCCACCGCGATGGTCATCCTGCTTGCGGTGATCGCGTTCGCCGTTACCCGGCAGGTGGTCATCCCCGTGCGGATGGCGGCCGGATCCGCCGAGCGCCTCGCCTCAGGCGACCTTTCCGAACGCATGAAGGTACGCGGCGAGGACGACCTCGCGCGACTGGCCATGTCCTTCAACGACATGGCGGGCAACCTGCAGGAGAAGATCCACGAACTGGAGGAGCTGTCCAAGCTGCAGCGCCAGTTTGTCTCCGATGTCTCCCACGAGCTGCGCACCCCGCTGACCACGATCCGCATGGCCGGCGACCTTCTCTTCGACGACCGCGAGGACCTTGAGCCCACCCAGACCCGCTCGGTGGAGCTGCTGCAGGGCCAGCTGGAGCGGTTCGAGGAACTCCTCGCCGATCTCCTGGAGATCAGCAGGCACGACGCCGGGGCTGCGACGCTCTCCATCGAGTCCATAGACATCCGCGACGCCGTGATGAAGTCCGTCGGCGACGCCGAGCACATCGCCGAGAAGCGCGGCATCAAGGTCGTACTGCGGCTCCCGGCCGAACCCTGCTACGCGGAGTTCGACGCCCGTCGGATCAACCGCATCCTGCGCAACCTCGTCGTGAACGCCATTGAGCACAGCGAGGGCAAGGACGTCATCGTCACCGCGGTGGGCGACCGCGACGCGGTGGCGGTCGCCGTGCGCGACTTCGGCGTGGGCCTCAAGGAGGGCGAGGAGCACCTGTGCTTCGACCGGTTCTGGCGGGCCGATCCGGCGCGGGCCCGTACCACCGGCGGCACCGGGCTCGGGCTGGCCATCGCCAAGGAGGACGCGCAGCTGCACGGCGGCTGGCTGCAGGCCTGGGGTATGCCCGGCAAGGGATCGCAGTTCCGCCTCTCCCTGCCCCGCAAGGCCGGGCAGGAGCTGCGCGGTTCCCCGCTGCCACTCGCCCCGCCCGAGATGGCGCTGGGGCGCCGACGCGCCGGTTACGGCCAGGTCAGCACCGCGGCCGACGCTGAATCGGCCCCGGCGCGGCCCTCGGAGATTGGGGAGAAGCCATGACCGTCCGTTCGAGACGCCTCCGCGCCGCGGCCTGGAGTGCGCTGCTGGCGGTCGTGCTGTCCTCCTGCGCCACGGTACCCACCGGCGGACCTGTGGTCGAGGGCGCGGGACGCAACGACGAATCGGGCGATTTTTACGAGAACTTCGTGCGGATGCTGCCCGCCGGCCCGCAGAAGGGCGTGGGTGAGGAGGGCCTGGTCCGCGGCTTCCTCAGCGACCTGCGCAGCGTCGAGGACCATCACAAGGCCGCACGCGAGTACCTGATGCCGGAGCGCCGCGAGGAGTGGTCGGACACGGGCGCCGTCCTCGTCTACGACGACATGGACGCGGTCTCTCTGTCCGTCGACTCCCCGGGCGACGGCACCACGGCCAAGGTGCGGGTGCGCAGCCCGCAGATCGCCACGCTCGACCAGAGCGGCCAGTACCTGCCGGCCGCGCAGGGCCAGATGATCGACGTCACGTTCGAGCTCGCCAAGAACGACGAGGGCGAGTGGCGGATCGCCGACCTGCCCGACAAACTGCTCCTCGGCGAGCAGGACGTGGAGCGACTGTACCGTCCGCTCAACCTCTACTACTACAACCTCGACCACAGCTCCCTGGTCCCCGACCCGGTGTTCCTCCCGCTGCGCAGCGACCGGCGGGCCAGGCGGCTGGTGAAGGCGCTGGTCGACGGCCCCACCGACTGGCTCGCACCGGCCGTCGTCTCCGCTTTTCCCGAGGACGCCGAGGCCGATGTGGCGTTCGATTCGGGCAAGGTCATCGTCGAGCTGCGCGGGGACACCGGGGGCGACGAGTTCGGCATGGGGGCGCAGCTGGCGTGGACCCTCAAGCAGCTGCCGCAGGTGGAGGGGTTCACCCTGCGCATCAACGGCGAAGAGGTGGACTTCCCCGGCGAGGCCGACGAGAACCTGCAGTCCAACGACAGGTACTGGAACCCGGTCAACCCCGGCGGTGTCGCCGGCGAAACCGACCTGAGGGCCTACTTCAGCCGCAATGGCCAGCTGTGGTCGCTGACGGACACGGGTATGGACGATAAGCACGCCGAATCACGGCTCAAGGGCGCCGCCGGAGTCGGCGACACCCCGCTGGAGCAGCACGCGGTCTCCCTCGACCAGCGCCGTGTCGCCGGTATTGAGGCCGGGGGCGGCCGGGTCGTCGCCGCCGATGTGACCGAGGGCGCCGACTTCGGCACGCTGATGTCCGGCGGAAAGTACACCTCCCTGTCCTGGGACCGCTACGGCAACCTCTGGGTCGTCGAGAGCGTCGGCGGAGACGGGAAAAAGGGAGACGGGAAGAAGAAGGACGACAAGAAGGACGACAAGAGCGATACGGGCAGCAAGGACGACACGGACGACACCTCCTCCGGCGAGGACGGCGCGGACGACGAGCCGAAGCGTCCCGGCACCAAGGTCTGGATGCTGCGCGGCGGCACCGACCCGGTGGAAGTCGACGCACCGGCGCTGCGCGGGCGCGAGGTCACGCGGCTGCGCGTCTCCCGTGACGGCAGTCGGGTGGCCGTCATCACCTCGGAGGGCAAGGACGCCACCGGGCAGCTGTTCGTGGGCCGGGTGATCCACGGCGATCAGAAGTCGGCCGTGGGCGCGTTCCTCCCGCTCGCGCAGGAGTTGTCCACGGTCGAGGACGTCTCTTGGCGGGGCGGTGACCAGCTCGCCGTCGTCGGGCAGCGGGCGCGCGGAGCGAACCAGGCGTTCCTGGTGTCGCTGGACGGCAGCACGGACACCACCAGCGCCGGAGCGCCCTCCGGGACCGACATGAAGAGCATCACCGCCGCGCCCGGACAACCGCTGATGTGCGGCACCGAGGACGGCCAGATCATGATGACCGGGGACCGCATCAGCTGGCAGCGCGTGGCCGACGGCGCCAACCCGGTCTACCCCGGCTGATCCCCGCCGTCCACAGGCGGCGCGGTGCCGTTGCGGCGGGCCGCGGGACGGGGCGAACCTGCGGATATGAGGCCCGTCTCCTGTCCCGCTGTCCTGTCCTCGTTGGTCGACCTCGTCCTGGGTGAGCGCTGCGCCGGGTGCGGGCACTCCGGGGCGCTGGTGTGCGCGACGTGCGCCGACGCGCTCGACCGCCGCCCGTGGCGCTGTTCCGCCCGGCCGGGGTGCCCGCCGGTCTGGGCGGCGGGTCCCTACGCGGGGCGCGGTCGCGACCTGCTGCTGCGGTTCAAGGACGGTGGGGTCCGGGCGCTGGCCGCGCCGCTGGGGCGGCGGCTGGCGCGCGCGGTGGCCGAGGCCGCGTCCGTGCGGGGCGCGGTCGCGCTGGTTCCGGTCCCGGCGCGGACGGCGGCCCTGCGCCGCCGCGGGTTCGATCCGGTGGCGCTGCTGGCCCGCGCCGCGGCCGAGGAGCTGGGCCGGGGAGCGCCGCCGGCGCACTCGCCGTCGTCGGACCGCGGACCTCCCCGGCGGTCCCGCTCACGCTCGGCTCACCCGCCCCACGCCATAGGGTCCGCGTGCCCGGATCCCACGGTTCGCCATGTGCGGGCGCTGCTGCACCGCCGGCGGGTGGCCGACCAGGTGGGGCTCGACCGTTCGCGGCGGTGGGCGAACCTCCACGGCGCGCTGGCCGTCCGCCCGCGCGCCGTTCGCTCTCTCACCGGGTCGGCGGTGGTCGTGGTGGACGATGTCGTGACCACCGGCGCCACGCTGGCCGAAGCCACCCGGGCGCTGCGCGCCGCGGGGGTGCGGGTGGCGGCGGCCGCTGTGCTCACCGAACGCGGGTAGCCTCGATGACGGCCGGAGGGTGCCCCCGCCCGGACGCGGAGTGGAGCTGAGAAGTTTTTACTCCGGTCGGGTTTCTTCCGACTTTCGTGAATTTCGGGGGGCTGGGGAACGCTGGTACCCGCAATCGCTCCGATGTCAGCACCTGACATCCGAGCGAACTCGGGCTAGCGTTCTTGACATGGCACCCGTCCGGGTCCGTGGTTGCGCTGGACACGACGTCCCTGTGTCGGGGCGCGGGTCCGGCAAGCCGATGCCAGGCGCAGGCGAAACGGCCCACGTAAGGCGACTTTTCGTCGACCGATCACGGTGCGCCTTAGAGGTAAGTCCTGCCCCGCAGAGGGTCCGGATGTCCCTTGGGAGCGGGAGAAGGGCAGTAGTCGCACATGAGCGCGGCGGAACCCTCAGCAGGCGGATGTGGGGACGAAGACCAGGTCGGCCGGGCGGGTGGCATGTCCCTACCTGGTGTGCCCTCCATGTTTCCGGGGCTATGACACGACCGCGCCGACAGCAGCGGCCTGCGGAGGGCCGATGGATGCTCTCCTCTGATTCCCCCGGCGGCGCGGCGCCGCCCGGCCAAGGTGAAAATCGCGTGTGAGTTTCTCGGCTCTGACCTGGTCAATTACCAACCTTCGACGGGGTGAATACCCGGGATCTTGTGGGTATACGGAGATCCAGACCAAGCTGTCATCCCTGAGGGGATGGCGGAGAGGAGGGGCGCGTAGCGCGAAGCCCGCCGCGAAAAGCGGGGGGCGGTATGACACAGCCTGGTCATCGCTGAAGAGATGACCAACGCGACGAAGGGGGTCTTGTGGACATCATCGTCAAGGGTCGACGCACAAGTGTCAGCGACAAGTTCCGGCAGCACGTCGAGAACAAGCTGAGCAAGCTCTCCAAGTGGGAGAAAAAAGGCATGAGCGTCGATGTGGAGGTGTCCAAGGAGCGCAACCCGCGCCTCGCCGACCAGCGCGAACGGGTTGAGCTGACCATCCACTCCAGCGGTCCGGTGATCCGAAGCGAAGCGTCGGCCGATGACCGCTACAGCGCCCTCGACCAGGCGCTGGCCCGTATCGAGGCCCGCTTGCGCAAGGTGGCCGACCGCCGGAAGGTGCACCGGGGGAACCACGCTCCGGTCTCCGTGGCCGCGGCCACCGCCAGCCTCGCGAACAACGACGTGGCACCCGCTGAGGCGCAGGCGTCCGCACGAACGCCCGTCCCCTCCCAGACGGCGGGTGCGTCCGGTGGCGGCGGTTCCGATGAGTACGCCGCGGCTGACCGGTTCTCGGACGAGTTCGTGGAGCTCGACACCCAGGGAGACACCCCGGTGGTCGTCCGGGAGAAGTTCCACCACGCGAAACCGATGAGTATCGACCAGGCCCTGATGGAGATGGAGCTCGTGGGCCACGACTTCTACCTGTTCCACGACGAGCAGAAAGACGCGCCGAGCGTCGTCTACCGTCGGCGAGGCTTCAACTACGGCGTACTGCGCCTGATGGACTGACCCTCGAAGGATTGCGGAAAACATGATGTGCCGCGGCGGGCGGTTGCCCGCCGCGGCACATTACTGAGGCTGGTGGGACGATCGCCGACGGTACCCTCACGCCTCGTCGCCGGCGGCCAGCTCGCGGTCGCGCTGCTTGATCTTGTGCAGAGGGGTCTCGTGCGGCTCCTCCGGCTCACGGTGCGGATCGTCGAGCACGACGTCGGTGAAGATGTCGGTGACCAGGCTCAGGACCGCGCCGATGAGCATGAGGGCGACCCCCGCCCCCAGCAGCCACCAGGACATGCCCAGCACGATCGACAGTCCGCCCAGGGCGAAACCGACGGCGATGAAGGCCACCGCCACCCACGACCCCGGGCGGCCGCGGTGGCTGCCGGTATCGGTCCAGACCCCGCCTTCGCCCTGGTAGCCACGGATGTAGGGCTGCGACTGCATGTTGTCTGCCATGGCGGTCCCCCCACGCTGGACAGATCACAGATCCCCGCGGATCCTTTCCATCGGTGCATAACCTCCCCCGGTGAGGGCTAAACGCGGCAGAGGACCCGTAGCGGCCACGGCACGGACGCACAAAGTGTCGTTGAGGGAATAGGCTTGCCTACAGTGGAAGGCTGCGGGTAAAGGATCCGATCCGCCCCAACGCACATGGCGGGCCATGATCTGCGAGGAGCGCATTAGAAGTGCCAGGCATACTCGATAAGGTCCTCCGCGCAGGTGAAGGAAAGATCCTGCGCAAGCTCAAGAAGCTGAAGGACCAGATCAACTCGATCGAGGACGACTTCGTCGACCTCAGCGACGCCGAGCTGCGCGAGCTCACCGACGAGTACCGCGAGCGCTACAAAGACGGCGAATCGCTCGACGACCTGCTGCCCGAGGCGTTCGCCACGGTGCGGGAGGTCGCCAAGCGTACGCTGGGGCAGCGGCCCTTCGATGTGCAGCTGATGGGTGGCGCCGCCCTGCACTTCGGCAACATCGCCGAGATGAAGACCGGTGAGGGCAAGACCCTGACGTCGGCGCTGGCGGTGTACCTCAACGCGCTGGCCGGCCGGGGCGTCCACATCGTCACCCCCAACGACTACCTGGCCAAGCGCGACGCCGAGAACATGGGCCGGATCCACCAGTTCCTCGGCCTGGAAGTCGGCGTGATCGCGCCGGACATCTCCAACGAGGCGCGGCGCGCGGCCTACCAGGCCGACATCACCTACGGCACCAACAACGAGTTCGGGTTCGACTACCTGCGCGACAACATGGCGCTGTCGCTGGACGACACCGTCCAGCGCGAGCACTACTTCGCGATCGTCGACGAGGTCGACTCCATCCTCATCGACGAGGCCCGCACCCCTCTCATCATCAGCGGTCCCGCCGAGCAGAACTCCCGCTGGTACGCGGAGTTCGCCAAGATCGCTCCCCGCCTGCGCCGCGACACCGACTACGAGGTCGACGAGAAGAAGCGCACCGTCGGCATTACCGAGTCCGGTGTGGCGAAGGTCGAGGACTGGCTCGGCATCGAGAACCTGTACGAGTCGGTCAACACCCCGCTCATCAGCTTCCTGAACAACTCGCTGAAGGCCAAGGAGCTCTACCGCCGCGACAAGGAGTACATCGTCAAGGACGGCGAAGTGCTCATCGTCGACGAGTTCACCGGGCGTGTGCTGCGCGGCCGCCGCTACAACGAGGGCATGCACCAGGCCATCGAGGCCAAGGAGAAGGTGCGGATCAAGGACGAGAACCAGACGCTCGCCAAGGTCACCCTGCAGAACTACTTCCGCATGTACGAGAAGCTCTCGGGCATGACCGGTACCGCCGCGACCGAGGCGGCGGAGTTCAGCCAGACCTACCAGATCGGCGTCGTCCCGATCCCGACGAACAAGCCGATGATCCGCAAGGACGACCGCGACGTCGTCTACAAGACCGAAGAGGCCAAGTTCGAGGCGGTCGTCGAGGACATCGCCGAGCGCCACAAGGAGGGCCAGCCGGTCCTCGTGGGCACGACGAGCGTCGAGAAGTCCGAGCTGCTGTCGAAGATGCTCAAGCGCGAGGGCATTCCCCACGACGTCCTCAACGCGAAGAACCACGCGCGTGAGGCGTCGATCATCGCGCGGGCCGGGAAGCTCGGTGCCGTCACGGTCGCCACCAACATGGCCGGCCGCGGCACCGACATCATGCTCGGTGGTAACCCCGACTTCATCGCCGACGAGGAGCTCCAGGCACGCGGTCTGCAGCCGCTGGAGACCCCCGAGGAGTACGAGGAGGCCTGGCCGGAGGCGCTGGAGAAGGCCAAGAAGGAGTTCGAGGAGGAGCACCAGCAGGTCGTCGATGTCGGCGGGCTCTACGTGCTCGGCACCGAGCGCCACGAGTCGCGGCGCATCGACAACCAGCTGCGCGGGCGCTCGGGCCGCCAGGGCGACCCCGGGCTGTCGCGCTTCTACCTCTCCCTCCAGGACGACCTGATGCGCCTGTTCAACAGCGCCCGGGTCGAGATCATCATGGAGCGGCTGAACATCCCCGAGGATCAGCCGATCGAGTCAGGTGTGGTCACCAAGGCGATCCAGTCGGCGCAGTCCCAGGTCGAGCAGCAGAACTTCGAGATCCGCAAGAACGTCCTGAAGTACGACGAGGTCCTCAACCGCCAGCGCCAGGTGATCTACGCCGAGCGCCGCAAGGTCCTTGAAGGCGCCGACCTGCGCGAGCAGGTCGAGGCGATGATGGACGACGTCCTGGAGGGCTACGTCCGCCTCGCCACATCCGAGGGCGACCCTGAGGACTGGGACCTCGACAAGCTGTGGAAGGCGTTCAAGCAGGTCTACCCCGTCGGCTTCACCGTCGACGAGCTCATCGAGGAGAACGGCGGCGACCTGGGGACACTCACCCCGGACGTCATCATCCACCGGGTCCGGGAGGACGCCCAGGAGGCCTACCGGCGCCGCGAGGAGGAGATCGGCGAGGAGACCATGCGCGAGGTCGAGCGCCGGGTGATCCTCCAGGTCATGGACCGCAAGTGGCGCGAGCATCTCTACGAGATGGACTACCTCCAGGAGGGCATCGGCCTGCGTGCCATGGCGCAGCGCAACCCGCTGATCGAGTACCAGCGGGAGGGCTACGACATGTTCCAGGAGATGCTCGAAGGCATCAAGGAGGAGTCGGTCGGCTACCTGTTCAACGTCGAGGTCCAGGTCAAGGATCGTTCCTCCAGCGAGGTGACTCCGGCCGGGGCGGCCGCCACGGCCGCTGCCACAGGAACGGCGCTGACCCAGGGGGCCGAGGAGGAAGCGGAGGCCGCCGAAGAACCGGCCGAAGCCGAGGCCGCACCCGAGGACGTCGTCGTCCCCGGCTTCGGTGCGAACCGCCCCAGCCACCTGCAGTACACCGCCCCCAATGAGACCGGCGGCGTGGAGAAGCACACCGAGGCCGCCAGCTCCGACAAGCCCTACGCCGGGACCGGGCGCAACGCGCAGTGCCCCTGCGGGTCGGGCAAGAAGTACAAGAAGTGCCACGGCGAGCCCAAGGGCGGCGCCGCCTAACGGCGTAGCGCCGACGACGGTAGAAACGACAGGGTGGGGTCCCGCGATCGCGGGACCCCACCCTTGTGACGTGCCGTCTCATGTTGGTCTCGGGGGTGCCGACCGAACAGTTGTGCCCCTTCGGCTGGTCTCCCCGACAGCAACCGAAGAAGCGAAGCGGCCGCCCCGTGAGGGCGGGGGGGGGCGCTTTC